>JBIKII010000293.1:0-2707 GCA_044361705.1 Caulobacter sp.
AGCGCGAGGACATGGGCGGCCCCGCCCATGTCCTTCTTCATGGTCCGCATGCCCGCGGACGGCTTGATATCCAGGCCGCCGGTGTCGAAGACGACGCCCTTTCCGACCAGGGCCACCAGCGGGTCGCCCGCCTGTCCCCAGCGCAGCTCGATCATCCGGGGCGCGCGCGCCGGATCGGCGGCCCGCCCGACGGCGTGCACCGACGGATAGTTCTGCTCCAGGAGTTCATCGCCGGAAATCACGCTGAACGTCGCGCCATGGCGCCCGGCGATCTCCCGCGCGATCGTCTCGATCTGCAGCGGCCCCATGTCGTTGGCCGGCGTGTTGACCATGTCCTTCGCCAGGGCGCAGGCATGGGCGGTCTCGCGGGCCTCGGCGAGGTTTCCCCCGGCCGGGGACACCAGTCGCGGCTGGGCGTCGCGCTTCTTGCGGTAGCGGTCAAACCGGTAGCAGCCGAGCGCGAAGGCCGTGGCGACCTGCGTCGGGTCGAGGCTGTCGGGCAGATTCTCCAGATGATAGTCTCCGGCCGGCAGCCGCGCTGACAGTCCTCGGAACAGCATCGCCTCTGCCTTGCCGGGTTCACCCAGGCCAAACAGCAGCCGAACCGTCTTGCCGTCCTCGCCTGGCACGGCAAGCAGCTGGCCTGCCTTGCCCCTGAACTCGGCCGTCGTGGCCAGCCCCAGCTCAAAGGGCGACAGGCCGGCGAGATCGCCCTCGGCCAGAATGGAAACGGGGATGGTCGGGCCGTCAGGGGCGGAGAGCAGGATTTCGGTCATGGGCGCCGGATTATGCTTAACGATTCCTTGAGCCGAACGGGCGAGGCTGCGGGTCAGACCTCGTCAAAGGCTCGCCTCCCATGTGTCGCATGCCGGCCCTCGCCGCAACCATTCTGACCCTCGCAGCCACGCCCGTGTTCGCCGCGCCGACGAGCCCGACTCCGGTGTCGACGACGCCCGCACCGGCCTCGCCCCTCGTGCGCGCCAAGGCCGGCGCCGTTCAGCGGGCCGAGGCGAAGCGCATCGACCCGCTCGCCCGCGCAGCATTCTGGGCCCGTGAGCTGGAGATCGATCCCCGCGACGTCGAAGCCGGTGTCGGCCTCGCCGTGTCGCTGCGCCAGCTTGGCCGTTTCCCGGAGGCCTATGACGCCGCCGGGCAGGTGCTGGTCATCCAGCCCGACAACATGGACGCCCTGCTCGAATCCGCCCGGGCACAGATCGGCCGCGGACAGGGCTTCTACGCCATAGACCCCGCGCGCCGCGCCCAGACCCTCGCGCCGCGCGACTGGCGACCGGTCGCCCTGCTGGCGGTGGCCTATGAACAGGCGGACCGCGACGACGAGGCGCTGGCCGCGCATCGTCTGGCGCTGACCCTTGCCCCGAGCGAGCCTGCGGTGCTGACCAATCTGGCCATGTTCCATGCCGGTCACGGTGATCTGGTCCAGGCGGAACAGCTGCTGCGCCGGGCCGTCGCCCTGCCGGGCGCGGATGCACGCGTGCGCCAGAATCTCGCCCTCGTCGTGGGCCTGCAGGGCCGCCTGGCGGAAGCCGAACAGCTGGTGCGCCAGGACCTCCCGCCGGAGCAGGCGGCTAACAACATCGCCTGGCTCAAGGCTGCCACCGCCAAGGCCCCGACGGGCGAGGGCCGGTCCTGGAGCGCGGTCACCCGAGGCGGAACCTAGGTTCAGGCGCGGCGGGGTCTGGACGGGCCCGGCTACGCTCGCTATACGCCGCCGCGGTCGCCCCGCGCGGCCCACAATTGATCCCAAGTCCACGCGCCGAGGAGCCTGTCGAAGGGCGCGCTGGATCGTCCCGGCAGGCGGGAGGATCGTATCCATGGCCAATGTGACCGTAGTCGGCGCCCAGTGGGGCGACGAGGGCAAGGGCAAGATTGTCGACTGGCTCAGCAACCGCGCCGATGTGGTCGTGCGGTTCCAGGGCGGCCACAACGCCGGCCACACCCTGGTCGTCGACGGCAAGGTCTACAAGCTGGCGTTGCTGCCGTCCGGCGTCGTCCAGGGCAAGCTGTCGGTGATCGGCAACGGCGTCGTCGTCGACCCGTGGCACCTTCTGGGCGAAATCGAGAAGATCGGCGAACAGGGCGTGGTGATCGGGCCTGACGTGCTGGTCCTGGCCGACAACGCCTGCCTGATCCTGCCGGTGCACAAGGACCTGGACCAGGCCCGCGAGGCCGCCTCGACCCAGAAGATCGGTACGACCGGCCGGGGCATCGGCCCGGCCTATGAGGACAAGGTAGGCCGGCGGGCGATCCGGGTCGCCGACCTCGCCGACCCCGAGGCGCTCGAAGCCAAGATCGACCGGCTGCTGTCGCATCACGGCGCCCTGCGTCGCGGTCTTGGCCTGCCGGAGGCTGACGGCAAGGCGCTCCTTGCCGAATTGCTGGAGCTGGCGCCGAAGATCCTGCCCTATGCGCAGCCCGCCTGGCGCCTGCTGGACCAGGCCTACAAGGCCGGTCGCCGCATTCTGTTCGAGGGCGCCCAGGGCGCGCTGCTGGATGTCGACCACGGCACGTATCCGTTTGTCACATCGTCGAACACCGTCGCCGGCCAGGCTGCGGCCGGTTCAGGCATGGGGCCGCGCGGACCGGGCTATGTGCTGGGCATCGTCAAGGCCTACACCACGCGCGTCGGCGGCGGCCCGTTCCCGGCCGAGCTCGATGATGAGGTCGGAAAGCACCTTGCCACGGTCGG
>JBIKII010000292.1:0-2707 GCA_044361705.1 Caulobacter sp.
ATGCGTAGTGAATCGAAACGAACGCGCGGAGCTGGGGATGACGGACACGACCGGGGCGGCGGCCCCCCATCCGCTGCTGGTCGCGCCGGTCGCGCCCACCCTGATCAAGCTGGCCGCGCCCAACCTTCTGGGCATGACGGCCACGACGGCGGTGGCCATCGCCGAGACCGCCTACATCGGCCGGCTGGGCGTCGAGCCGCTGGCGGCGGCGGCGCTGGTGCTGCCGCTGGTCATGCTGATGGGGATGATGAGCGGCGGCGCCATGGGCGGCGGGGTGTCCTCGGCCGTCAGCCGGGCGCTGGGGGCCGGCGACACCGAGAAGGCCGAGTCCCTGGCCCGCCACGCTGCTGTGATCGGCCTGGCGCTGGGCCTGGCCTTCACCATCCTGCTGACCCTGTTCGGGCACAGCGTGTTCACCCTGCTGGGCGGCGAGGGCGAGACCCTGCGCCAGGCGGTGCTCTATTCGACGGTGATCTTCGCCTTCGCCGGGGCCATCTGGCTCAGCAACATGCTGGCCTCGGTGCTGCGCGGCTCGGGCAACATGGTAGGGCCGTCGGCGGCGATGCTGGCCGGGGCCGCGCTGCAGGTCATTCTCGGCGGCGCCCTGTGCTTCGGCTGGGGCCCGGCGCCGAAGCTGGGCATCGTCGGCGTGGGCCTGGGCCAGGCGATCACCGGGACGCTGGTGACGGTGATCCTGTTCCTGCTGCTGCGCCGGTCGACCGCGCGGGTGAAGCTGCGCCTGCGCGGGCCGCTCAGCCGGGCGCATTTCGACGACATCCTCAAGGTCGGGGCGCCGGCGCTGCTGTCGCCGATCCAGACAGTGGCCACCATCCTGGTCCTCACCGCCATCGCCGCCCGCTTCGGGCCTGAGACCCTGGCCGGCTACGGCATCGGCTCGCGGCTGGAGTTCCTGCTGGTGCCCATCGCCTTCTCCGTCGGGGTCGCCTCGCTGCCGATGGTCGGGCTGGCCATCGGGGCGGGGGACGTGGCCCGGGCCCGCAAGGTGGCCTGGACCGCCGGCGGCCTGGCCGCGGCGGGACTGGGGGCCCTTGGGCTGCTGCTCAGCCTGTTCCCCGACCTCTGGGTGTCGATCTTCACCGACCAGCCGGGGGTGCGGAAGGCGGCGGCCGTCTACCTGCACTTCGTCGGGCCGTTCTTCGCCTTCTTCGGCCTGTCGCTGGCGCTCTATTTCGCGTCGCAGGGCGCGGGCAGGATCGCCGGACCGCTGGCGGCGGGCACGGCGCGGCTGGTCGTCGTCGGGGTCGGCGGCCTGATCCTGGTGATGGTGCAGGCGCCGGCCTGGGCGCTGTTCGCGCTGGTCGCCCTGGGCATGGTGACCATGGGCGCGCTCACGGCCGCCTTCGTCTACTTCACCCCGTGGGGACCGAGGCCGCTGGCCGCAGCCGCTGATTGAAGAAGCTGATCGTCCGGGCCTCGGCCTCGCGGGTCGGGCCGGCGTTGGCGAGGTGGATGGTCAGCACCGAGTGGCTGGGCACGCCGGTGCCCGGCTGGCCGTCCTCGGGCTTGAGCTGCCAGGCCTCGAAGCGGTCGCCCAGTTCGTCCTTCAGCATCTCGAACCGGCCGGGCGGCACGAAGCGGTCGCCCTGGAAGGCCAGGCCCAGGACGCTGAGATCCTCCTCTAGCAGCCGCTTCTTGACGCAGCCCATCTCGGCGGCCGAGCAGTCGATGGCCCGGTCGCGGCCCCTGCCGATCGGCATCGACGGCTGGCTCAGCACCGGCGCGATCACCGAGGGCTCGGTCATCATGGCCAGGGCGAAGCCGCCGGTGAAACACATGCCCAGCGCCCCGACGCCCGGTCCCCCGCAGTCGGCGTGCGCCTGGCGCGCCAGGGCCCGCAGCCAGTCGACGATGGGGGAGGACCTGCCGTTGGCCCAGACGTTGAACTCACGCCGGATGCAGATGTTCAGGAGCATCTCGCGGGCGACATAGCCGTTCGACACCTGACGTCCCGGCTCACCGAACAGGCTGGGCAGGTAGACGGTGAACCCCGCCGCCGCCACGCCGTCGGCATAGCGCACCACCAGCGGATGCAGGCCAGGGATCTCGTGCATGATGATCACCGCCGGCCCGGAGCCACGCCGGAACACCGGCCGCGTCCATGGCCCGTCGGCGAAGTCGAAACGCTCGTAGTCCTTCAGGATGTCGATGTCGGCCATGTCAGGTCCCCCGGGGACATGTTCGCGAAGGCGTTGAGATGCGGCAAGCCAATTGCGTCCTTCGACACGCCGCTTCGCGGCTGCTCAGGATGACTGAGAAGGAAGGCTACCCTCCTCAGTCATGCTGAGCAGCGCCGGAAGGCGCGTGTCGAAGCACGCAGGACCCTAGCTGCCCGGCTTCTTGATGTAGTCCGGCGCCATGACCCGGGCCGTGACGTCGGAGGTGTTGGGGTTGGGCATCCGCCACTCGCCGCGCCAGGTGAAATCCATCACCGCGCAGAGGCGGGTCTGGCCGGCGGCGTCGGCGCCGAAGGCGTGCACCCGCAGGTCGCGGTTGTGGGCGATCGGGCTGATGGCCAGCCAGCCCTGCGTGGCGCCGGGGCAGAAGGCCTGGATCATGACCTTGCCCTCGGCCTTGTCCGGGCTGATGGCGTAGAGGGTCCCGGTTCCGGCGTCCTCGCCCATCAGACCGTCCAGCGCGCGGATCGTGTCGCTGTCGCGCAGCGGCTCGGGGATGACCCCGACCGCCA
>JBIKII010000294.1:0-2706 GCA_044361705.1 Caulobacter sp.
TCGCGCTCGCCTGCGACATCGTCATCGCCGCCGAGTCGGCGGTGTTTGCCCTGCCGGAACCGAAGGTCGGCCTCGCTGCCCTGGCCGGCGGTCTGCATCGGCTGCCGCGCCAGATCGGCCTCAAGCGCGCGATGGGCATGATCCTGACCGCCCGCCGCGTTCCCGCCGCTGAAGGGCAGGCGCTTGGCTTCGTCAACGCGGTCGTTCCGGCCGCCGACCTGATGACCGAGGCCCGCAAGTGGGCCCAGATGATCTGTGAGTGCAGTCCGATGTCGATCCGGGCGTCGAAGCAGGCGGTCATGCAGGGCCTCGACCAGACCCTGCCCGAAGCCATCGGTGGTCAGTTCAAGTTCCCGGCGGTCGGCGCTCTGTTCAAGTCCGAGGACTTCCGGGAAGGGCCGATGGCCTTTGCGCAGAAGCGCGCGCCGCAGTGGAAGGGGAAGTAGTCTTTCCTCTCCGCGTAGCGGGGAGGGGGACCATGCGGAGCATGGTGAAGCGGCCGCTGCCGAGGCGAGCGGTCCCAATCTGAATTCCGGCCTTTCCTGCGAGACCTGCGCTGCCCCTCCACCAGCCTCCGGCTGGTCCCCCTCCCCACTTCGTGGAGAGGACAGATACGAAAAAGGGCGGCTCCGTTTCCGGGGCCGCCCTTTGTCTTGTCTACGAAGCGCTGGCCGCCGCGCCGCCGCCGGAGCGGTTGCGATTGCGGTTGCGCGGCTTCTTGCGCTTGGGGGGAGCATCCCCCGCCACGCTGAGGGCCAGGGGCTCATAGCCCGCGGGGCGGTGACGGGCGCGCTGGCCGCGATCGGGCTGGGCCTTGCCCGCCGCGTCGAGCGCCTGCGGCTTCTTGTTGCGGCCCGGCTGGCCGCCGCGCCCGTTGGCCGCGCGCGGATCACGGAAGGGCTTTTCCGGCTCGATCGAGGCCATGGCGGCATGCGCCTGGGCCAGACCCTTGTCGTTGCGGCGATCCCAGGCCGGGATCACCTGGCGGGTGACCTTCTGGATGTCGCGCAGCAGGTTGCGCTCGTCATCGGCCACCAACGAGATGGCCGAGCCGCCGGCGCCGGCGCGCGCGGTGCGGCCGATGCGGTGGACATAGGCTTCCGGCACGTTGGGCAACTCGAACTGGATGACGTGGCTGACGCCGTCGACATCGATGCCGCGGGCGGCGATGTCGGTGGCGACCAGGGCGCGCATCTCGCCGGCCTTGAACTGGGCGAGCGCCTTCTCGCGCTGGCCCTGGCTCTTGTCGCCGTGGATCGAGGCGGCCTCGACGCCGATGGCGCTCAGGCCCTTGGCGACGCGGTCGGCGCCGCGCTTGGTGCGGGTGAAAACCAGCACGCGCTTCATGGCGTTGTCGTCGAACAGTTCAGCCAGCAGCACGCGCTTGCGGGCGGCCTCGATGAACAGGACCTTCTGGTCGATCTTCTCGACGGTCGTCGCCTGCGGCGTGACCGAGACCTTGGAAGGGTTCGGGTTCAGCAACTCAGCGGCCAGCTTCTCGATTTCCGAGGGCATGGTGGCCGAGAAGAACAGGTTCTGGCGCACGCGCGGCAGGGTCTTGGCGATGCGGCGGATCGGCACCACGAAGCCCATGTCGAGCATCTGGTCCGCCTCGTCGAGGACGAAGATTTCCGTCTCCGACAGGTTGGCGACCTTCTCGTTGATGTGGTCGATCAGGCGGCCGGGCGTGGCCACCAGCACATCGACGCCGCCGGCGAGGGCGCGGACCTGGGGGCCGTACTTCACGCCGCCGAACACGACCTGGACGGTCATGCCCATGCCCGCGCCGTAGGTGCGGAAGCTCTCGGCGATCTGGGTGGCCAGTTCACGGGTCGGCGACAGGACCAGGCAGCGGCAGCCGCGACGCGGGGCCGGGCGGCGGTTGGCGGCCAGGCGGTGCAGGATGGGCAGGGCGAAGGCGGCCGTCTTGCCGGTGCCGGTCTGGGCGATGCCCAGCACGTCCTTGCCGTCCATCACGAGCGGGATCGCCTGCGACTGGATCGGGGTCGGCGTGGTGTAGCCCTCGGCGGCGAGCGCGGAGAGCAGGGGCTTGGCAAGGCCAAGCGAAGCAAAATTGGTCAAGGATAGTCTTTCAAATGCGACTTGCGCCGCATGACCAGACGGTCTGCGGGCGAAGCGGGGGTCAGTTTGGGAAACGCCCCGCGTATGGCGTCGCTATGGGGAGGATCGGTATCGATGCCCGGGCGGAACGCTTAGGTTCCTTACGCGGCCGGGCAGGACCGATAGCGCGGAATGCTCCGCGACGGGCTGCATGTGGCAGTGCAGCATGGGAAAGTCAAGGAAACAGACTTTTACCGCGCCTCAGACTCGGCAGTGTCGTTCGTTTCAGGCGGCGGCAGGACCTCAAGGTTCGCCCAGGTCATCGTCGGCACCGCGAACGGCCCGTCCTGCCCCGCGTTCCAGATCACGAACGGCTCCCTGTCGTCCCCGCCCATCACCCACTGGCCGGCCAGGGCGTTGGCGAGGTCGACGAACCGCAGGCCGGTGAGGTCCAGGTCGAGCTCGTACTGTCCCTCGAACTTCCAGTAGGGCCGGACCTTGCAGGCGATGACCGTGGCGTGCGGCGCGACAGCGTCGCACAGGGCGGCCGCCGTCTTCAGGGCAGCGACCAGCGACGGGCTCTCGCAGAAGGCGCGGATGAACCCGATGTCCGAATGGGGCGCGACTTCGCTGGCGACAAACGGC
>JBIKII010000321.1:0-2701 GCA_044361705.1 Caulobacter sp.
CTAATTCAGCTATCTTATCTGTATTATCTTCGGGGATAAACCCTAACATAAAACTAGGTTGATTTAGTTTATTTGATTCATTTTGTAAACTAACTCTTTCCTTTATTAACAAATTCCTTCTTTTCTCTATTTCATCTAATTCAATTTTAAGCCCTATTTCTTCTTCTATTATTTTAAGAAATTTACTAGCTTCACCCTTTAGTGCTTGTTCTGCTGTTATGTTTGCAAGGTATTGAGGATATAGCTTTTGCAACTCCTTAAATGCATTTAGTTTTGTTATCTCCCCCGATGTAGTATTTTGTAGTATTTCAAGTAATGTTTCGGCTTGCGTTATTTGCGTTGAATAATCAATACTTGCAGCCTCTTTTAATTCTCTAAGTTTATCAGCTAAACTTTCCGCACTTTTAGCCGCTTCATCTGCTGATGACTTAAATATATCAGTCTTTGCAGCAAGGAAAGTTATAGCAGTAGTAGCAATGGTAATAAGCCCCACTGGCGAAGTAATGGAACTCATTAACGTTTTCCATATCGGGATAGCAGTACCACCACTTGCCTTTAGTGCGTCATTTGCTGTTTTTAGTTTAGCTATTTCATCTACCAATATTGGTATGTTATTAGACATTGCTAAAAAACCTGTAGCGGCACTATATGTAAATGCTGGCATCTCACGTAGTATCTGCGACATTGCAACTGCGGCTGTATTATATTGCCCTACTTGCCTTTGTGCTTGCCCTACTGACTTTTCAACCGCTAATAGGCTGTTATATAGCTTCATTGCGCTACCTGCTGCTGCTGTAGCCCTTGCATCTGTTACCCCAAATTCAGCACCTAATTTCTTTGCTTCATCAGCCGCTTTTTTATACTGTACTTTTAATTGTTCGTATGCGTTATTTAGTTTTGCAAGTGCCTTTTCTTCACGTTCTGCATTTTTGCGTACCGTTTCGGCATCTAAGTCCGCTTGTTTAGCCGCTTTTTCACGTTCTGCAATTACCTTTTGTATGCCTAATAATTCGTTACGTTCTGCAATCTCAATAGCCCTTTGTTTCTTATCAACTGCCGCCTCATATTTCTTTGTAGCCTCTGTAATGGTTTGTATATTTTCGGCTTGCTTTGCCATCGCTGCATTTAGTTCACCGATATTCCCAGCCCCTTTAAAATCAATAACAATACCCTTTGCGGCTGTTGCTACATTATTTACATTTTTAACCGCTAACTCTAGTTGCGCATTTGCTAACTCTAGTTGGTCTAACGCCCCTTGACTAATTATCTCACTTACTAAATCTGCCATTACTGTTTATTTTTTTGGGCTTGCGCTTCAAGATATTCAATATGTTTTTCTAACCGTTCCAATGCAATAGCAAAATCGTAAGTACTGCTACTATCTAAACTAATACATTGATACTTTGCATTTTCATTTATGTCAAAGATACGTGAAATAAACCCCTTATACTTACTTTCGGGTGTAGCTTCTTTTTCGCTACCTTCCATAAGTTTGTCAAGCTGCGCTTTTAGCTTATCGAATTGTATTTTGTTGTTATTCTCAATTCTCGGCACATACTCCAAATCTTGCACATAACTATCTTCCGTAAATGCAAACTGTGGGTATTCATCTCTCAAAATTTGGGCTAAGTCTTGATGATAGCACACTACTATACAACGGCAAATATTATCGATTATTTGCGCTCTAAATTGCATAGCTTTCATTGCAGATACTATGAGTACGTACTGTTTACTGTGTGGGTCATTTCGAATGCTGTAATACTCACATACCAAATCATCAAAGTTTGGCAACTCCGAACCGTAACATACTCCATTTATAAATGTTTTTAGTGGTAAATCTCTAATAGACAATATAGTACCCTTCGACTTTAAGTCGGGTTGTGTCTTCGTGTCCGATTGGTCTCCATCCGTATTGTGGGTTTTTATTAACCGTTTCAATAACGGCAAATTCCGTAAGCCCTTTATTAGCTGCCTCACTTCTAAAGCGAGGTAAGAGATTAGTAAGTTTCTGTGCTTTTTCGGCTGCATCATTTTTTATACATTCAGGGCAACTCATGTTGTTTGTGTTACTTGTTTAAGGTAGTATACAAATTCGGGCTGTATTATAACCCATGTTTCTTTTTTACCTAACTCATTCAATCCATAAATAGTAGGTCGTTTCTCTTGCACATACACACTATACGGAACACTACTATTTATTTCGTATTCGTTACCTTCTACACGTAAATTCATGCGTGAATAAAGCCTACCAGTTTGGTATATGTCTACTATGTCGGGATTGCGCTTTTTCTTGGCGTATTGTGGCGAATAGGGGGGTAATTTCTGCCCATCCTTACCTACACCTCGCTCATACAATTCATCTTGGTTAATGCCTATTATTTGCTCTTTATTCTCTAACATAGCATCGCCCGTTGCCGCTATTGGGTCAAACTGTTTGAAACGTGATAGCATTTGAGCGAATGTTGCCATTAATTACAAATATACAAATAACCCCAACAATATTACATCATTGGGGTTATTGATTAATAAATAAATTGCTGCTACTCCTCGTCTGTACCGAATATCTCCTTTTTAGGGGCTTTAATCGGTATTGGCACACATGCCTTGTATGCGAGTTTAAGTGCAGCTTTCTTTTGCTCTTTGCTCATGTATGGGTAAATGTGGTCGTTACCCTCACCGCTATACATATCAACAAATTGCT
>JBIKII010000295.1:0-2700 GCA_044361705.1 Caulobacter sp.
CGAAGGCGCCCATGAGGCAGCCGCGTCGATGACCCTGCCGCTTGGAATTCTGGGAACGGTGTCTCCGGCGGAATCCTGCGGCGAAGACATCCAGCGGGCGCTTGTCGCTGCGCGGGCGATCGGTCGGCTCGACATCGGCCAGGGCGCGGTTGTCTGCCATGGCCTGGTGCTGGCGGTGGAGGCCCAGGAGGGCACCGACGCCATGCTGCACCGTGTTCGCGGTCTGCCCGAAGCTATCCGCGGCGCGCCGGGCAGGATGGCCGGGGTGCTGGCCAAGGCGCCCAAGCCGATCCAGTCGACCGATGTGGACCTGCCGACCATCGGCGTCACCACGGTGCGCGGGGCGGCCCAGGCCGGCCTCGCGGGCATCGTCGGCGAGGCCGGGCGTCTGCTGATCGTCAACCGCGAGGAAACGGTAGCCATGGCCAATGACCTTGGTCTGTTCATCCTCGGCGTTGAGGCGAAGGACGAATGACCCGACCCCTGACCGTCATGCTGGTGGCCGCCGAGGCCTCGGGTGACGCTCTGGGGGCAGGACTGGCCCGCGCCCTGAAAGCCCGCCTGGGCGACGGGGTCCGGTTCGTCGGTGTCGGCGGCAGCCGCATGGCGGCCGAGGGCGTCGATAGCCCATTCGACATCGCCAGCCTCTCCATTCTCGGGATCTTTGAAGCCGTGGCCGCCTACAGGACAGTGGTCCGGCGCGTGGCCGACACCGCCGCCCTGGCGGCCCGGGAAAAGCCCGACGTCGCGGTGCTGATCGACAGTTGGGGTTTCACCCTTCGCGTAGCCCAGGCGCTGCGCAAGGCGTCGCCGGATCTGCCGCTGGTCAAATACGTCGGGCCGCAGGTCTGGGCGACACGGCCGGGGCGGGCGAAGACGCTCGCCGCCTCGGTCGATCATCTCCTATCGATCCACAGCTTCGATGCGCCGTGGTTCGAGGCGGAGGGTCTCAAGACCACCTTTGTCGGCAACCCCGCGCTGGCGAAGGACTTCTCCAGGGCGGACCCGGCGCGTTTGCGCGCCGCTATCGGGGCAGGCGCGGGGGACGACATCCTGCTCGTGCTGCCCGGCAGCCGACCGGCGGAGATCAAGCTGGTAATGCCCGTGTTCGAGGAGGCGGTGAAGCGCCTCAAGGTCGAGCGGCCGACCCTGCACGTGGTCATTCCGGCCGCCGGCACGGTGCTGGAGTCGGTCAGGGCGAAGGTCGCGGGCTGGCCGTTCCGCGCCCATGTCATCGAGGACGAACAGCTCAAGGACGACGCCTTCGTCGCCGGAACCGTCGCCCTGGCCTGCAGCGGTACGGTGACCACCGAGCTGGCCCTGGCCGGCGCGCCCATGGTGGTCGCCTACAGGATCGGCGCGGCCAGCTACGCGATCCTCAAGCTGATCTTCAAGTCGCCCTGGGTGACGATGTTCAACATCGCGGCGAAGGATTTTGTTGCGCCGGAATTCCTGCAGGCGGAGTGCACGCCTGACCGACTGGCTGCGGCTGTCGCCGAGCGGCTCGACGACCCGGCCCTGCGGGCCCGTCAGACGGCCGCGCAGAACGCGGCGCTGGAAGTGATGGGGCGGGGAGGGCCAGATCCGTCGGAGAAGGCGGCGGACACCCTCCTGGCCCTGCTCGCCGAGCGTGGTGTGAAGGCGTAGGACTGCTTCATGCGTATCCTTCCGCTTCTTGTCCTTCTTCTGCTCACTGCCTGCGCGCCGGTCTCAGCGCCCTCGTCTCCGCCGGTCGCGCCGCCGACACCTCCGCCGTCGTCCGCCGGCCCCGATGACGTCGCCTGCGCGGCGCGGGGCGGGACGATCCGGCCGGTCTGTCGCATGCAGCGGCCAGCCTGCGTCATCGCCTACGCGGACGCCGGCAAGGCCTGCACTGACGGCGAGCAGTGTGAGGGGCGTTGCGTCGTCCTGACCGAAGACGCGGCCAAGGGTGGCGTCTGCGAGGCGGACAGCGACCCCTGTGGTTGCACAACCGAACTGATCGGTGGCGTGCCCAGTTCGATTTGCGTGGACTGACCATGCAGACCTTTGATGTCGTGATCGTCGGGGCCGGTGCTGCCGGCATGATGTGCGCGGTCGAGGCAGGCCGTCGCGGACGCTCGGTGCTGATCCTCGACCATGCGAAGGCGCCGGGGGAAAAGATTCGCATCTCCGGCGGCGGCCGCTGCAATTTCACCAACATCCACACCGGGCCGCAGGCCTTCCTGTCGGACAACCCGCGGTTCTGCCTTTCGGCGCTGCGTCGCTATACGCCGAAGGACTTCATCGCCGCCGTCGATGCGCGCGGCATCGCCTGGCACGAGAAGACCCTGGGCCAGCTGTTCTGTGACGGATCGGCGGTCCAGATCATCACCATGCTCACTGATGCGATGGCGCAGGCCGGTGTTGAGCTGCGACTCGGCGTGGGCGTGGAATGTGTCGACCCGGCAGGCGAGGGATTCGCCCTGACCCTGTCCGACGGCGGCCGGGTCAGCGCGGCCTCGCTGGTCGTCGCCACGGGCGGAAAGTCGATTCCCAAGATGGGCGCGACCGGCTGGGCCTATGACGTGGCGCGGCAGTTCGGCGTGCCGGTCACCGACACCCGGCCGGCCCTCGTTCCCCTGACCTTCGAGATCGGTCTGCTGGAGAAGTGGCAGCCGCTGTCGGGTGTGGCGGTCGATGCGGTGGTGGCCAGCGGCAAGACGAAGTTCGCCGAGGCCA
>JBIKII010000374.1:0-2698 GCA_044361705.1 Caulobacter sp.
GAATTTGTAGGTTATTTGCTTCTTGAAAATGGCGACATTCTTTTGGCAGAAGATGATGCGTTTATTGAGTTAGATGAACTTTACACCCAAGGGGTAAACCCCAAAGCCATGTTGCGCTGGTCAAATGATGGCGGGTCAACTTGGTCGCATGAACATTGGGTAACAATTGGCAAGCAAGGCAACTATGTAAATCGTGCTTTGTGGCGGCGTTTAGGTTGGTCAAGAGATAGAATTTTTGAGGTTGTGGTTTCTGACCCAATTAAAGCCGTGATTGTTTCCGCTGATGGCAACCGCTATCCCAAACAGCAACATCAACATCCCCTATTCATCTTTTTTAGATGAAACTACTGGTAGACCAAGCCAAGCATGGTTGATGTGGTTGATGAATCCCAGCGTAATCACGTTTACATCAGCAAATACGGTTATTACTGGCGGTTCAATTAACAATGTGACAATTAACAATTCCACCATTGGTTTAACTACTCCAGCGGCGGGTAAATTTACCACCATGACAGCGGCAACTGTGGCGATCAGCGGGGGTGCAATCAACAACACAACCATTGGCTTGACCACTCCTGCAAGTGGTAAATTCACCAATTTTACGGCCCTAAACGGGGTTCAAGGGGGTACGTTTTGAACAATGCTGATTTGTTTGCCGCGCTTCAAGGCAAGTTTGAAGCTGATTTGGGCATTGAACATCACTTTTCTGATGGCCTGTATGCCAAGCGGATGCGTATCCCAGCGGGGTTTATTGCTGGCACTCATGCCCACAATTACAGTCATTTAAGCATTCTTGCCAAAGGGCGGATAATTCTGCGTACAGATGAAGGCCAAAAAGAATACACCGCGCCAGCGTGTTTAGAAATAAAATCAGGTGTCCATCACACAATTGAGGCGCTTGAAGATTGTGAATGGTTTTGCATCCATGCAACAGATGAAACTGATGCAACCAAAGTTGATGAAGTTTTGATTCGAAAGGAAACATCATGCCATTAGCATGGGCCATAGGCGGTGCAGCGTTATTAGGGTACATGGGTTCTCAACAGCAAGCGGGTGCTGCAACATCTGCCGCTGGTCAACAATATGCAGCCACTCAGGATGCCGCCCGTGTACAACGTGAAATGTTTGACATTTTGAATGCCCAACAAGCCCCATATCGGATGGCAGGTTATGGCGCATTGTCAAAGATTGGCACGATGTTGCCGCAATTGACAGAACTGCCAGCGGGGTATAAACCATTTACCGCTGCCGATTTGCAAACAAACCTTGCGCCAAACTATGAGTTTATGAAGGGACAAGGTTTAGGGGCAACCCGACAAGCCCTAAACGTTGGCGGGGGTGGGTCTAATGTTGAACGAGGCGGGATTAAGTTTGCGGAAGATTACGCAAGCAATGCCTACCAAAACGCCTTGCAAAATTACATGACGCAAGAAGCCCAAAAGTTTAACCAACAACAAACTGGCCTTGGAAACGTTTACAACCGATTAGCGGGGATTGCTGGCATTGGACAAACCGCCACGGGGCAGACAGCAAACCTTGGCACAGGCACTGCTGCCAATATTGGGCAACTGGGCATTGGGGGTGCATCTGCCCTTGGCGCTGGTCAGATCGGGGCTGCAAACGCTATGGCAGGGGGTATGCAAGGGATTGGAAACGCCGCAACCTTGGCATCTTTGTTACGCCCACAAGGGGCAATGGCTGGCGCAATGAACTTGCCCACAGGCTATAACGATGCGGGTTTTAGCCAATATCTTGTAGGATAAAAAATGGCAACTTTTGACGTTCCACCAATTGGCTTAAACATTAAGCCGCCACAGCAAACGTCCCTTTCCGATATGCTGGGCATTGCAAGGGGGGCGCAAGCCTATCAGCAAGCCGAACAAATTAACCCGCTGGCTTTACAGCAACAACAACAAGCCGCCAGAACTGGTCAGATTCAATTGGGCGTTGTTGAGCAAGGCGACATTGAGCGCCGCAATCTACAAACATTTTTTGCAGACCCTAACAATTTCCAAACTGATGGGCGAATTGACATTGACAAGATCAACGCCGCAGTTCCAAAGATTGCGCCTTTAACTGGCCCTGACTATGTTCAAAAAATCACAACTTTGGGAACGGCACAGACCGAGGGTTTAAGAGCAAAGCAAAATTTAACGCAAGATAAAAAGGCGTTAATTTCATCGTTTTTAGGGGCGGCTGGTCGTTTTGGTGTAGATGACCCCGCAGTTGTAAATAGAGAATTGCAAAATTTTCTTGCCACAAATCCCAACGACCCAGAAATGAAAAATTTGGTGGAAAAAGCCTATGTGCCTATGTTTTCGCAAATGCAAAAAGGCCCAGGTGTTACTGATGCGCTGATCAAAGCAAGTCAGGCCATCATGACACCTACGCAGCAACAAACCACATTTGCGCCAACTATTGCGACAACGGCAGAAGGCAAGACAGTCACCACCACGCCTGGAGTTGGTATTGCGCCGCCCACCGCAACCATTGGCATGGCTGGCGGTTTGCAAGCCAACGTTCCAACTGGTGGGCCAAGTGCTGGCGGGTTGCCTACTGCTGGTGCTGAAGTTGCCCCAGGTATGCGTTTGCCCTTCCCTGTCCGTAGGGCAGATCAACCTTACATTGCCGAACCAACCGAGCAAAAAGATCAATTGGCTGGTCAAGAATACAGAAATAGATTAGTGGAAGCCCAAGG
>JBIKII010000296.1:0-2691 GCA_044361705.1 Caulobacter sp.
GATAGGTCTCGAGGAAGGCGTAGTTGGTCAGCGCCAGTGTGATCTCCCAGCTGACGATGTAGACCAGGGTGGCTACGGCGCTGATGCCGAGCCCGAGCAGGAAGGCCGGGACAAAACGGATCACGCCGCCCAGCGCCCGGTCGCGGAACCGCTTCACGCCCACGAAGATCAGACTGAAGCCCAGAAACATGAAGCTGAAGCCGACGATCTCGGCGTGACCGAGCGAGCCGGGGTCGCTGATGAACAGCAGGGTGAACATCGGCACGACGATGATGAGGCCGGCGACGAGGCCGAAGGCGATGATGATGCGAGACATGATCTGGTTCCCCCAGGGTTGGATCGACGCTGGCCAACAGGGGCGCCGGCGCCCGGCAGGACAATCGCCCAAAAGGGTGATTTCGTGAAATTCACCCGAAAGCTCAGGGGATCAGCCGCAACTCGCGGGCCCGCAGGATCGCTTCGGTGCGGCGCGCAGCCTCCAGCTTCTCGAACAGGCGCGCGACGTGGGTCTTCACCGTGTTCGGCGAAAGCTCGAGCTGCCGCGCGATCTCCTTGTTGGATCGTCCGGACGCCAGCAGGCCCAGCACCTCATGTTCCCGCGGCGTGATCCCGAGGGAGGCCAGGGCCTCGGCGTTGGGCGCAAACGGGCCGGTGAGCGTCTGTGGACGGAACAGCCGCGCGCCGACCCAGACGCCGAGCCCGAGGAAGGCGACGGCGATCAGTCCGATCCAGATCTCGACGGCGTGGGACTGAGTCCAGATGCGGTACTCCAGCCACTGCAGCAGCGCAGCCCCCGCCGCCAGCGCCAGTCCGTAGATCAGAACAGTGCGAAACATGGATTGAAGCTTAGGCGTGCTCCCGGCGCCTCGCCAAGGTCGCATGCGGTCGCTATAAGCAGCCATGACACATGAGAAAGAAGCAGCCGCCATCGTTGAGCGGCTTATTGAAGAATACGACCGGTCCGTGAACGCCCTCAGGGGCGCCCTGAAGACCTTCCTCACAACCGGCCAGCGTCCTGACCCCGCTCTGCGGGTCGATGGCGCGTTCGTGTATCCCGAACTGCGGATGCACTGGAGTGGCGAGAACGGCTATCCCCCGATCAGCCGCGCCTATGCCCGGATCGGATTGCCCGGCGACTACGCCACGACGGTCACGCGTCCGGCGATGTTCAAGGACTACCTGATCGAGCAGCTGGCCCTGATGATCCAGGATTTCGGCGTCCAGCTCGACGTCGGCCGGTCGATGCAGGAGATTCCGTTCCCCTACGTGCTGGATGGCGGCGACATCGCCATGGCCGACGTCAGTGCGAGCGAAATCGCCCGCTGGTTCCCGACCACTGAGCTGGCGCACATCGGCGACGAAGTGGCGGACGGTCTTTGGGACCCCATTCTGGAAGCCTCCCGCCCGCTGGCCCTGTTCGACGGCCTGCGCACCGACTTCTCGCTGGCCCGGCTGAAGCACTACACCGGCGCCCCCGCCGAGGACGTGCAGCAGTACATCCTGTTCACCAACTACCACCGCTATGTCGACGAGTTCGTCCGCTGGGGCTGCGAGCAGCTCAAGGAGCCGGGTGCGCGGTTCACCGCCTTGTCCGCGCCGGGCAACATCACCGTGACCAGGGACACGCCCAACCCGGAGATGACCATCGCCAACGGCCCCTGGCGGCGACACCAGATGCCGGCCTACCACCTGGTGGCGCCGGGCGGGCAGGGCGTGACGCTGGTCAACATCGGCGTCGGCCCGTCCAACGCCAAGACGATCACCGACCACCTGGCCGTCCTGCGGCCCCAGGCCTGGCTCATGATCGGCCACTGCGGCGGTCTTCGCGGCAGCCAGACGATCGGCGACTATGTGCTGGCCCATGCCTATCTGCGCGATGACCATGTGCTGGATGAGGTCCTGCCGCCCGACATTCCCATCCCCTCGATCGCCGAGATCCAGCGGGCGCTGTATGACGCCGCCAAGCTGGTCAGCGGCGAAAGCGGCGAGAGCCTCAAGCGCCGGCTGCGGACCGGCACGGTGGTGACCACGGACGACCGGAACTGGGAGCTGCGGTACACCTCAAGCGCCCTGCGGTTCAACCAGAGCCGGGCGGTCGCCATCGACATGGAAAGCGCCACCATCGCCGCCCAGGGCTATCGCTTCCGGGTGCCCTACGGGACGCTGCTGTGTGTGTCGGACAAGCCGTTGCACGGCGAGATCAAGCTGCCTGGCCAGGCCAATGCCTTCTACGAACGGGCCATCAGTCAGCACCTGCAGATCGGCATCGCGACCGTAGACCTGCTGCGGGCAGAGGGACCGAACCTGCACTCGCGCAAGTTGCGCGCCTTCGACGAGCCGCCGTTTAGATAGAGCCGGGCAGGGGCGGCCGGTCAGCATAAGTTGGATCCATGACCGGCCGACGAAAGTCCCCGGAAGAAGAGACGCCACTCATGGCGGAACAGCCCGGCGTGGCGGAGACCGCCGCACAGGCGAGACAATCTCGATTGAGGAGGCCATGGCCGAGCTTGATCGACTCATCGCCGAGCGCAGGGCCGCCAAAGGTTGAGGCGCGTCAGGTCACAGTCCTCCGCATCATTCACAGCCTCGAAGAGCGGTGACACCGCGCCGCCCATCCGCTATCGACCCGCACGACGATACGGGAGCTCAGCGCCTTGACCGACACGACCGAGGAAGCCGGCTGGGCGACCG
>JBIKII010000297.1:0-2690 GCA_044361705.1 Caulobacter sp.
GATGTTTTGAGGGCTCAGGGGTCAGCGGTTGCGGCTGATCCACCAGCCAGCCCAGCAGAGGCCGTAGCCGACGAGCATCACGGCCAGGGTGAAGCCGACGCCGTTGACGAACATCTCGGCTTCCGCAGGCGTCAGGCCGAGCTGGGCGACCGAACCGTTGGCGATCCGCAGCAGGGGCAGCGCGACGGCGCCGACCACGATCATCCCGGCCGACCCGCCCCAGAACCAGCTGAACTTGTGGGCCTCGCGCACAGCCTCGTCGACGCCGACCCACCAGCGGGCGCTCAGCCACAGGATGAGGACGCCGAGGACCAGGACGGCCGCGCTGGAGACGACCAGCGGCACGGTCAGGCCGAGTCCGTCGGCCAGGCCGCCGGCGGCGCCCATGACCGCTCCGATGACGGCGCAGGTAAGCAGCAGCTTGACGAAGCTCGGCCTCCGGCGGGCGGGGGATTGCGTAGGCACGTCGTTTCTCCTTGTCTTTTTGACAAGGGAGCTTGTCACATAGACGCCCGGATCGTGTCAAGCACCCTGTACATTTTGTATGTGAAGCTTGTCGCTCTTGATCCCGGGCCGCACGCCGCCGCAGACTGTGGAGCCCTCCAGCCCGAGGAGAACGCCTTGCGTCACCTGGCCCTGATCGCTGTCGCCCTGCTGCTCGCCGGCTGCGGTCTGCCGACGAGGGAGCGGGTCCAGGGCGAGCTGCAGACCATCGCCGAGGCCGGCGCGGCGCCTGACGCGGTAGCGGTCGAACTGGTGTCGATGTCGCGCGGCGACGGCGACCTGAGCGGCATCAACCACCACGTCGCCTATGATCTGAAGGTGTTCCGCGACGGGCCGCTGATCGGTCCGCTGGTCGGCGGCCGGGTCGAGGCCCGGGCCGGCGAGCGCTGGACGGGCGGCAAGGCGCTGCTGGTCTACGAGCGACTGGACGGCGGGCCGTGGACCATCACCGGCCTGCAGATCGAGCAGGTCCCCTCCCCGGCCCCGCGGCCCTGAGGGCTATTTCCAGGGCCTGAAGTGCTTGGAGAGCTTCAGCCCCTGCCGCAGGTAGTGGGAGCCGTCCTCGCCATAGAGCCGGGTCGGCCTGGCCGTCAGCGGCTCATAGACCAGGCGGGCGACGGTCTGGCCGTCCTCGAGCAGGAACGGCGTCTCGTGGCTGCGCACCTCGAGCACGCCCTTGGACCCGCGCGAGTTGGTCTCGTCCGCCCCGAAACCCGGGTCGAAGAAGCCGGCGTAGTGAACGCGGAACTCCCCGACGGCCGGATCGATCGGCGTCA
The DNA here is from genome assembly GCA_044361705.1 of Caulobacter sp. Taxonomy (GTDB): domain Bacteria; phylum Pseudomonadota; class Alphaproteobacteria; order Caulobacterales; family Caulobacteraceae; genus Caulobacter. Next base: position 1,281 of record JBIKII010000297.1, read on the forward strand.
TCTCGGCCGCCTGCATCACCGGGATCTCGATGTCGTCCTTGGAGGCCAGGATGTAGAACTCATTGGGGTCGAGCAGCAGCTCGCCCTTGGGCGATTCCAGCAGCTCCCAGAAGTCGCGCGGATCGTGGCCGTCCTCGTGGTCGAGGTCGATGATCCCGGCGTGGCGACGCCCCCGGAAGCCTGCCATGCCGGTCGACAGGTCGACCCCGACGTCACGGCTGGACAGCCGGGGCGGCGTGCCCCGCTTGAGCCGCAGCTGGTTCAGCCGCGTGCCGGTGCGGGCCAGCACCGAGAAGGTCTGGGGCGCGATCTCGACATAGAGCGGGCCGGTGTAGCCCTCGGCCACGTCGTCGAAGGCCGCGCCGTGGTCGGTCAGCAGCCGCACGAAGACGTCGACCCGGCCGGTGGAGCTCTTGGGATTGCCGCGCGCCGCCACCCCGGGCGGCAGGGCCAGGCGCTCCTGCACCTCGGCGATATAGACGCAGCCGCGCTCGAACACCGCGCCCTTGCTGAGGTCGAGCTGATGCATGGCCACGTCGGGCAGTCGCTCCACCACCCGCCGGTGGCGGGGCAGGAAGGAGGCCCGGACCCGCCAGGCGCGTTCGCCCAGCCGCAGGTCGAGACTGGCCGGCTGGACCTGGTCCTTGTCGAAGGGCGTGAGCGAGCTGATGGCCCCCTGGGCGATCAGATCCTCGATGGCCTGGCAGGGGAGAATCCCCGCGGAAAGAGCGTCATTCATCGTCGGGCCATTACTCACGGCCCTTGGGTGGAAATGCAAGTGACGGATGGAAGACGCTGGGGAAAGGCGACGGCTTCCGTCGCCAGACGGTCGCTGTCCCCGACACCTTGCGTCCTTCGCGACGCGATCCCGAGGGATCGCTCCTCAGGATGACGAGCTCAGTGGAACACAATCACCTTCGTGATGGTGAGGAGCCGGCTCTCGGGCCGGCGTCGCGAACCACGCAAGGCCTTTCGCCCGCTCCCCACGCGAGCCCGCTTGACCGCCCGCCCCGGTTTCCTGTTCATGCCGCCGACGCCGCAAGGAAAGCCGTAGCCATGGCCGAAGACCCTCACGACTGGGAACCCGCGACCCGCCTGATCCGCGGCGGGTTGATGCGCAGCAACCACGGCGAGACGGCCGAGGCCCTCTATCTGACCCAGAGCTTCGCCTACGAGAGCGCCGGGGCGGCGGACCGCCGGTTCTCCGGCGAGGAGCCGGGCTTCGTCTATTCGCGCTACGCCAATCCCACCACCCAGATGTTCGAGGAGCGGCTGGCGCTGCTTGAGGGGGCGGAATACTGCCGCGCCCTGGCCTCCGGCATGGCGGCGGTGCATGTGGCGCTGACCGGCCTCCTGAAGGCGGGCGACCATCTGGTGGCCGGGCGGGCGCTGTTCGGGTCCTGCAACTGG
>JBIKII010000299.1:0-2689 GCA_044361705.1 Caulobacter sp.
GTCTCCGGCGGGCAGCCGACGACCGCCGAGCAGGGCGGGTTCATGCCGCCGGCCTTGTAGCCGCGCGAGTAGAAGCCGTAGATCAGGGTTTCGTCGGTGAAACCGGTTTCCGGCTTCCAGTCGAAGCCGAGACGGCCGGTCATTTCCTTGAAGTCGGCCGTCAGGTACGGCTTGGCGCCGACGCCCGAAGCCAGGGGGATGCCCGGGCCGCCCGGCGTGAACAGGGCCACCGGACGGTTTTCCTGGCGCTTCATGTCGTGGGTGTAGCGCAGGCCGCCGGTGATCTTGAAGTTGTCGAACAGCTGCCAGTAGACCTCACCGAAGACCGCGCGGGACTTCAGGTGATAGGCGCCGGTGCTGTCATAGTAGTTGCGGCCCGAGCGGTCCGGGTTGGTGTTCGGGTCGATGAAGCAGGGGGTTTCCAGCGAGCAGCCCAGAACCGGAGCGAAGGCTTGCGGAATGGCGTTTTCAACCCGGGCGGCGGCCGTGAGGGTGTTGCCCATCACGTAGTAGTCGCCGTCCGACTTGTAGTCGATGTAGATGGCGCCGACGTTGAAGTTGAACGCACCGTCGAAGTTCGACTGCAGGCGCAGTTCCTGCGACCAGTTTTCGCTTTCACCGCCGGAGATGTCGAAGGTGGTGAAGCGGGACTGGGCGCCCAGCTGAGGGTCCTGCATCGTGCCGAAGGCCGCGGCCGTCGGATTGAACAGGGAGGCGTACAGAGCGGGGTAGGCCGGGTTGGCGCCGTAGAGGTTGATCGGGTTCGGAGTCGCGTTGAACTGCGAGGTCGGAACGATCCGGTTGTAGTCCTGACGGGTGAACAGGTCGTTCTTGCTGTAGCCGGTCAGGGCGGTCAGCTGCAGTTCGTCATTCAGGTCCCAGGAGATCTGGAACTGAATGATGTCAGTTTTGGCCCGGTAGATCGGGTCCGCGGCCGACTGGATGTTGCGGATGTCCGGGTCCTGCATCTGGCCCGCGAAGGCGTCACCGGTGGTGAAGCCGTACAGGGTGCCGAACAGGCCGCCGAGGGTGGCTTGCGAGTTCGGGGTGCCGAGGATGCCGGGCGCGGTCAGCGGAGCGGCCGCGCAGCCCTGGCTGAAGAAGCCGCGCTGGATCTGGGCGATCGGGCCGGCGCCGCCGGCGTTCAGCGACTGGGCGCCGACTGCCGTTGCCGGACCGGGGTCCTTCACGCAGAGCTGCTTGCCGATACGCGAACGGGCGTCGTCTTCCTCGAAGTGGTCCCACATCAGGAAGGTGCGGAACGTGTCGCTCGGGTTGAAGGCCAGGGTGGCGCGGACGTTCCACAGGTCGCGGTCGTCGGCGTCGTTGCCGGTCGTCAGGTTGGTGCCGTAGCCGTCGCGCTGCAGCATGTTGGCCGCGACGCGCAGGGCGAGGGTGTCGCCGAGCGGCACGTTGACCATGCCGCGAACCTTCTTGGTGCCGAAGTTGCCGGCTTCAAGGCGGACCATCGCGTCGAATTCGTCGGTCGGCTTGGCGGAGATCAGGTTGATCACGCCGCCGGTGGCGTTACGGCCGTACAGCGTGCCCTGCGGGCCGCGCAGCACTTCCACGCGCTCGACGTCGAAGAACTCCGACTCGAACAGGTTGTTGGCGGTCAGCGGGGCGTTGTTCAGGTGGATGCCGGTGCCGGCGTCGCCCGAACCTGCGACCAGCTTGGAGCCGACGCCCCGGATCTGGAAGTTGTAGCCGGTGAAGTTGCCCTTGGAGAAGTTGACGTTCGGCACGGCCAGAACCAGGTTCGGGCCGCCGTCGATCTTGGCCTTCTCGAGCGTTTCAGCGCTGAACGCCGACACGGCGATCGGCACGTCCTGGATGGCTTCTTCCCGCTTCTGGGCGGTCACGACGACTTCGCCGACCGTCGTGTCCTGGGCGAAAGCAGGTGCGGCGACGCCAAGCATGGCGGCAGCCGACACACTGGCGATGAGCATACTGCGCAGGCGCAGAGATTCGGACATTCGTAACCCTCCCCGGACGGCGCGACCTCATCTGGGAGGTTCGCGGCGTCGATGTTTCCTCGTGTATCGCGCGTTTGGTTACCGCCGGGGTCGCGCGACACATTCCCCCGCAGCTTCCTGAATTGCATACGGGCCAAGGGGTGGTGTCAACCGCAAGCGTCACGTTACCGCCGTCAAGTTGCCGCTTTTCACCTTGGTGTTGCCCCCCTGCTTCGCCTTGTGACGCATGGGAAACGACTTCTTCCCGCCCTGCGGGAGCAGGGCGCCGCCTGAACCGGGTCCGGACGTTTCGGGACTGGTCCGGATCGTGTAGGGATCAGGGCGCGCAAAGCGCATAACCCCAAGGCGTAACGTCCGCTCCATGATCCCCGGCTCACCGTCCTCGCTAGGCGCGCTCGTCCTCTTTTCGGGCGGGCAGGATTCCGCGACCTGTCTCGCCTGGGCGCTCGAACGCTACGCCCGGGTTGAGACCGTCGGCTTCGACTACGGCCAACGTCACATTATCGAGATGGACGCCCGCCAGAGGGTCCGGGCCGGCATCGCCGACCGGTTTCCGGCCCTCGCGGCGCGACTCGGCGAGGACCATGTGCTCGATCTGGCCAGTTTCGGGGCGGTCTCCGAGTCGGCCCTGACAGCGGATCGCGCCATCGAGATGACGGAACGGGGGTTGCCCTCGACCTTCGTGCCGGGACGCAATCTGGTGTTCCTCACCT
>JBIKII010000298.1:0-2689 GCA_044361705.1 Caulobacter sp.
GAGGTCATCTCGACAGCACGCCTCTCCCGGTCGTTGGCGTCCGTTCTGGGCGATCGCACCCTCCCGGCGCAAGCCCCGGGATTCCATCGCATTACGTCGAATTAACGCGGCCTGCGTTGCCGTGGCGGCGGCGCAGGCCTACCCCTTTGCGCAATCTTGTCAGCGTCTGGGAGCTCTCTCCATGCAAAGCCGTCGTGAACTTCTCTTCTCCGCGGCGGCCGCCGCAGCCGTCGCCGCCGCGATTTCGCCCCGGGATGCGTTCGCCGCCATCGCGCCGGGGAGCGATCCGGCCCAGGTCGCGAAGGCCACCGCCATCTACGACGCGCTGGTCGCGCGCCAGCTGCGCCGGTCGCCCGAGGCGGCCACCAGCCTTGGCATCGACTCCGGCGACATGGCCTGGACCAAGTCGCAGCTGTCCGACTTCTCCTTCGCCGCAATCAAGGAAAACGCTCAGGCCAATCGTGAAGCCCTGACCCGCATCAAGACAGTCGACCGCAGCAAGCTCGCCGGTATGGACGCCGCCAGCTACGACACGGTCGAGTTCGTCCTGACCAACGGTGAGCGCTACAACAACGGCTTCGACTACAACGGCGCCTATGGCGGCGCGCCCTACGTCCTGTCGCAGCTCACCGGCTCCTACCAGCAGGTCCCTGACTTCCTCGACAGCCAGCACGTCATCGAGACCAAGGCCGACGCCGACGCCTATCTGTCGCGGGTCGAGGACTTCGGCCGGCTGCTCGACCAGGAGGTCGAGGTCGCCCGTCGGGACGCCGCCCTCGGCGTCATTCCCGCCGACTTCACCATCGACAAGGCGCTGATCCAGTTCAAGGCCATGCTGGGCGTCGCCCCTGACGCCTCGCCGCTGGTCACTTCGGTCGCGCGCCGCGCCAAGGAAAAGGGCATCGCCGGCGACTATGCGGGCGTCGCCGAGAAGCTCTACGCCGAGAAGGTCCGTCCGGCGCTCGCCCGTCAGGCCGCTCTGCTGGAAAGCTGGCGGCCCAAGGCCTCGCACGACGCCGGTGTGTGGCGCCTGCCCAAGGGCGAGGACTACTACCTGACCTCGCTGGAGAACTACACGACCTCGCAGATCACCCCGGACGAGGTTCACCAGACGGGCCTGGACATGGTCGCCAGCCTTGGCGCCCAGTGCGACAAGCTGATGCGCAAGGCGGGCTATACCAACGGCACCGTCGGCGAGCGCTTCCGCCAGATGTACGCCGATCCGAAGCAGCACTATCCGAACACGGATGAAGGCAAGATCCAGCTGATCGCCGACCTGAACAAGAAGGTCGAGGCGATCACGCCCAAACTGCCGAAATACTTCGGCCAGCTGCCCAAGGCTCCGCTGGAGATCCGCCGGGTGCCCAAGGCCATCGAGGCCGGTGCGCCGGGCGGCTACTACAACTCCCCGACCCTCGACGGGTCACGGCCGGGGATTTACTGGATCAACCTGCGGGACAGCGCCGAACAGCCGCGATTCACGCTGTCGACCCTGACCTATCACGAGGCCATTCCGGGCCACCACCTGCAGCTGGCCCTGAACAACGAGGCCGGCGACCTGCCGCTGATCCGCAAGATGATCGGCTTCTCGGGCTACAGCGAAGGCTGGGCGCTCTACGCCGAGGAGCTGGCGGTCGAGATGGGCATGTACGAGGGCGACCCCGAAGGCCAGATCGGCATGCTGCACGACGCCATGTTCCGCGCCGTCCGGCTGGTGGTCGACAGCGGCATGCACCACAAGCGCTGGAGCCGCGAGCAGGCGGTCAAATACTACGTCGACAACATCGGCGACCAGGAGGCCAGCGCGATCACCGAGATCGAACGCTACGTCGTCTGGCCGGGCCAGGCCTGCAGCTACATGGTCGGCAAGATCGAGTTCCTGCGTCTGCGCGCCAAGGCGAAGAAGGCCCTCGGCCGCAAGTTCGACATCCGCAAGTTCCACGACGCCTGCCTGCTGTCCGGCGGCGTGCCGCTGACGGTGCTGGAACGGGTGGTCGACGGCTACATCGCGAGCGCGAAGGCCTGATGCGTGAGGGGCGGCGGCCTCAGCCGCCGCCTGACTGCCAGAAGTGGAAGTTGACGTAGCCTTCGCCGATCTGCCGGGTGTCGATGCCCAGCAGGCTGGTCAGGAAGACAGCCGAACCGAACAACGCTTCGGATGCGCCGGGCACGAAGAGCACGACGGCGATCAGGACGAAGATCGCGATCTTCTCCACCGGCGCCAGCCGGGCCTGCAGTTGCGGCGGCAGGAACGGCCGGATCACGCCGTAGCCGTCCAGCCCGGGCACGGGCAGCAGGTTGAAGAAGAAGGCCATCGCCTGGAACAGGGCCAGCAAGGCCAGCGCAGGCCACAGGGCGCCGCCCCACCCCGTCGCGGGGCCGAAAGACAGCAGGATCGCCAGCACGATCAGCACCAGCAGGGTGCCGACTGGCCCGGCCAGCGAAGCGGCCGATCGCCAGGCCGCGCTACGCATCAGGTCGGGCCTCAGATAGACCGCGCCGCCCGGCAGGGCGATCCCGCCGATCGCCAGCACGATGACCGGGAAGACGATGCTGGTGGCGACGTCGGCGTATTTGAGTGGGTCAAAGCCCAGATAGCCGGCCGCCTCGACCGTGTGGTCTCCGGCCTTCCAGGCGACCCAGGCGTGGCTGAACTCGTGGACGGCCAGCGCGACGATCCAGCCGACCA
>JBIKII010000382.1:0-2686 GCA_044361705.1 Caulobacter sp.
CTGCCGATGGCGATGACAACAAGATCATCGGCGGCATTGGCTACAAGGGTTCCAAGCGTTATGTTCGCATGAACGGCGTTGGCACCACCGGCACCGATGCGACCGTCAAGGTCTACGGCATCCTCAATGTGCCGCACCGCGCTGCCACCACCTTCGTCGGCACCAACGTGGCTGCTACGTAACAATAACGGGGCGGTTCTAGTGAGCCGCCCTTCCCACCATCCGAAATGAACGGAGACTAGAATGGCACAGAACACAACGATCACGGTCCCTGCCGCGACTTGGACCCAGCTTACCGATGCCGACATCACCTCGATCACGTTTCAGAACATCGGCTCCAATCATTGCATGATCAAGGCGACCACGGACGGCACCGCGCCGACCACGTTCACGGGCGCAATTCGCTATAATCCAGGGCAGGGCGAACGCAATGTGGCGCTTAGTGATCTGTTCCCAGGCTTGGCTGGGCGAGATCGCCTGTGGGCTTACTCGACGGACGCGACACAGGTAGTCGTGTCTCATGCGTAGGCTTGTAAGCCCGCTTGACGGCATTCGTAGCCCGTTTGGGCCGAGGGTTGGTGACTCCACTCCTGGTGGACCCAATAGTGTTCTCCTGCTTTCCAACGGCACGGACGGTCTGCTCCTCGTTGACGGCACTTCCTTCCTTAAACTCGCATCTTCCTCGTGAGGTTGAATCATGGCTGACACCAAACTTGCTGACCTGACGGCGCTAACAACGCCCAGCGGTGATGATATTCTCTACATCGTGGACGATCCTGCTGGCACGCCGCTGGACAGAAAGATTGCGCTGGACAATTTGTTCACGCGCGGCACCATCACCGCCGACGCACCCGTGCTGAACATGTCCCAAACATGGAACAACGCGGCGGTTACGTTCACCGGACTGAAGTTTAACGTCACCAGCACGGCAAGCAATGCGTCTTCGCTGCTGATGGACCTTGGCACGGGCGGCGGGACGTTTGTAAGTAAGTTCAAGGTCGACAGGTCAGGGACTGTTTATGCCGTTAACTTCTTTGGCAACGGTGCAAGTACAGCGAACGGGTTTGGCCTCTCAAGTTCGCAAATACTTGTCTACACAAGCAACGGCACTCTCGTAAACGTTTTTGACACGAACGGCCTCAAAACAGCCAGCACAGCTAGGTTTGGGTTTACCAATACCGGAGACCCCAGCGGAACGACTGACACCATCCTCACCCGCCGCGCAGCCGCCAACCTCCGCCTCGGCGATGCTGACGCTGCCGCCCCCGTAGCCCAGACCCTCTCCGTCCAGTCCGTTGTTGCTGGCACGACGAACATCGCTGGCGCGAACCTCACCATCACTGGCTCTCAGGGCACGGGCACGGGCGCTGGCGGCTCCATCATCTTCCAAGTCGCCCCGGCTGGTTCGTCTGGCTCGGCGCAGAATGCGCTTGTTAGTGCGCTTACAATTTCAAATGAAACAGCTCTTTCAAACCTTCCGGCTTTGACATTTACTGGTCGTTACATAGACCTCCCCGATCTGTTTCCGAATATTCGGATATCCAATACACTCAGTTTTTCTATGTCCAATGGGACAACAATTGCAACATTAGCCAGCGGGCGGTTCCAGTTTTCTAGCCCGACATATTTGGGCTGGTCGGAAGATGGTAGCTCAAATGGGACTGCGGACGTTCGCCTTTTCCGCGATGCCGCCAACACCCTCGCGCTGCGGAACGGGGCGAACGCGCAGGCATTCCGGGTGTACAACACCTACACCGATGCCACGACCTTTGAACGCGCCAACATCTTCTGGGACAGCAACGTCCTCAAGATCGGCACCGAGAAGGGCAGCGTAGGCGGCACCGCAAGGGCGCTGGAGTTGCAGACGGATGGTACGACACGGCTGACGATTGCGACAAATGGCTTAGTCGATCTTCCAACGACGTCAATGGGGGCTGGTTTGCAGCAGCTAACTGTTGGCCGTATCATTTATGCGGGCGAAGGTTACAGAGTAGGCAACGCAAATCAAGTGGTTTGGTCAAATGGCGCTGATTATAACCGTGGCATCGGTGCCAACTCAGCTGGCGGACTAGCAGTTACCAACGGCTCCACAGGTGGGCAGTCGCTTGAGTTCCGCGAAATGACCGCTCCCGCTGCACCAGCAGCCAACGGCGTTCGCATCTACGCAGTTGATAACGGCTCCGGCAAGACGCAACTCATGGCACTCTTCGCCACGGGCGCTGCCCAGCAGATCGCCATTGAACCATAATGCGCCACATCGCCACCATCCCCGTCACCAAGAGAGAACCCATGATCACCCTCACCCTAGACCAGAACGAAGTACAGGCCCTCGGCGCACTGCTAGACGCCGCAGTCAAGGCGACAGGCATCCAAGGTGCCAAGGCCGCAGTGCCGCTCTATGCCAAGCTGGAAGCCGCCGTGGCTGAAGCCAACGCCAAAACGCAGGAGACAGAATAATGGCAATTGTGAATTACGGGGTTGTCAGCCCCTCTCTGACGCTGACCGTCCAGATGGAACTGTCTGACGCCGACAGCGAGCGCATCGTGGCGTATCTCATGGCCGCAACGCCCTACGGCACCGTGACTGAGAACGTCATCACCGACATTCCAAACCCCGCATGGTCGCCCGATCAGGAAGACCCGAATGACCCGCCCGAGTTCATTCAGCAGCAGGCATGGGTGACGCG
>JBIKII010000300.1:0-2669 GCA_044361705.1 Caulobacter sp.
GGCGCCGTCGATGGTGATCGGGGCGATGGCCGCGTTGACGCGGCTGCCGTCGGCCAGTCGGGCGTCGACCATCGGCGAGCTCTCGTCGATGCGACGACCGACGGCGGCGACGATGCGGTTGACGATACGCAGCAGGTGATCGTTGTCGCGGAACCGGATGGGGGTGAGCTCCAGCTCGCCGCGCCGCTCGACATAGACCTGGAACGGCCCGTTGATCAGGATGTCGTTGATCGACTCGTCCTTGAGCAGCGGCTCGATGGGGCCGAGGCCGACCATCTCGTCGAACACCTCGGCGCCGAGCTGGTCCATCTCCGCGCCGTTGAGGGCCAGCCGTCCGTCGCGGGCGAAGTCGCCGACCAGCCGCCGGACCTGCCGGCGCATCTCGCCCTCGTCCAGCTCGCCCAGCTTGGAGAGGTCTATCTCCTCGATGAGTTTGGCGTGCAGCCGCAGCCGCATGTCGAGCATGTCGTCCTGGGCCTGGCTCGGGGCGATGACAGGCTCGGGCGTCGGAGCGACGGCGACCGGGGGCGCAGCCGAGGAGGGCTGGGCCAGGGTCGGCGCCGCTTCGGGTGCGACGGCGCGGCGGAGGGAAAAGCGACCCATCACGCCACCCGCAGGTCTTCAGGGTGCGAACGGGCCGGCGAGGCGATCAGGCGGTCGACCAGGTCGGCGACGTCCTTGACGATGCGCGACTTGGGCCTGTGCTGGCTGATCGGTCCGCCGAGGTTGGCCGAGGCCGCCGCGGCCTCCCAGTCGGAGGTGACGCCGCCGGCCGCGCGTCGGCCCATGGCCTTCTCGGCTTCGGCCATCGACGGGGCGGGACCGAACACCCGCTTGGCCAGACGGTTGAGCACGATGCGGGGCGGCGGGCCGGCCGGCAGGTCGTTTTCGAGCTCCGCCGCCAGCGACCGGGCGGCCAGCAGGGCGGGGACGGTCAGTTCTGACACCACCAGCAGTTCATCCGATCCGGCCAGCACGTCCAGCGTCCAGGACCGTCTGTGGCGGGGGGCGTCGACCACGACCGCGTCGTAGACCTGGCAGGCGACCTCCAGCAGCCTCAGGACAGCGTCCGCCGACGTCGTGTCATAGGCATGGGGGTCGCGGGCCGAGGCCAGCAGGTCGACACCCCCCGGTGCGCCGGACACGAAGGCGTCCAGAAGCTGGGGGTCAATCCGGTCCGCAGCCTGGGAGGCGCGGCTCAGGAGCATGTTGGCCGGCGCGCCGAGATAGGCGGCGGCGGCGCCGTCGGCCAGGTTCAGGTCGATCAGGCAGACACGGCGCGGACCGGGCAGGCGCTGGGCCAGCGCGCAGGCGGTCTCGATGGCCAGGGTTGTGGCGCCCGCCCCGCCGACCGCGCCCATGATGGTCCAGCAGCGGGAGGGCGCGTTGAGCATCGGCGCGGCCGTCGGCGCGACCAGCGGCGCGGACGAGGCGGCCAGGTCGGCCGCCGAGAAGGGCGCCTCGAGCACGTCCGAGCGCGGCAGACGCATAAGGTTGCGCACCAGTCCCGCGGGCAGATGGTCGCCGGTCAGCAGGGTCGGCGGCGGCGTTGCGCCCGACGCCAGCGCGGCGATGGCCGCCGACAGCGAGTCCGGGTCGAAGGCGCCTGCCTCGATGAGGATCAGGTCGGGCGCTTCGCCGAACGCCCAGCGCGCCTGGAGGCGTTCGATCCCGGCGGTCTGAAGGGTGGCGTCCCGGAAGGCCAGGCCCGCCAGCTCGGCGAGACCGGCTCCGACGATGAGGATGCGACGTCCAGCGAAACTCATATCAGCGCTCACAGAACCGGGAGGTAGGAGTCGGCGGGCGGCGCCTTGATCGAACGGTCCAGCCCGATGCCCATCAGGATCAGGTCGATGGCGCTGGGTTCGCTGGAGCCCGAAAAGGGATCGGGCGCCAGGGCGCGGCTCTGGGCGGCCGTGGTCAGGCGGGGCGTGACCAGGATGACCAGCTCGGTCTCGGCCTTCTTCCAGCGCGCGGACCGGAACAGCGACCCGATCACCGGCACGTCGCCGACCCACGGCAGCTGCCGCATCGTGTTGGCGTAGTCCTGCTGGAACAGGCCGGCGATGGCGAAGGTCTCGGTGTCCTTCAGCTCGACCGTGGTCGCCGCGCGGCGGACCAGCAGGCCGGGGACCTCGACGCCGGCCAGGCGCAGGCTGGCCCGGCTGTCCAGCTGGCTGACCTCCGGCGAGACCTTCAGCCGGATCAGGCCGCTGTCCTGCACGGTCGGGGTGAACTTCAGGGTCACGCCGAACGGCTTGAACTGGATGGTGATCTCCCCCTGGCCGTTGGGCACGGGATAGGGAAACTCGCCGCCGGCCAGGAAGGTGGCCTCCTCGCCGGAGATGGCCGCCAGGTTCGGCCGGGCCAGGGTGCGGATGACCCCCTTCTCTTCAAGGGCCCGCAGCGTGGCCTCGATGCTGGTCGGGCCGACGTTGGTGGTAATGCCCAGCGTGCCCTGGGCCGCGTTGACGCCGATCAGGCCGGTGCCGGAGCCGAAGACGATGCCGGAGTTGTTGGCGATATCGACGTTGATGCCGAAGTCCTTCAGCGAACTGCGGCTGGCCTCGATGATCCGGACTTCCAGCATGACCTGCTGGGCGGCCTCCACCGTGAGCTCCGAGCTGACGCCGCCGGGGGCGTACTTCTCGGCGATGCCCTTGGCGCGG
>JBIKII010000130.1:0-9545 GCA_044361705.1 Caulobacter sp.
GATGACCAGCACCCGCCACTCGGCGGCGACGACGGCAAGGTCCAGCGACATGCCGACGGCGATGAAGAACAGGCCCAGCAGGAGGCCCCTGAACGGCTCGACGTCGGCCTCCAGCTGGTGGCGATAGGCGGACTCCGACAGCAGCACCCCGGCCAGGAAGGCGCCCATGGCCATCGACAGGCCGCTCAGGTCCATGATCCAGGCCGCGCCCAGCACCACGGCCAGGGCGGCGGCGGTCATCACCTCCCGGGCGCGGGCGGCGGACAGCAGGCGGAACAGCGGATTCAGCAGATAACGTCCGGCGATGAACAGCCCGACCAGCGCCCCCAGCGCGATCAGCACGTCCACGGCCCAGGACCCGCCGGTCTCGGGCCGGGGCGACAGCAGCGCCACCACGCCCAGCAGCGGCACGATGGCCAGGTCCTCGAGCAGCAGGATGGAGACGGCCCGCTGGCCGAGCGGGGTCGTGGTCTCGCCGCGCTCCTCCAGCATCTGCATGATCACGGCGGTGGAGGAGAGCACAAAGCCCATGGCGCCGATGAAGGCGACGGCGGGCGGCAGGCCGAAGGCGACCAGGGCCAGGGTCATCGCCGCGCCACAGCCGGCCACCTGCGCGGCGCCCAGGCCGAAGATGTCGCGCCGCATGCTCCATAGCCGCGAGGGCCGCATCTCCAGCCCGATGATGAACAGGAACATGATCACGCCGAGCTCGGCGATGTGCAGGATGGTCTCCGGCTCCTCCAGCACGCCCAGCGCGAAGGGGCCGATGATGACGCCGGCGACCAGGTAGCCGAGGATGGAGCCGAACCCGAGGCGCTTGAAGATCGGCCCGGCGATGACGCCGGCGCCCAGTACGGCCACCACCTGGGCCAGGTTCACGCCCGAATCCGCCGCCATCCCACGCTCCCCACGTCAGCTTCGATGATTGCACTTCTGGCGCCTTCACGCGCGAGGGTCGATTGCCTTGCGGGGTGTTTGGCCCCGGGACACGCCGATGTTAGCGTCAGGGCGCCCCTGCGTTATTCATCGCGGGTTGAATTTCCCGTCGTTCTCGGCGAGACCGGCGCCGCGCTTTCCCCTGGAGGACCCATGGTCGACAAGGTGACCAAGACCGCCGCAGAAGCCCTCGACGGGCTGCTGTTCGACGGCATGACGATCATGGCCGGGGGCTTTGGCCTTTGCGGCATTCCCGAGAACCTGATCGCGGCAATCCGCGAGCACGGGGTGAAGGACCTGACTGTCATCTCCAACAACTGCGGGATCGACGGCTTCGGCCTCGGCATCCTGCTGGAGAGCGGCCAGATCCGGAAGATGGTCAGCAGCTACGTGGGCGAGAACAAGCTGTTCGAGAAGCTCTACCTGTCCGGCGAGCTGGAGCTGGAGTTCAATCCGCAGGGCACCCTGGCTGAGCGCATCCGCGCCGGCGGCGCGGGCATCCCGGCCTTCTTCACCAAGACCGGCGTCGGCACCCTGGTGGCCGAAGGCAAGGAAGTGCGCGAGTTCGACGGCGAGCTCTATGTCATGGAGCGTGGCCTGACCGCCGACCTGTCGATCGTCAAGGCGCACACCGGCGACGCCGAGGGCAACCTGGTGTTCCGCAAGACGGCCCGCAACTTCAACCCGATGATGGCCACGGCCGGCCGGAAAACGGTCGTCGAGGTCGAGCAGCTGGTCGCCATCGGGGCGCTGGACAAGGACAACATCCACACGCCCGGCATCTTCGTCGACCGCATCTTCAAGGGCGCCGTCTTCGAAAAGCGCATCGAGCGCGTCACCACCCGCCAGAAGGAAGCCGTCTGATGGCCTGGACCCGTGACGAAGTCGCCGCCCGCGCGGCCAGGGAGCTGCAGGACGGCTTCTATGTGAACCTGGGCATCGGCATCCCGACCCTGGTCGCCAACTACATCCCCGAGGGGGTGAATGTGACTCTGCAGAGCGAGAACGGCATGCTCGGCATGGGCCCGTTCCCGTTCGAGGGCGAGGAAGACGCCGACCTGATCAACGCCGGCAAGCAGACGATCACCGAGCTGGATTCCAGCGCCTATTTCTCGTCGGCTGACAGCTTCGCGATGATCCGCGGCGGGCACATCGCCCTGTCGATCCTCGGCGGCATGCAGGTCTCGGAGACCGGCGACCTCGCCAACTGGATGGTGCCCGGCAAGATGGTCAAGGGCATGGGCGGGGCCATGGACCTGGTCGCGGGCGTCAAGCGCGTGGTCGTGGTCATGGACCACTGCGAGAAGTCCGGCGCGCCCAAGCTGCTCAAGGCCTGCACCCTGCCGCTGACCGGCGCGGGCGTGGTCGACCTGCTGATCACCGAGCTGGGCGTGTTCGAGATCAACCGCGGCAAGACGCCCGTGCGGCTGATCGAACTGGCCCCCGACGTGACCGTGGACGAGGTGCGCGAGAAGAGCGAAGCGGCGTTCACGGTCGACCTCTGACTCCATCACGCGCTGTTGTGCGACGGTGACTTGCCCCGGACCGGCTCCGGGCCAAGTTACCGCCCATGACCATCACCCGCCTGCTGATCGCGCTCGCCGCCACCTTCGCCCTGCTCGCCATCGGTCCGGCCAGGGCCGCGCCGAAGCTGGAGACCGCCTGGTTCGCCGGCGGCTGCTTCTGGTGCCTCGAGAAGGACATGGAGAAGATCCCGGGCGTCGTCGACGCGGTGTCGGGATACGCCGGCGGCGATCTGAAGAACCCGACCTACGAGAACCACGAGGGCCATCGCGAGGCGGTGAAGATCACCTTCGACCCGGCGAAGATCAGCTATCGCCAGCTGGTTGATCGCTTCTGGCCGCTGGTCGATGTGACCGACGCCGGAGGGCAGTTCTGCGATCGGGGCTACCAGTATTCGACCGCCGTCTGGGTGGCGACCGAGGCCCAGCGCCAGGCGGCCGAGGCGTCGAAGGCCGCCGCCGCTGCTCGGCTGAAGGGCCGCACGATCGTCACGCCCATCGAGCGCTACAGCTCATTCTGGACGGCCGAGAGCTATCATCAGGACTACGCCAAGAAGAACCCTGTTCGCTACCGCTTCTACCGCCAGAGCTGCGGCCGCGACGCGCGGGTGAAGGCGGTCTGGGGCCGCTGACGGCGCCGGATCAGTCCCGCGCCACCGGGGCGAACCCTTCGCCCAGCAGCAGGCTGACCCGCCGCACGCAGCGGTGGTCGTACTTGGCGTCCGTTTCGCCCGCCTTGCCCTTGCAGGGGACGCTCAGCGTGATGCGGCGCACCTCGACCAGCGAGGCCGCGCCGAAGTCGGCGCCAATCAGCGACTGCTTGGCCTCGGCCTTGTCGTCGAGGATGGCGACCACCACCCGCCGCCCTTTGTCGACCGTCAGCGGGGCCTCGGCCTCGGCCTGGTTGCCGGCCTTGTCGCGGACCCAGATGGTCAGGGGCGCCGCGCCGGGCTCGGCGAAGTAGTCGCGGCCGTAGTAGGCCAAGGCGTTGAACAGGAAGCGGTCCTCGACGGCGATCGCTGTGATCCCGCCGTTCAGCGCCTCGGTGCGGGCGCGCTGGATGACCAGGTCGCTGGCTTCTTCCCAGCCACGCAGGCGCTTGATGCTGTTGGACTGGCCCAGCTGGTCGACGACGCGCGGATGGGCGACGGCGACCGCCACGAACAGGGCGAGCGCGCCCTGCAGCGCCACGGTGGCGACCAGCCCGACGCGCGCGGCCCGCCCCCAGCCGCCGGACCAGTCGCGGGTCAGCAGGGCGGCGGCCAGCACCGCGCCGGCGACATAGGCGCTGGCCGCCCAGTTGGCGTTGGCGCGCGAGATCAGGGCCTGGACGATCATCGCCGCCAGCGGCGGCACGGTGAGGCAGGCCAGAAGCAGGTCCGGCCCGGTCAGCCGGCGGCGGACGGCGAGGGTGATCCCGGCCCCGGCCAGCACCCCGAACGGGATGGGTCCGAAGACGCCGAACTGCTCGCCGATGAAGCCCAGCATCTCCTCCGGATTGAACAGCGAGCCGCCGACGTTGGCGTTGGCGGCGGTATGGCTGACGGTCGCGAACTGGTGGGCGGCGTTCCAGACCAGGTTGGGCGCGATCACCGCCGCCAGGGTCAGGCCGGCCGCCAGCGCGCGGCGCGGGGTCCAGGCCTTTCGCGCCTCGGCCGACAGGGCCAGGTGCAGGGCGATACCGACGAGGAAGTAGAGCGCCGCGTACTTGGACAGCAGCGCCAGGCCCAGGGCCGCGCCCAGTCCGAAGGCCGGCTTCAGGTCCGCCGGATCATCGCGCAGCGAGACATAGGCCAGCAGGGTCAGCGACAGGAAGAAGAGCAGCGGCGCATCGGTGGCGGCGACGAACGACGACAGCGCCACGCCCGGCATCAGCAGATAAAGCGCCGCCGCCGCGGTTCCGGTCCAGGGGCGGTAGAGCGTGCGCCCGATCACGAACAGCGCCGTGGCGGTCCCCGCGTGGAACAGCGGTCCGCCCAGACGCACGAAGGCCTCCGAATCGCCGCCGATCAGCGTGGTCAGCCAGATGGTCCAGGCGATCATCGGCGGCTTGGAGAAGTAGCCGAAGTCCAGAGTCCTCGACCACAGCCAGTACTGGGCCTCGTCCGGGTACAGCTCGAGCGGCGAGATGAACAGCGCCGCCAGCCGCAGGGCCGTCAGTCCAAGGACCAGCAGCAGCGTCACCCGGGCGGCGCGGGCGGAGTCGGAGATGAACGCGGGATCGGTCTGGGTCATGTCGGCGGGGGACGCTGGCCTCGTCAGAGCGCTCTGTAAAGGCGAAGCGTGCCTCGGGGTGTCGCAAACTTGCGACAAGGCGCCTCAAAAGCGCTCCAATTGTTAACGCCGCCTTGCTTCGTCCGAACGCCGCCTTAAAGAACAGATGCAGGCGTTGGGACCCTTCCGGCATTCGTCAAAGTTTCGCATTCACGCGTTAAGGCGTGCGGACAAATGCCCGGGCCGGGTCCGTTACTGGTTATCTGACCCGCGTCGGGACAAGAGGGGATACTCTAGATCATGATGAAGAATAAGCTCGCCTTCGTGGCGACGACCGCGCTCGCGGGTGGACTGATGTTCGCCTCGGTCGCTCACGCGCAATCCACCGGCACGACCGAGGTCGAGGCCGTTGTCATCACCGCCGCCCGCGGTCAGCCGAACATCGACGGCGTGATCACGGCTGAAACGGCGCCCAAGGCGAAGGCCTCCATCGATCAGGAGTTCATCGCGACCCAGTCGACCGGCCAGACGATCATCCAGACGCTGAACCTGACGCCGGGCCTGAACTTCACCAACAACGACCCGTACGGCTCGTCGGGCGGCAACCTCCGCATCCGCGGCTTTGACGGCAACCGCATCTCGCTGACCTTCGACGGCATCCCGCTGAACGACACCGGCAACTACGCGATCTACACCAACCAGCAACTCGACGGCGAACTGATCAGCCGCGCCAGCGTCAACATGGGCACCACCGACGTGGACAGCCCGACCGCGGCGGCCACCGGCGGCACGATCAACTACACCAGCCGTCGTTCGGATTCGGAAATGGGCGCCTGGCTGAAGGGCTCGATCGGTTCCAACAACTACCGTCGCCTGTTCGGCCTGTTCGACACCGGCGAGTTCGGCTCGACCGGCGCCAGCGCCTGGGTCGCCGGCTCGGTCCAGGAGTACGACAAGTTCAAGGGCCCCGGCTCGCTCGAGAAGTGGCAGATCAACGGCAAGGTCTACCAGCCGCTCGGCGACGGCGACTTCATCTCGCTGGCGTTCCACTACAACGAGAACCGCAACAACTTCTACCGTACGACGACGATGGCGAACTTCGCGCTGTTCGGTAAGGACTACGACAACCTGTCGGTCTGCTCGCGTGACCCGGCCACGGCCGGCACCGCCGACAACGACAACAACAGCGCCGTCCAGCTCTATCCGGCCCTGGACAACGGCGCCGCTTCGGGCGACAACCCCGCCTTCACCGCCAGCTGCAGCAACTACTTCGGCGTGCGGATCAACCCGTCGAACACCGGCAACCTGCGCCAGCAGGCCCGCTTCGGCCTGACCGACAACCTGACGCTGACCTTCGACTCCGCCTTCCAGTACGTCCTGGCCAACGGCGGCGGCAGCACGGCGCTCTCGGAAACCGCCACGGTCGTCCGCGGCAACTCGGGCCTCGCCGGCTTCGACCTGAACGGCGACGGCGATACGCTGGACACGGTTCGCTTCTACAGCCCGAACACGACCAACACCCGGCGCAAGACGGTGCTGACCTCGCTGATCTGGGACATGAACGAGGACCATACCATCCGCCTCGCCTACACCTTCGACAGCGGCAACCACCGCCAGACGGGCGACTACGGCTACCTCAGCGCGGCCGGCGAACCGGAAGACGTGTTCGGCGGCAAGGACGGCTACGGCCGCAAGGTCCTGAACGCCGACGGTGTCTCGCTTCGCGGACGGGACCGCCTGTCGTTCGCCATCCTGAACCAGATCTCCGCCGAATGGCGCGGTCAGTTCATGGACGACAACCTGTTCGTGACCGTCGGCCTGCGCGCACCGTTCTTCAAGCGTGAGCTGAACCAGTTCTGCTTCACCCAGAACAACAGCGGCAGCGTGCTCTGCACCACCCAGGCGCCGGTCGCCAACGTCGACATCGATCCGGGCACCGCCGGCGTTCAGGCTTCGGCCAACCTCGTCACGTTCGCCGGGTCGGCCACGCAGTACATCCGTCCGTTCTCGACCGAGGTCGAGTATGAGGATGTCCTGCCGAACGTGGGCGTCGCCTACACCTTCCTGCCGGGCCACACGGTCTACATGAGCTACGCCGAAGGCCTGGCCGCGCCGCGGACCGACCAGCTCTACACCGCCGGCGTGCAGTCGGTGACCGACGTCATCCGTCTGACGGACGTGGCGCCGGAAACCACCAAGGCGTGGGATCTTGGCTACCGCTTCCGTTCGGCCGAATGGATCGTCTCGGGCGCTGTCTGGCTCAACACCTTCGAGAACCGCATCGTCTCGGCCTTCGATCCGGACCTCGGCTTCAGCGTCGACCGCAACGTCGGCAACGTCGAAATGATGGGCTTCGACGCCCAGGCCGGCTGGACCCCCAGCCCCGAGTTCAGCCTCTATGCCTCGGTCAGCTACACCGACAGCGAACTGCAGGACGATCTGCTGCTGCGCGTCTCCCCGACCACGACCTTCCTGCCGACGAAGGGCAAGAAGCTGGTCGAGACCCCGGACTGGATGTTCGGTCTGCGCGCCCAGTGGAACCCGACCGAAAACCTCTCTGTCGGCTTCCAGGGCAAGAAGGTCGGCGAGCGCTTCACCACCGACGTGAACGATGAAGTGACGCCTGGCTACATGGTGTTCGATTTCGACATGCGCTACGACCTGCCGTGGCTCAACGAGAAGGGCGCCTTCGTCCAGCTGAACGTCACCAACCTGTTTGACGAAGATTACTTCGGCAACATCAGCTCGGGCACCAACGCCCTGACGATCACCGACATCGATCCCGGCCCCGGCGTGGTTTCCCGCGCCCCGAACACCGCTTTCGTCAGCATCGGCGCTCCGCGCACCGTGCAGCTGACGCTGAGCACCAAGTTCTAGTCCTTCGGACCTGAACGAGAGACAGGAAGGGCGGTCCGGAAACGGGCCGCCCTTCTTCTTTGCGCGTTACACTTGACGCAGCCCCTCATCACCATCACTTCCCCTCGCCTCATGAGCACCCCGATCATCCCCGCCGAATGGGCCCCGCACCGCGCGATGTGGCTGGGCTTTCCCAGCCATGCCGAGCTTTGGCAGGAAAACCTCGACCCCGCCCAGGACGAGGTCGCCGACCTGGCCCGGGCCCTCGCCGGTCCGGGCGAGGAGCGCGTCCGCCTGATGGTCTGCGGCGACGAGGCCGAGGCCGCCGCCCGCAAGCGGCTGGACGGCGTCAGCGGCGTCGAGATCGTCCGCGCCCTGTTCGGCGACATCTGGCTGCGCGACACCGGCCCGATCTTCCGCGAGGACGGCAAGGCCATCGGCTTCCGCTTCAACGGCTGGGGCGGCAAGTACGAGATGGAGGGCGACGATCAGGTCGCGGCCCAGATCGCCGCCGCCTCCGGCGCGCCGCTGCTCGCCAGCGACTTCGTGCTCGAGGGCGGGGCGGTCGATCACGACGGCTGGGGCACGGTGCTGACCACGCGCCAGTGCGTACTGAACCCCAATCGCAACCCCGGCTGGGACGAGGCCGCGGCCGAGGCCGCCCTGGGCGAGGCCCTGGGGGCCCGCAAGGTGCTGTGGCTGGGCGAGGGCCTGCGCAACGACCACACCGACGGCCATGTCGACAACCTGGCCCGCTTCGTCGCGCCGGGCGTGGTGGCCAGCCCGGTCGCCTGGGGAAGGGCCGACCCCAATGCCGAGCTCTATGACGAGACCGCCCGTCAGCTGGGCGCGATGACCGGCGTTCGCGGCGCGCCGCTGCAGGTGATGCGGATTCCCTCGCCCGGCTGGATGGACGGCGACGGCGGCCCCGCGCCGGCCAGCCACATGAACTTCATCATCGCCAACGGCGCGGTGATCGTGCCGCTCTACGAAGACGAAAAGGCCGGAGCTTTCGCCGTCGACGCGGTCAAGAGCCTGTTCCCCGAGCGCAAGGCCATCGGCCTGTCGTCGAAGGCCATCCTGACCGGCGGCGGCTCGTTCCACTGCATCACCCAGCAGGAGCCCGCCTGATGGTCCGCACCCTCAGCCTCGCGGCGATCCAGACGAGCTACGGCCCGGACATGGAGGCCAACATCCAGAAGACGGCGGCCTTCATCCGCCAGGCGGCGGCCGGCGGCGCCCAGGTCATCCTGCCCTCGGAGCTGTTCCAGGGGCCCTACTTCTGCGTCAGCCAGGAGGAGCGCTGGTTCGACACGGCGTACCCCTGGCGCGAGCATCCGGCTGTCAAGGCGCTGGCGCCGCTGGCCGGTGAGCTGGGCGTGGTCATCCCGATCTCGATCTTCGAGAAGGAGGGGCCCCACTACTTCAACAGCGTGGTCATGGCCGACTCCGACGGATCGCTGCTCGGCGTTTACCGCAAGAGCCACATCCCAGACGGGCCCGGTTACCAGGAGAAGTACTACTTCCGGCCCGGCGACACCGGCTTCAAGGTCTGGGAGACGCGCTTCGGGCGCATCGGCGTCGGCATCTGCTGGGACCAGTGGTACCCCGAGTGCGCCCGGGCGATGACGCTGATGGGCGCCGAGGTGCTGCTCTACCCGACCGCCATCGGCAGCGAGCCGCACGACGCCAGCCTCGACACCGCCCTGCCGTGGCGCCGCGCGATGCAGGGCCACGCGGTCAGCAACGTGATCCCGGTGGTCGGCGCCAACCGCATCGGCTTCGAGCCGTGGGAGAACTACCCCAACGGCGGCCAGAGCTTCTACGGCTCGTCCTTCATCGCCGACCATCGCGGCGACCTGGTCTCCGAGCTCGGCCGCCACGAGGAGGGGCTGGTCCAGGCGACGGTGGACCTCGGCTTCCTGCGCACGCACCGCGCCGCCTGGGGCTTCTTCCGCGACCGGCGGCCGGATCTCTACGGCGCCCTGGCCAGTCCCCGGCGCCGTAGAGATCCGG
>JBIKII010000301.1:0-2667 GCA_044361705.1 Caulobacter sp.
CATTCCGGGCCTGTTCGTCTGGGCGCTGATCAAGGACCGGTCCGACCGGTCGGAGGGTGTCGTCCGCGAGGTCTCGCAGCTGCAGGGCGGCGCCCAGCAGATCACCGGACCCCTGCTGGTCGCCCCCTGGACCGTCACCCCGACGACCAAGGAGGGCGAGGTGCTCACGGGCTGGTATCTGGTGTCGCCGGACACCGGCATGGCGGACGTGAAGGTGAAGACCGGCACGCTGCGGCGGGGCATCTTCGATGTGCCGACCTACAAGGCGACCGCCAACCTCGCGGCCGGCTTCAGCAAGCTCAAGCCGGTGCAGGGCCTGCCGACCGGGGCGGTGATCGACTGGAGCCGGGCGCAGATCGTTCTGGGCTTCTCCGACCTGCGCGGCGCCCAGACCGACGTCGTCGCGACACTCACCACGCCGTCCGGCGATACCCGGCTGGAATTCACCCCGGCCTCCGACGTGCGGCTGGGCCGGCCGATGACGCCACCCGACAGCGACGGACGCGTCCAGCCTGATGAGGACCTGGGCGACTACGGCCTGGTCTCCGCCCCGGCAGCGCCGCTGCTGGCGGCAACCGAGGGCGGGACGATCCGCACCACCCTGACCCTCTCCGGCGCCCAGCGGCTGAGCGTCGTGCCGTTCGCCAAGTCGACGAGGGTGGTGATCAATGGCGACTGGCCCGCGCCGCGCTTCGACGGCGGCTTCCTGCCGACGAAGCGCGACACCACCGCCGACCGGTTCAGCGCCGACTGGGCCGTGCCGTTCATCGCCCGCGGCCTGCCGGATCGCGGCTCGACCACCACCCTGTCGCTCAGCGAACTGGGCAAGCGCGATCTCGGTGTCAGCTTCGTGCGGACCAACAACCCCTACCAGAACGTCATGCGCGCGCTGAAATACGCGGTGATGTTCATCGGCCTGGTGTTCCTGACCTTCTTCGTCTTCGAGGCGCTGTCGGGCAGCCGGCTGCACCCGGCGCAGTATGTTCTGATCGGCCTGGCGCAGATGGTCTTCTACCTGCTGCTGCTCAGTCTTTCGGAATACATAGGGTTCGACGCGGGCTTCGCGATCGCGGCGGTGGCGACAGTGCTGCTGATCGGCCTCTATGCCGGGGCGGCGTTCAAGGCGTCCCGCTACCGCGTCCAGGCGCTGGTCGTGTTCAGCACCGTCTACGGCCTGATCTACCTGCTGATGCGGCTGGAAGACTTCGCCCTGCTGGCCGGTTCGATCGCCGCCTTCATCGGGCTGACGGCCGGGATGTGGCTGACCCGGACCATCGAATGGTACGGCGGACGGGCCGATCAGACGCCGGCGGCGCCGCCTGTGGGTAACTAGGTTGGGCGCGGGCGCCTGTCCTCCGTGGACAGGCGCCCCGCTGCGCCTTAGATGGAACCCAATCGTTCCTAGAAGTGTGATGCAGCGGCATGGTTCAACTCGCGCTCCCCAAGAACTCCCGGGTCGGCAAGGGCCGTCACTATCCCGCGCCCAAGGGGGCGAAGCGGGTCAAGACGTTCCGCATCTATCGTTACGATCCGGAAGGGTCGGAGAACCCGCGCTGGGACACCTACGACGTCGACGTCGACGCCTGCGGTCCGATGCTGCTGGACGTGCTGATCCACATCAAGAGCACGGTCGACCCGACCCTGACCTTCCGCCGGTCCTGCCGCGAAGGCGTCTGCGGCTCCTGCGCGATGAACATCGGCGGCCGCAACACCCTGGCCTGTACCCACGGCTGGGAAGACACGCCCGGCAAGGAGATCCAGATCTCGCCGCTGCCGAGCCAGCCGGTGGTCAAGGACCTGGTCCCCGACCTGACCCTGTTCTACGCCCAGTACGCCTCGATCGAGCCCTGGCTGCACACCGAGACCCCCGAGCCGCGCACCGAATGGAAGCAGTCGGTCGAGGACCGGTCCAAGCTGGACGGCCTCTACGAGTGCATCCTCTGCGCCTGCTGCTCGACCTCCTGTCCCAGCTACTGGTGGAACGGCGAGAAATACCTCGGCCCGGCCACGCTGCTGCACGCCTACCGCTGGCTGATCGACAGCCGCGACGAGGCCACCGGCGCACGGCTCGATGCGCTTGAGGACCCCTTCAAGCTCTATCGCTGCCACACGATCATGAACTGCGCCCAGGTCTGCCCCAAGGGCCTGAACCCGGCCAAGGCCATCGCCGAGATCAAGAAGCTGATGGTGGAGCGCGTGGCCTGAGGCAGGCCCGCGTCCTCGCCGCCGCCGCCCTCGTCTGGGGCGCGGCCGAGGGGTTTCTGTTCTTCATCGTTCCCGACGTCCTGATCGGCTACGTCGCGCTGAAGCATGGGCTGAGAGCCGGCGTCGTCGCCTGCCTGCTGGCGGCCATCGGCGCAGGGCTCGGCGGGGCCGCGATGTACGGCTGGAGCGCCCGCGATCCGCAGGCCGCCCTCAGCGCCGTCGCCGCCGTGCCGGCGGTGTCCACGCCCATGATCATCCACGCCAGCGTCGAGATGGATCGCCAGGGCTGGTTCAGCGCCGCGCTCAAGGGGCCGGTGACGAGCACGCCGTTCAAGGTCTACGCCCTGCTGGCCCCGTCGAAGGGCGCGAGCCTGCCCGCGTTCGCCGTCGGCGCCCTGCCGGTCCGGCTGCCGCGTTTCCTGCTGGCGGCGCTCGCCTTCGCGGCTGTCCGGCGCGTGGCGC
>JBIKII010000302.1:0-2659 GCA_044361705.1 Caulobacter sp.
TTGTAATGAGGTCGCCGTGGCGCCTTGCGGAGGCGTGGATGGATTTGGCCGACATCGACCCTGAACGGATCCAGCGCCTGGACGCGGCCGCGCTGCAAGGCATGACGCTTGCGGTGTGGGCCGACCTGCAGCCTGACCGGATCGCGGTCTACGACCCCGACGGAACGGCGCACAGCTTCGGCAAGACAAACGCCAGGGCCAATCAGCTCGTGCGGCTGTTCCGGGACCGGGGCCTGGTCCCCGGCGACGCCGTGGCCCTCGTCTGCTCCAATCGGGTGGAGTTCGTCGAGGTGCTGGCGGCTACCCTGCGCTGCGGCCTGCGGCTGACGCCGGTGAACTGGCACCTGTCGGCGGACGAGATCGCCTACATCATCCGCGATTGCGAGGCGAAGGCCCTGATCGGCGAGGCGCGTGTGGCGACCCTTGCCGAAGCTGCTGCGGCCTGTCCGGGGCTGGTGCTGAAACTGGCCGTTGGCGAGCCGGTCGAGGGGTTTGAACCCTACGAAACGGCCATCGCCCGGTTCGACGGCGCTGACATCACCGATCCCGTGCTGGGCGCCGGCATGATGTACACCTCCGGCACCACCGGCCGGCCCAAGGGGGTGCATCGGCCCGTGGCGGCCGTGACGCCCTACGCCACCTACCTGATGCGCGGCTACGATCCGGCCAACTCGGTCCAGATGTGCGCCGGCCCCGCCTACCACGCCGCGCCGCTGGCCTTTGACGTGCGGGCGGCCATGGCCGGCGGGGTCCCGCTGGTGTTCATCGACCGGTGGGACAGCGAAGGCGTCCTGCGGACCATCAGTGAACGGAAGGTCACCCACTTCCATCTCGTCCCGATCATGTTCCAGCGGCTGCTGGCCCTGCCGGACGCGGTGAAGGCGAAATACCCGGTCGACCATGTGACCTTCATCATCCACGGCGCCGCGCCCTGCCCGCCGGAGGTCAAGCGGGCGATGATCAACTGGTTCGGGCCGGTGCTGACCGAATACTACGCCGGCTCCGAGGGCGGGGCCGGGTTCCTGATCGACTCCCACGAGTGGCTGGGCAAGCCGGGTAGCGTCGGCAAACGGCCCGCCCTGTTGCAGGTCAGGATCCTCGACGAAGCGGGCAATGACCTGCCCAACGGCCAGGCCGGCGGCATCTACCAGCAGATGCCGCCCGGCGCCGGGTTCACCTACTACAAGGACGAAACCAAGACCCGGGCGTCGCGGGTCGGCGACTTCTTCACCATGGGCGACGTCGGCTATTTCGATGAGGACGACTACCTGTTCCTCACCGGCCGCAACGCCGAGACGATCATCTCCGGCGGGGTGAACATCTATCCGCAGGAAATCGACAACGAGCTGGTCAAGCACGCCGCCGTGGCGGATTCGGCGACCGTCGGCGCGCCGCACGACGAATGGGGCGAACAGGTCAAGGCGGTCATCCTGCTGAACCCCGGCCATGAGCCCAGCCCGGCGCTGGCCGAGGACATCCTGGCCTTCGCCAGGGCGAATCTGGCCAGCTTCAAGGTGCCCAAAAGCCTCGACTTCGTGACCGAGTTGCCTAGATCCGAGGCCGGCAAGATTCAACGCAACAAGGTGCGCGCGCCCTATTGGGAAGGACGAGCACGCCAGATCTGACGGGCCCCGCCGCCCCGACCCACAAGAACAAGACGCCCAGGCTATCAAGGATGGGCGGCCAGGAGGAACCAGATGGCCGATTTCGGCAACACAGACGTGGAGGCTTTCCGCGCGGAAGCGAAGGCCTGGCTCGCCGCCAACTTCCCGACGTCTCTCGTCGGCGTGGACGTGGCCATGACCAACGCCTACGGCCCGGTCGAGGGCGATGCCCTGCTGTGGAAACAGCGCATGGGCGAGAAGGGCTGGGGCACGCCTACCTGGCCGAAGGAATACGGCGGCGGCGGACTGTCGTCGGCCGAGGCCCGCGTGCTGCAGCAGGAGATGAACCGCATCGGCGCCCGCAACCCGATCGGCGGCATGGGCATCATGATGTTCGGCCCGACCCTGCTGGAATACGGCAGCGAGGAACAGAAGCAGCGTCACATTCCGCCCATCTGCCGCGGCGAAATCCGCTGGTGCCAGGGCTATTCCGAGCCGGGCGCGGGTTCGGACCTTGCGGCGCTTCAGACGCGCTGCGAGGACAGGGGCGACCACTTCCTGGTCAACGGCCAGAAGGTCTGGACGTCCGGCGCCCAGTACGCCGACTGGTGCTTCTGCCTGGTACGCACTGATTTCACCACCAAGCACGACGGCATCAGCTTCATCCTTTTCGACATGAAGACGCCGGGCGTGGAGGTGCGGCCGATCCAGCTGATCAGCGGCAATTCGCCCTTCTGCGAGACCTTCCTGACCGACGTGAAAGTGCCCAAGGAGAACCTGGTCGGCGAGCTGAACAAGGGTTGGACCATTGGAAAGCGGCTGCTCATACACGAACGCAACAGCCTGTCGGGCGGCGGCGGCTCGGCCGGCCGGTTCGCGGCCGGAACGCCGCTGGACAAGCTGGCCAAAGACTACATCGGGGTGGACGAGTCCGGCCGGATCGCCGACCCCGACCTGCGCTCGCGCCTGATCCGGCACCAGATGGAGGCGAAGGCCTTCATGCTGACCCTGATGCGCGCACAGGCCGAGAGCAAGGGTGGCGGCGGACCGTCGGC
>JBIKII010000303.1:0-2650 GCA_044361705.1 Caulobacter sp.
GTCGGAACGTCGCGCCAAGGCCGTCGCTGACGCCCTGGTGGGTCAAGGCGTCAATGCCGGCGCCCTGTCGGTCGACTGGAAGGGTGAAGCCCAACTCGCGGTCGCCACCGGCGACGGCGTCAAGGAACCCCTGAACCGCCGTTCGACGATCTCGATCAACTTCTGATCCTGATCTGACACGACAGACTTCAAGCGAGGGGCCGGTGGAAACACCGGCCCCTTTGCTGTGGGCGGAGCCGAGGCGCTACGCCCTTCTATCCTCTCCCTGTTGGGAGAGGGGGGCCTCCTTAGCCGAAGGCGACGGAGGGTGGAGAGGGATGCGCTACTGGTCGATGGCTGGGCTCGATGGTCGGCCTTCATCCCTGTCCGCGCAAGGATTCCAGGCCCAGGAGCTTCCCGCTCCACCATGCTCCGCATGGCCCCCCTCTCCCGAACGGGAGAGGAAGAAACAGGGGGTTAGAATGACTTTGTACCCCACCCCCGGACCGCCCGTATCCTTCACCTTGTCCCGTCGCACGGGGAGGGCGCATGGCCAGCGACCTTGCGACGGCGGGATGGAGTTCGAACGGGGGCGTCGCTTGGGGGGCCTTCGGCTTCGCCTGCGGCCCTGGGATGAGGGGGGTGCTCATCCGGTCCGGGACGAGGCCGCTGCCTTGCCCGCCCGCCGGAGGCGCTCCGGCCAAGCCCGAACACGGCTGCCGAGCGGAAGCTTCCGGATAACGATCTTCGCGGAGCGTTACGGTCTTCCCATTCTTGCACCTTGCACAAACAGACATCCGGGCAAGACCGGAGCGCTCCGCACCACCTCCCCAACCTTCAGGGCAGCCCCCGTGAGGCGGCGAAGCCGTGCGGGTTCTCGCCGGCCTGTCAGTCGACGGGCTCGACGACCTTCTCGGCCTTGGCTGCGGCGACCCGCGGCTCGCCGGTCACCAGGCGGCGCATGGCGGCGAACAGGCGGGCGGCGCGTCCGGCCCGGACCGACAGCCAGAGCCAGACGACGGTGATGAGCAGATAGGCCGGCGCGAACAGCGGGATCGGCACGTCGGCGAGCAGGGCCAGGCCGGCCAGGAGGCCGAGGCCCAACGAGATCGCGACCATGGTCAGCACCACGCCCGTAGGCGTGAAGCCGCCGTCCAGCATCAGATGGTGGGCGTGGGTCCGGTCGGCCGCGAACGGCGAGCGACCCTGGCGCAGCCGCTTAACGATCAGCACCAGGCAATCGATCACCGGGGGCGCGATGAGGAAGGGCGCCAGCACCGGCGTCACCGGATGGTCCGGGTTCTGCGTCAGGCGGAACGCCGCCCAGGCGATGACCAGCCCGAGATAGGCGCTGCCCGAGTTGCCGAGGAAGACATAGGCCCGCTTGCGCCACGGCGTCCGCATGTTCAGCGCCAGGAAGCCCGCCACGGCGCCGGCCAGCACGATCAGGCCATGCATAAGCTCGGTGTTGCCCGAGTAGATCGACCCGCCGATCAGCATGACCAGCGCGCACAGGGCCATTGACCCGGCCAGGCCGTCCAGACCGTCCGCCATGTTCAGGGCGTTGATCAGCCCCACGGTGGCCAGCACCGTGAACGGAATCGAGAGGGAGCCGAGCGCCATCTGTCCCAGGCCGAACACCGGGCCGATCGCCTCAACCTTGACGTCTCCGACCAGGACGATGCACAGCGCCGCGCCGACCTGGGCCAGGATGCGGTACTGCCAGCGCAGGTCCTTCAGGTCGTCGATCACACCGGTGATGATCAGCACCACCGCCGCCAGGCCGAGACCGAGCAGCTGCGGCGTCACCTCCGTGAGCAGCAGGGCCGGGATCATGGTGCCGAGCGCGATGGCCAGCCCGCCGGTGACCGGCGTGGGGGCGGCATGGTCCTTCCGCCCGCCCGGATAGTCGAGCAGACCGATGCGCCGCGCCAGCGGATCGAGGAGATAGATCAGGGCGATCACGCCACTGAAGCTTCCCAGCAGCTCGAGCGCCGTCTTCATCAGCAAGACAAGTCTCTCCCCACGGATCGGTAGCTGACGACGGATCGCCAAGCGGACCGCGCACGACATAGCGCCCTGCCGGTCGGCTGGCAATTGGCGAACCCGTCTGTAGGGTCGCAGTATAGCGCGAGCCGTCTAAAGCGAATTCGCGCACCAGGCGTGCGAATTCGGAAATTGTCCACACGATGACATGCGCCTATCTTTGTGGCCGTTATGTATCCCGCCGAAGAATAAAGTCTTCAGGCTTGGCGATCCGCCTTGACGCCCGCCTGCGCGATCCCGGATAACGCCGCGTCGAGGTGGGCGGGCGCTGCGGAGCGGCTTTGCACGCTTCCTTCGCTTGTCCGCATGGTGTCTTCCTTTAGCCTCAGGGCATGAACCGGTCTTGATCGATCTGCATTGCCATCTTCTGCCCGGCATCGACGACGGCGCCCCCGACCTCGAGACGTCGTTGGAGATGGCCCGCATCGCGGTCGCTGACGGCATAACGACGATCGCCTGCACGCCGCACATCTATCCCGGCCTCTACGAAAACAATGGCCCGGACATCCTGCTTCGTGTCGCCGCCCTGCAGGCCGACCTCGACCACGCCGGCATCCCGCTGAAGCTCGTGGCCGGCTGCGACGCGCATCTGACCCCGACCATGGTCGCCGAGCTGAACAGTGGA
>JBIKII010000131.1:0-9455 GCA_044361705.1 Caulobacter sp.
CCCGTGAAAACATGCTTAAACCACACCGAAGCACAGTGGGGAGTCGAAACGCATGGGCGATCCGGTGATCGTGGCGCTTGACCAGGGAACGACAAGCACCCGGGCCATCGTGTTCGACACAGGGGGCCAGGCGCTGGCCGAGGCGGGGAGACCGCTGCGGCAGAGCTATCCCGCCGACGGCTGGGTCGAGCACGACGCGGACGAAATCTGGACCGCGTCCGCCGCCGTGCTGCGCGAGGCGGTCGAAAAGAGCGGTCGCGCCGCCGACGTGGTCGCCATCGGCGTGACCAACCAGCGCGAGACGGTGGTCATCTGGGACAAGGTCACCGGCCGGCCTATCGCGCCGGCGATCGTCTGGCAGGATCGGCGGACGGCCGACGACTGCGAGCGGATGAAGAAGGCCGGGCGCGAAGAACGGGTCACCGAGATCACCGGTCTGCTGCTCGATCCCTACTTCTCCGGCACCAAGATCGGCTGGCTGCTCCGCGAGACGCCGGGCGCCCGGCAGAAGGCGGAGGCGGGCGAGTTGCTGGCCGGGACCATGGACAGCTGGGTGATCTGGAAGCTGACCGGCGGCAAGGTCCACGCCACCGACGCCACCAACGCCTCGCGCACCCTGCTGTTCGACATCGGCCGCCAGGAATGGTCGGACGAGATGCTTGAGCTGTTCGACGTGCCGGCCGCCATGCTGCCGACGGTGCTCGACTGCGCCGGGGACTACGGCGAGACGGACGCGGCCATTCTCGGTCGACCGGTGCCGATCCGCGGCGTGGCGGGCGACCAGCAGGCCGCGCTGATGGGGCAGGGCTGTGTGCGCCCCGGCGAGATGAAGGCCACCTACGGCACCGGCTGCTTCATGCTGCTCAACACCGGGGCCAAGAAGTCGATCAGCCGCTCGCGGCTGCTGACCACGGTCGCGGCGCGCCTGGGCGGTCACACCACCTATGCCCTGGAAGGCTCGATCTTCGTGGCCGGGGCCGCCATCCAGTGGCTGGGCGAGGAACTGGGCCTGGCCGGCGGGCCGCAGGGCGCCGAGGCGCTGGCGCGCACGGCCAAGCCCGACCACGGGGTGGTGCTGGTGCCGGCCTTCACGGGCCTGGGCGCGCCCTGGTGGGACCCCGACGCCCGGGGCGGCATCTTCGGCCTGACCCGCGACAGCGGCCAGGCCGAGATCGCGGCGGCGACCTTCGACGCCTGCGCGCTGCAGACCCGCGACCTGATCGAGGCCATGCGCGCCGACGCGCCGCATGCCTTCCACGACGGGGCGGAGCTGCGCATCGACGGCGGGATGGCGAAAAGCGCCTGGTTCAGCCAGCGGCTGGCCGACCTGACCGGCCTGCCGGTGCAGCGGGCCAGCTATCACGAGACCACCGCGCTGGGCGCGGCGCTGTTCGCGGGCCTGGGCGCGGGGGTGTTCAGCACGCCGGAAGAGGCGGCCTCGGCCCGGCCGGATGCGGAGTCCCTGACGCCGGTCGCCGCCGGCCACGAACGGGAGACCGCCTACGCTCGCTGGCTGGACGCGGTGCCCAGGGTGCGGGGGTAGGGGAACTCGCCGCCGCTCTTTCCGGCGGGCGAGGAGGTGGCGGCCGGCCTTAGGTCAGCCGCCCCGTGTCGGGATGCACCGCGTCCGCGTCCCGTTCGACCGCCATGGAGCGCAGGGCCGGAACCACGTCCTCGGGCCGCTCGACAGACCGCCAGGCCCTGGCGAAGTCGGGCGGCGACAGCTTCTCGCGGATGGTGTGGTCGAACATCTCGAACAGCGCGTTCCAGAAGCCGCGCGGATTGTAGAAGACCACCGGCTTGTCGTGCAGACCCAGCCTTTGCCAGGACAGCAGTTCGACGATCTCCTCCAGCGTCCCGATACCGCCGGGCAGGACGATGAAGCCGTCCGATTCCTCGAACAGCATCATCTTCCGCTCATGCATGGACTGCACGACGATGGTCTCGACATCGTCGAACGGCTGCTCGCGGCCCTTCAGGAACTCGGGGATGATTCCCAGCACCTTGCCGTTCGACTCATGGGCGCCCCGGGCCGATGCGCCCATCAGCCCGACGCCGCCGCCGCCATAGACAAACTTGAGGCCGGCCCGGGCGATATCGCCGCCGATATCGTAGGCCGCCTGCAGGAAGGCGGGGTCGGCGTCGTTGGACGAACCGCAGTAGACGCAGACCGAATCCAGGCGTCCGGGCGGGTTGGTCATGTCGCGGCGATCTCCGGGGATGAAAAAGGCGCGCTTTCGGGCGCGCCGTGGCAGTACGATGTGTTCATGATCGGATTTTGACGGAAGGGTTTCAAGAGTCGTGTCGTTTCGCGCGGTTGCTTTGTCCGGGCTGGTCCCGGTCCTGATGCTCTCTGCCTGCGGCGAGAGCCGGCAGCCGCCGTGGAAGGCCGCCCAGTCCAAGGCTGCGCCGGCCGCCGAGACACGCTACCTCGCCGCGCCGGCGGTGTCCGCCGCCGTTCCGGCCGCAGACGGCGTTCGCCTTTCAGGCACGGCCGCGCCGGGCGCCAGGGTCATGCTGGGCACGCCGACCGGCGAAACCCTGTCCGCCGTCGCTGATGACAAGGGCGGCTGGACGGTCACCGCCCCCAGGCCTGACGCTGTTGTGCTCTACGGCCTCTTCATGCTCGCCGGACAGCGCAAGGTGAACGCGGAGGGCTATCTGGTGCTCACCCCGGACGGCCGGGCGGCGGAGCTGCGCTCGGGCGGCGGAGCGCGAGTCCTGGCCGCCGAATCCCGGGCGCCTCGTATCCTGGCCCTCGACTTTGATCGTGATGGCGGCGCGGTGGTGTCCGGCGTCGGCACGCCGGGCGCGGATCTGGGCCTGCGCATCGACCGCAACGCCGGCGGCACGGCGATGGTGTCTGACCAGGGCCGTTTCTCGGTCGTGCTCATGCGCCCCCTGCCGCAGGGCGAGCATGAGTTCGAGATCGCGGGCGAAGGCGGCGAGGATCGCGTCACCGTCGGCACCCGGGCCGCCGATCCGCTCGGCGAGGCCGTCTTCCGGGCCACGCCCCTCGGCGGCGGCTGGCGCATAGACTGGCGAACCCCCGGGGGCGGCGTGCAGACAACCCTGATCACAGACCGGCGCGACTGATGCGGGCCTTCGCCGTCCGCGAGGCCCGTCCGCCGTCGCCAGAGCCGACCACCCTGGTGAAGCCGCTCACCGCCCTCGCCGACCTGATCGGCCTCGTTTTACGCTCGAAGGCGCCGGGGCTGCGCTGGCGGCTGACCGCCTCGCTCAGCCTGACCCTGGCCGGCAAGGTCGCCGGGGTGCTGGCCCCCCTGCTGCTGGGGGCTGCGGTGAACCGTCTGGCCGCCGGGCAGGACGCCGCCGTTCAGGTCGGCGCCGCCTTCGCCGGTCTGGCCCTGGGCTGGGCCGGGATCCGTCTCCTGTCGGCCGCGGCGCCCCAGCTGCGGGACGCCATCTTCACGCCGGTCGCCCAGGCCGCCCAGGCGCGCGCAGCGGCCGAGACCTTCGCCCACGCCCTGTCGTTGTCGATCGACTATCACCAGACCAAGCGCACAGGCTCGCTGTCGCGGGTGATCGACCGGGGCGCGCGGTCGATGGACTTCCTGCTGCGGGCGCTGGTGTTCAACCTGGGCCCGACGCTGATCGAGCTGGTCATCGCCGCCGCCGTTCTGGGTGCGGCCTATGACTGGCGGTTCGCCCTGACCGCCGTCGTCACCGTGCTGGTCTATGTCGTTGTGACCTTCGTCATCTCCGACTGGCGGATCGCCCACCGGCGCGCGCTGAACGAGGCGGACTCCGAGGCGGCCGGCCGCGCCGTCGACGCCCTGATCAACTACGAGACGGTGAAGGCGTTCGGCGCCGAGACCCGCGCGGTCGATGACTATGCCCGGGCCCTGGCCCTGTACGGCCAGGCGCAGGTGACCGCGACAAACAGCCTGACCCTGCTCAACGTCGGCCAGTCGGCGATCATGAGCACCGGCCTGGCCGTGATGGCGGTCATGGCCGGCTTCGAGGCGGCGGCCGGGCGGCTGGGTCCCGGCGACGTCACCGCCGCCATCCTGATCCTGATCAACCTCTATGGACCGCTGAACATCCTGGGCTTCGCCTATCGCGAAATCCGCCAGTCGTTCATCGACATGGAGGCCATGCTCGACTTGCGCCGCCAGGCGCCCGACGTGGCCGAGAAGCCGGGCGCCGTGGCCCTGCCGCCGGCCGCGGAGGGCGCGGGTGGTGCGGTGGCCTTCGAGGGCGTCAGCTATCGTCACGACGCGCGCACCGAGGGCCTGGCCGAGGTCAGCTTCGTCGCCGCGTCGGGGACCACGGTGGCGCTGGTCGGACCGTCGGGCGCGGGCAAGACCACCATGGTGCGGCTGGCCATGCGGATGATCGATCCGCAGGAGGGGCGGGTGACCATCGATGGCGTCGACCTGCGCGACCTGAAGATGGCGGCCCTTCGCGGGGCGGTGGCCCTGGTGCCGCAGGACGTGGCCCTGTTCAACGACACCCTTCAGGCCAACATCGCCTTCGGTCGCCCGGTCGCCTCGCCGGAGGAGGTCGCCGCAGCGGCTGAAGCGGCGGAGCTGTCGGGCTTCATCGGCTCCCTGCCCGAGGGCCTGGCGACCAAGGTCGGCGAGCGTGGCCTCAAGCTCTCCGGCGGCGAGCGTCAGCGGGTCGGACTGGCCCGCGCCCTGCTGGCCGATCCGAGGGTGCTGATCCTCGACGAGGCGACCAGCGCGCTGGACTCCCGCACCGAGGCGGCGATCCAGCAGACCCTGCGCAAGGCGCGCCGGGGCCGCACGACCCTGGTCGTCGCCCACCGGCTCTCGACCATCGCCGACGCCGACGAGATCCTGGTGCTGAAGAAGGGCCGCATCGTCGAGCGCGGCGCCCATGCCGACCTGCTGGCCGCCGGCGGTGAATACGCGGCGCTGTGGCGGCGTCAGACGCGCGGGAAGTAGGCGCGGGAACATGTTCCGCGCAGCGGTATGTGTCCCCGTCAGCTCGGTGGCGGGGGACACGTACTGAAGTACATGTCCCCTCCCGTCCTACTCCGCAGCGCGGGGCAGCGGGGTATCGAGGTTGTCGGTCCGGCGGACCGCGTCGCCGTGGCGGCGTCGATCCTGCCAGCGCTGGCCGTGACGCAGCATAGCGTAGATGTTGCCGAACCGGCGGGCCAGGGTGCCCGGAGCGGCCAGGGCGGCCGGGGTGATGAACAGCGTCAGCAGGGTCGAGAAGCTGAGGCCCCACACCACCGAGCCCGACAGCTGCACCCACCATTCCGAGCCCGGCGCCTTGTACTCCATGTGCGCCCCGCGGAAGTTGGGGTGCAGCTGGAACATCAGCGGCAGCAGGCCGATGACCGTCACCACCGTGGTCAGCATGACCGGCCGGAAGCGCTGCACCGCCGAGCGCATGGCGGCCTCGTCGGCGGCGTAACCCTGACGGCGGAGCTGGTAGAAGGTGTCGACCAGCACGATGTTGTGGCCGACCACGACCCCGGCCAGGGCGACGATCCCGGTCCCGACCATCAGCACCGATATGTACTCGAAGGTGCCGAACAGGTTGACGACGATCCCCAGCAGCACGCCCACCGTCGACAGGATCACCGCCGATAGGGTGACGAAGATCCCGTAGAAGCTGTTGAACTGCCAGAGCAGGATGATGCCCATCATGAACAGGGCGGCTGCCATGGCGGTCAGGAAGAACACGGCAGCCTCCGCGCCCTCCTCGTCGGCCCCGGTGAACTTCCAGCGCACCGAGGCGTCCAGCGGGGCCTTTTCCAGCCACTGCTTCATCTCGGCGATCTTCACGTTGGCGGCGACATCCGGGGCGGCGTTGGCCTGGATGACCACCAGACGCTGGCCATTGCGACGGGGGATCGAGGTGACCTGCTGGCCCGGCGTCTGCTTGATCAGGTAGC
Organism: Caulobacter sp.; assembly: GCA_044361705.1. Classification (GTDB taxonomy): domain Bacteria; phylum Pseudomonadota; class Alphaproteobacteria; order Caulobacterales; family Caulobacteraceae; genus Caulobacter. The sequence continues at coordinate 5,894 of JBIKII010000131.1, forward strand.
TGGCGGGCACGGCGCCCATTGGCGTGCTGATCTTCAGGTTCTGGAAGGCGGCCAGGTTGCGGCTGTCCGGGGTGAAGCGCAGGCGGATGTCCAGTTCGTCCTCGGCGTCGTCGGGCCGGAAGCGACCCACCAGCACGCCGTCGGTGACGAACTGGATGGCCTGGCCGACGCTGAGCACGTCTACGCCGTAGCGGCCGGCCGCCTCGCGGTCGACGCTGACGTTCCACTCGATGCCAGGCGAGGCGCGGTTGTCCTCCAGCTCGATCAACTGGGTGTCGCCGGCCATGCGGGCCTTGATCAGATCGGCGGCGGCCTCCAGCGCGTCGGGATTGGCGCCGCGCAGTTCGACCTGGACGTCCTTGCCCTGGGGCGGGCCGTTCTGCGGCAGGCGCACCTCGACGAGGACGCCGGGCACGTCGGCGACGCGCTTGCGGATCTCGGCCTCGATGTCGGCTCCGCGCAGACCCAGGTCCTTGCGCTCCTCGAAGTCGAGGAAGTCGACGGAAATGCGACCGACGGAGTCATTGGGCGGGGAGTTGAATCCCCCGCCGCCGCTGAAGCGGCCGGAGCTGACGTAGATGCTGTCGATGCCCTTGATGCCCTGCAGTCGCTCCTCGACCCGCCGCACGAGCAGGTCGGCGGCCGGGGCGGCGAGGTTGCCGCGCGCCTTGACCCAGACGGTCACGAACTCGGGATCCTCGTCGAGGAAGAACTCGGTGCGGTGCTCTTTGGCGCCGAAGGCGACGATGATGACGATCATGATGACCAGCGCCCCCACCGTGACGCGGATCGGGTGGTGCCCGGCCGCCCAGAGGGTGCGGGCGTACCAGCCCATGAAGCCGTTCATCTCGCGCGGGTCGCCCCGCTCGGACTTCTCGATCTCGGCAAGGTGCTCCGCGTCCACGCCGGCCTTGCGGCCGAACACCGAGCCGAGCGCCGGGGTGAAGATCAGGGCCACGAAGATCGAGGCGCTGAGCACCATCATCAGGGTGATCGGCAGGAAGCTCATGAACTTCCCGGGGATCGAGTTCCAGAACAGGAACGGGATGAAGGCGCAGAGCGTGGTCAGGGTGCCGTTGACCACCGGCCAGAACATGCGCTTGCCGGCGGCGGCGAAGGCCTTCTGCCGGTCCATGCCCTCGGCCATCTTGCGGTCGGCGTACTCGACCACGACGATGCCGCCGTCGACCAGGATCCCCACGGCCAGGACCAGGCCGAACATCACCATCTGGTTCAGCGTCAGCCCGAACGCCTTGAGCAGCAGGAAGCCGATCATGAAGCAGATCGGGATCGACATCCCGACCATCAGGCCCTGACGCACGCCCAGGCTGGCCACGATGATGATCATCACCAGGATGGTGGCGATGATCAGCCCGCTCTCCAGGATAGTCAGGCTGCGCTCGATGAACTCGCTGCGGTCGAAGGTGTAGTCGACCTGGATGGTCTCCAGCCCCGCCGCCTTCCAGCGCGCCTGCTCCTCGGCCGTGATCTTGCGGACCTCGGTCACCGAGTCGAGGATGTTGGCGCCCGAGCGCTTGACCACGTCGATGGAGAAGGCGGGCTGGCCGTTGAAGCGCGAGATCCGGCTCGGCTCCTTGAAGGTACGGCGGACCTCGCCGATGTCGCCGATGGTGATCAGCCGGTCGCCGCTACGCTTGATCGGCAGCGCCAGGATGTCGGCCGGGTCCTCGACCACGCCCGGCACCTTGACCGCGAACTTGCCCTGGTCGGTCTGCAGGTTGCCGGCCGGAACCAGCTGGTTGTTGCGGGCGATCACCTGGGCCAGTTCCGGCGCGGTGACGTTGGCCGCCTCCATCCGGGCCGGGTCGATGGTCACTTCCATGAACTCTTCGCGGCCGCCGCTCAGGTCGGTGCGCAGCACGCCGGGCAGGGCCTCGTAGCGGTCCTGCAGCTCACGGGCGGTCTGGTACAGCGTCCGCTCGGGAGCCTGGCCGAACAGCATGATCCCGATGAAGGGATCGTCGCTGACGTTGGCCTCCTGGATGAAGGGCTCCTCGGCGTCAGGCGGGAAGCGGCCGCGGGCCATGTCGACCTTGGCGCGAACGTCCTGCAACACCTTGTCTTTGTTGAAGCTTACCTCGAACTCGAGATAGATCATCGCCGCGTTCTGCATGGCGACGCCGTTCATCTCCTTCAGTCCCTCGAGGGACTGAAGCTCGCGTTCGAGCGGCCTCACGAGCAGGCGCTCGGAGTCCTCCGGCGACACGCCGGGGTAGGGCACCTGGATCATCACGAACGGCACGGTGATGTCCGGCTCGGATTCGCGCGGCAGGTTCAGATAGGTGATCAGGCCGAAGAAGGTGGCGATGGCGGCGATGCCGAGCACGACCTTCCGCCGGATGATCGCGCCGTCGATCAGGCCGTCCATCAGCCCGCGTTTGGCGGGGGCGTCATGCGGAGCGTCGGTCATCTGTTCGCTTCTCCCATCACGCTCCGGCTACTTCGCCGGGATGCGAACCTTCTGGCCTTCGGACACGTAGGACTGGCCGGCGGTGATGACGCGGGCGTCGCCGCTCAGGCCGCTGATCCACACGCCTTCCGGGGTTTCATCGAGGACGGTGACCGGCGCGAACGCCACACGGTCGCCGGCGATGACGTAGCGCACGCCCTGCCGTCCGGCGGAGTCGAGCACCAGCGCGGTGGTCGGCACCAGGTGAGCCGGGCCGGACCCGGTGTTGATCTTCACCTCCGCCGACAGGCCGGCGCGGGCGCGGCCTCCGGGGTTGGGGGCCTCGATCTCGACCCGGTAGGTCCGGGTGGCCGGATCTGCGTCGCGGGCCACCAGACGCACGCGGCCGGTCAGGATCTCGCCGGAGACCAGGGTGGCGGTCGCGGAGGCGCCGACGCGGATGGCGCCGACGTCGCGCTCGGCTACGTCGGTGACGATGACCATCGGGTCGAGCTGGATCATGGTGCCGCAGGCGCCGCCCGGGGCCAGGTAGGTGCCGACCTCGGCGTCGCGGCGGTCGAACACGCCGCTGAACGGCGCGCGGATATTGACCTGGTCGAGCAACACCTCGGCCTGGCGCACCTGGGCGGTGGCGCCGTCGAGGTTGGCCTGGGCCTGCAGGACCTGGGTCTGCGAGCGGTAGCCCTGGGCCGCCAGGCGATCCGAGGCTTCCTTCTCGAGCTGGCGGGTGCGCAGCAGGGCGCGGGCCTGGTCGAGGCTGGCCTGGCGCGCGTCGGTCGAGATGCGGCACAGCACCGCGCCGCGAGACACGAACGACCCCTCGCGGGCCGGCGTCGCGGCGACGGGACCGGCGGTCTCGGCGCGAACAATCACGGTCCGGTTGGCCTCGGTGCGACCGCGTACGGAGACGACGTAGGGCCGCAGCGTCTGCGACACGGCGGACACCTGGACCAGCGGGTCGGCGACCTTCTCCGGCCCTGCCGCCGCTGCGGCCTTCCTGTCGTCATTGCCGAGCGAGGTGACGATCCCGCCGACCACGAAGAACAGGATGACGGCCGCGGCGATGGCGCCGGCGACCAGGTACGATTGCTTGATCTTCATCTACGACCCCGGAGCGCACCCCGTGGTCCG
>JBIKII010000304.1:0-2638 GCA_044361705.1 Caulobacter sp.
GGTCCGCATCTCGGCGATCCCGCCCTTGTGCAGGACCATGCCGCCGATCATCTGCACGTCGTAATGGCGCTGGCCGAGCGTGCGCTTGGAGGCCTCTCGCACGAGGGCGAAGGCTTCCGGCATCAGATCGTCGAGGGTGGCGCCGGCGGCGATGCGCGACTTGAACTCGGCAGTCTTGCCCCGCAGCTGCTCCTCGCTCAGGGCGGCGTATTCAGGCTCCAGCCCATTGATCTTCGCGACCCGCGCAGCGAGTTGCTTGACCTTACGGTCGTTGGAGGAACCGAAGAGTGTTCTGGCGAAGCCGAGCATGCGTTGGGAAATCCGGTGTTGCGTATGGGCGCGGCGGCGGTTGGCGTGGTCGTGCAAGCCCTTTCGGCCGCACGGAAAACCGCCCGTTTAAGCGCGCCGGAGACTTAAGCAGCGGGTCCCCCAGTGTCAACGCGAGGGCGTTGCGCCGATACCTCAGCGTGGCGCCGATGCGCCACCCTCGCGAGGGGAGCCGGTGGGGGCCGGCCATCCCGCCCCGAGGAGACGGGAACGTCTGTCCCGACGCCTAGGGCCGGCAGATCAGCCCTTCGCTCGACGGAGCCTTCCCCCCGAGCACATCCAGATACGCGGTCTTCACCCCCTCCGCGCCGTTGAAATCCTTCAGGGTCAGCCAGCGCGGGGTGTCGCCGACGAAGCGGTCCCAGGCCTCGCCATAGCGGCTTTCCAGCCCGCCGGGACCCCAGTCCTGCCGCCGCTTCACGATCCTGTCTGGCGCGAAGAAGAACGCCGGTTTGGGTCCCGGCAGTTCGGCCGGCGCGCTCCGAGCCTCCCAGTGGGTGGCGCCGACCAGACAGCTGTAGGCCAGATCGTCCCCGAACCGCTTGTGCACCGCGGCCCTCACTACCGGATCGCCGGCGAAGTCGACGAGCACCGCCGGCGTCTCGACCGGCGCGGCGTCGAGGTCGTCGTACAGGACAACCTGATCGTAGTAGCCGAGGCTCTCGACGAAGGCCTTGTTGCGCGGCGAGGTCAGCCCGACCACCTTCACCCGCCCGGACTGTTTCAGCAGCCAGGCCAGCCCGAGCGACGTGCGGCTGGAAGCGCTGGCGAGGATCACCGTCTTGCCGCCAAAGTCGCCGTTGTCGGCCAGCAGATCGTCGATCAGGAACGAGGTTATGAACAGCGGATAGAGCAGCGAGCGCTCATCCTGTAGCGGGGCGTCCGCGGGCGCATCGACATACTGGTTGTAGGCCGGCGGCAGGTCGGCGCGGTGGGCGGCCTCGTCGACGAAGCCTGCCCGGGACCGGCGCGGCGTGGCCAGCAGGTGGCTGCCCATCGGCCAGTAGCCGTAGAACCGCTCACCGGGCGCGAAGTCCGGATTGGCCGAGGCCTTGACCACGCCATAGCCCCAGGCCGGGATACAGCCCCAGCCGTCGGCCTTGGGGAAGAACCGCCAGTAGCCGATCTGGTCGCCGGCCACGGCATAGGTGACGTTGTTGGCCGTCAGGGCGAAGGACTCGACCCGGAACAGCACCTCGCCCTCAGCCGGACCGCCCAGGGTCACAGGGGCGGTCCTCGTCTGGTGAAGATCGCTTCGAAGCACGAGAAAGTCCCAGCCCTGCGCGGCCATGTCCGGTGTCCTTGCGTGATGATGCGCGTACACTGTAAATCTGCCTGACCGTCAGAGTCCAACGCTCCATGCCCCGCCTGCTGTCCGACACCGACGTCGCCGAGTTCCGCGAGCGCCTGATCGCCGCGGCCGAGCGGCTGTTCGGCGAGCGAGGCCCGGACGGTGTCACCATGCGCCAGCTGGCGACCGAGCTCGGCGTCAGCCCGATGACCCCGTATCGCTACTTCAAGGACAAGGACGCGATCCTTGCGGCGGTCCGGGCCAGCGGCTTCGCCCGCTTCGCCGAGGCGATGGAGCTGGCGACCGCCGGGATCACCGATCCGCAGCAGCAGTCCGAGGCCACGGGCCGCGCCTATGTCCGGTTCGCGCTGGGCAATTCCGACGCCTACCGGCTGATGTTCGATTTCTCCCAGCCCAACGAGTCCGAGTATCCGGACCTGGTCGAGGCGTCCGCCCGGGCGCGAACGATGATGGCGCGGCATGCCCAGGCGCTGGTCGCCTCCGGCGCGGCGCGGGGCGATCCGATGATGATCGCCCACATGCTTTGGGCCTCGCTGCACGGCGGCCTGGTTCTGCAGATGGCCGGCAAGCTGTCGCCCGACATCGATCCCTCGGCCCTGCGCCGACAGGCGTTCGAGGCGATCCTGCGCGGGTTGAAGCCGGACGCTTGACCGCCCTCGCGTCAGCCGCTCAGGCTGACGAAAACGAGGAGACGCACATGTCCGGCATCAAACCCTTCACCGTCGACTGGTCGGAAACCGATGTCCGCCGCGTGCTGGATCAGGTGCGCCACTATCCCTGGCCGCCGGAGCCGGCGGTGGACGACGGCTGGCTCTACGGCTGTGATGCGGCCTTCCTTGAAGAGACCTGCGCGCACTGGGCTGACCACTACGACTGGCGGGCCGCCGTCGCCGAGCTGAACCGCTTTCCGCAGTTCACCGCGCGGGTCGAGGACTTTGACCTGCACTTCGTCCATGTGGTCGGCGAGGCTGGCGGCAAGCGGCCGCTGCTGCTGACCCA
>JBIKII010000371.1:0-2634 GCA_044361705.1 Caulobacter sp.
TATTTAGTGTACCAAAAGTAACATTGGTAATTTCATGGTAGAAATTAGGTGTTGCAGCAGATGCACAATATGGTGCTCTGATATCTCTCTTACCTGCAGGAGCAGTAGTAGTAGGAGTTTGAGTAACACCTGCAATTACAATAGAAGCAACTTCAGCATCTACTGAATCTCCTAAAATCGCAGTTCCTTTGATATCATAAGTTACCCAGAAATAGTTTGCACCATTTGTCAATGGTTGAGCACCTGAAACTGAATAAGAACCTGAAGCAACAGGAACATAAGTTGAACCAAACTGAGTAGTTGCAGCGAAAGTTGAACTTGAACCGGTATACCAAACTTTAATATTTGAAATATTAGAAGTATCGATACCTCCACCATTTGTACTTAAGTTAAATTGAGTAGCATTGATAGGAGCACCAGTAGCACCGGTTGTAACTAATATTCTTAACATTTGATTGTTTGTAGAATTAGTTTCAACCTTAGTTAACAATGGATGAGTTGCATCTGAAGAAACATAAGTCATTGGAGTTGAAACAACCAGATTACCAGTAGGACTAGTTATAGTTGGAACATAATAAGCTCCAAATGCATTGATACTATCAAAAGAAGCATCTAAGAAATTACCATTTGTTGCGCCTGAAGCAACATCATAAGCTAACCAATAGTTATTTGTATCATTTACTACAGTATCTGCAACTGTGAAAACAAACTGACCGCTAGGAGAGTTAACAGTAGCCAATAATTTATTTGTGTTAAATGTAGAAGTAGATCCGGTAGTATACAATTTAGCCGCTGTAATGTTAGCAGCACTTGTAGTACCAGTAGTGCTAAATCTTAATTCACTAACAACACCTGGTAAACATGGAGTAGCAGAAACTTTAACAGGAACTCTTAATACTGGAACATCTAAAGTACCAGCAGCAATTGTACCAGTATTTTGAATAGTGGTTGAAGCAGTATATGTAGCAGGAGAATTAACAAATTGAACTGTATAATCTTCAGTTTCACCAAATCCATAAGATAAGCAAGAAGTAGGAATTGTTCCTTCTACTAACATAACACGCATTCTAGTAGGTTCAGTAGTTGCAGTACAAGGAACTGTGAAAGAACCAGTACGGAATACACCAACACCATATAAGAAAGAAGGAGATGTGTGAACATTTTCGCCAATATCTGTAAAGTCACCATCATTATTGTAATCAATAAAGATAGAAACATAACCATTATACTGACCACCGCAAGTTGCAGCATGAATTGAGAAGCTGGTTGGTAAACCTGCAACAATTGTAATTGGAGCTACAGTAGCAGTATAGTTTGAATACATGCTTAATGTAGAACCAGGTCCACCAGTTGTAGCACAAGTTGAAGTGTTTGAGAAAGTTCCAATTGTAACATTAAAGATTTCACCATCAGCTGTAGTTGTTGCAGCTGAAGTACAATAAGGTTGACGAATCTTTCTAATACCAGCCGGAGCTGAAGTAGTTGGAATTTGAGTATTACCTGCAATTACAATTGAAGCTAATTCAGCATCAACTGAATCACCTATAATTGCAGTACCTGTAGGTTTGATATCATAAGTAACCCAGAAATAGTTGGTATCATTTAACAATGATTGTAAACCAGAAACTGAATATGCAGCGCCATTTGCAACTGGAACGAAGTTTGTTCCATACTGAGTAGTTGTTGCAAAAGTAGAACTTGCACCTGTGTACCAAATTTTAATTGCAGAAATATTAGAAGTATCAATTCCTCCACCATTTGTGCTTAAGTTCAACTGCGTAACATTAATTGGAGAACCACTAGAACTAGTGCGAACTAAAACTCTCAATAATACATTATTTGTTGAATTGGTTTCAACATTATCCAATCTTGTATGAATAGCGTTTGATGAAACATAAGACATCGGAGTTGCAATAAGTCTGTTACCAGCAGGTGTGCTAACAACCGGAGTATAGTAAGCACCAAATGCCTGAACGCTATCATAACGAGCATCTAAAACGTTATTATTAATCGCAGATGAACTTACATCATAAGCTAACCAATAGTTATTTGTATCATTTACTACAGTATCTGCTATGCTAAATACCATTTGACCAGAAGGAGCAGAAATTGTTCCTAACAAATTAGTTGTACTGAAAGAAGATGAATTACCAGTTTTGTATAATTTAGCATTAACAATATCTGTTGCAGAAGTTGAACCAGCAGTATTAAATCTTAATTCTGTGATTATACCTGGCAAACAAGGAGTAGCTGAAACTTTAACAGGAACTCTTAATACCGGAACATCTAAAGTACCAGCCGAAGTATTTCCTGTAACTTGAATTGCAGTTGTTGAAGTTAAAGTAGCTGGAGAATTAACAATATTGATTGTGTAATCTTCAACCTCACCCCATGTGAAGGTACCGCATGGAGGTGTAATTCCAGTAACTTCATTATAAACAACACGCATTCTGGTTAAACCAACATTTGCAGAACAAGGTAAAGTAACAGAACCAGTGAATAAAGTACCAACAGAATTATTACTTGTAGCAAAAGGAGGCGAAAGAACCATTTCACCTGCATCTAAGAAATCCCCATCCTGATTTAAATCGATGTAAACACTTACTCTTGAAGTGTAGTTACCTCCACAAGAAC
>JBIKII010000320.1:0-2631 GCA_044361705.1 Caulobacter sp.
CGACTACGCGAAGAGCGAATTTATCGACGGCCAGAAGATCGACGGCGAGCACCGGCGCTTTCTCTGCGTTGATAAACAGAGAGACCACTTTTGGTATGTTATCCGTGCCTTCCGAATGGACGGGAGTTCAATGCTGCTGGCGGAGGGAAAAATCTTGACTTGGGAAACCATCGAGTCTCTTGCGCTGCAATACAACATCCCCAACCGGGCGGTTGTTATCGACGCAGGCTACGACACGCCGCTCGTTTACGAACGCTGCGCACGCAACGGATGGACGGCTTCGCACGGCTCGGGGCAGGATGGGTTTTCGCATACGGAGCCGAACGGGCGCAGGGTGAAAAAGTTTGTCTCGAAAATAGAAACAGCCGTGGCCGGGAGCGATAATCTGCGGGCGTTTTATTTTTTTCACAGCAACGAAAAAATAAAAGACAAACTCGCGGCGATGCGGCAACCGGATGCCGTGCCGAAATGGGAGACGCCACGGGACGCGAGCAATGACTACAGGGCGCAGATGGTGGCCGAGATGAAGAAAGACATTGTGAACTCAAAAACCAAACAGGTTGAGACTCGGTGGGTGCGTATCGGCGGCAGGCCAAACCATCTTTTCGACTGCGAATGCATCGCGCTCGCGTCGGCAATGTTGGCGGGCGTCTTGCCTATTGGTTCTGAGAATTGACACAACCACCCAAACAATGGCACTTTCAAAAACCTTCTTCGGCCTTCCGCTCGCCACCCTGCAGGGATTGCAAGCAAAATACATTGCCTGTCTCGAAGCGATCGCTGTGGCGGGATCGAGCTACAGCATCGCAGGCCGCAGCTTCACGCGAGCCAACTTGAGCGAAGTCGCGCAGATGATAAAAGAACTCCAAGCGGCCATCGAGAACTCCACCGGCGCGAGAGTTAAGCGAACGGTGACGGCGTTCCCAACCCAGCTCCCATAAAAAACATGACACAAGACCTCATTACCAAGACGCTTGCAGTGTTCTCACCGAAGGCGGCGATGTCTCGCATGGTTTCGCAAGCGAAGCTTCGCAACTTCGGGCGGTTCGACTCGGCGCTCGACAGCACGAAGCGCGGCATCTCTCGCAATATCAGCGGAGCCGAAGACACCGCGGGCACCGCGGAGCGATACAAACTCATCCGCGCCGCGCGTGATCTCGCCGACAATTTCCCGCCGGTTCGTTCCTTGCTTCTCAAGTTCTCGACCTACGTCTCCGGGCGGCTCGCCTACCAAGCGCGCACAGGTGACCGCGATATCGACGAGCAGGTCGAACGGTATTGGCGCGAGTGGTGCAGGGACTGCGATTTTCTGCGTCGGCACGATTTCGTTACGCTCCTCCAGCTCGCCGTTATGGCAATGCTCCGCGATGGCGATTGCGGGTTCGCCATCGTCCGCGACGGTGAAGATTTGCGCTTGCAGTCGGTCGAAGCTGACCGCATCGGCTCGCCCTACAATCGAACGATTGACTCGGACGTTTACATCGGCGGCATCAATTTGGACGAGTATGGCAGGCCGGTGAGTTATCAGGTTTTTGTTCGAAACATTTCGAACCAATACATTGAGCCAACCGATATTCCTGCGAGCGAATTTATTCACCTGTTCGACGCGACGCGGCTTGACGAATACCGCGGTCGCTCGGCATTCGCCACGGCGCTGAATGCAACGCGTGACTTGCAAGAAGCACTCAAAGCCGAAATCTCTGCAATCAAATTTGCCAGCTACCAGACCGGCGTGATCGTCTCCGAGAATGGTGGCGCTGATGCCAGCGACTACTTCTCGTCGAGCGGGGCGAACGATCTCGGCCAGCGTGCAAAACTGGAGAACGTCGATCCCGGCACGATGAACTACCTGTCTCCAGGAGAAAAAATCGAGATGTTCAAGTCCGATCGTCCCGGCGGAGCGTTCGGCGAGTTCGTGCGTCTCGTTCAGTCTCACATCTGCATGTCGGTAGGATTGCCTTACGGGTTTGCTTTTGATGCAGACAAGTCAGGCCCGATGGCGCGGATGGAAGCTGAGATGGCGGAGCGCACGTTTGCACGGTGGCGTAGGTTGCTGGAGTCTCAATTTCTGGACCGTATCAAGAATATCGTGCTGCTCGACGCGGCTTCTCGCGGATTGATTCCAGATAGCGAGTATTTGCTAGACGGACGCTGGGGATGGCCAAAGAAGGCTAGTATCGACTACGGGCGCGAAGCTCGCGCTGACATCGACCTTTGGAAGGCGGGCTTGAAAACCGCTGCGCAAATTTACACCGAGCAAGGCGAAGATTACGAAGAAGCGTTTCGATCAAGAGCGAAGGAAGCGTCGCTTATCGTCGAGCTTGCCGACGCCTACGAAGTCCCACCGCAATACATCTCGGATTCGGTGCCGATGCCAAACAGCAGGGAAGCGCAACCGGCAGGAGCGCCAGAAATAGAAATTCCAGAAGCAGCGCAAGCCGCCCCACCCGCGCCAGCACAAGCGCAGGCGTCGTTCGAAGAGTCGTATAAGCCGACACAAGGCATGATTGCCGAAGCGAAGAAGGGTTTGGAGTGGAGAGCAAAATACGGTCGCGGCGGAACGAATATCGGAGTGGCTCGTGCTCGCGACATCAGTAACGGCAAGAACCTGTCGGAAGATACCGTCAAGCG
>JBIKII010000132.1:0-9381 GCA_044361705.1 Caulobacter sp.
ACCTGATCGCCGCCATCAAGGAGGCGCTGAAGGACCCGGAAGGCTACGCCCCCAAGATCGACCGCGAGCGCGGTCCCCAGAACGTCGCTGCCGGCGCCATCGTCGAGCTGCTCAAGGTGCTGCTCAAGGCGCGGTCGGAGGATGCGGGTGTCGCGTCCAAGCTGATCGCCACCGTCTCGGACCTCGAGAAGATCGCCAACGACGACAATGCCGACGTCGGCGCCCTGACCGGCTGGCGCAAGGACGCCTTCGGGGCCGACGCCCTGAAGCTCAAGCGTGGCGAGCTGGCCCTGGTCCTCGACGGCGCCCGCGTGCGGGTGGTCGAGGTGCGCCGGGCGCCGAAGGCGGCGGCGGGGTAGTTCCCACCAATCCCCGTCATCGTCGGACTTGTTCCGACGACCCATGAAAACCGCGTGCAGGCTGAATCTCGCCGGTGAAATCTGATCCCATGGGCCGGCGCATCAGGCATGGGTCGTCGGAACAAGTCCGACGATGACGGTTGAGTTTCTCCGTCAGCGATCAAGCGCTATGTCTCCGGTCCAGGAAGACAGGAACCCCCATGGCCCAGCCCGTCCGCACCACCGCCATCATCTACGACTTCGACGGCACGCTCGCCCGCGGCAACATGCAGGAGACCAGCTTCATCCCGGCGCTGGGGATGACGCCGGCCGAGTTCTGGAACGACACGGTCAGGCCGCAGACCATCCGCTCCGACGGCGACGACATCCTGATGTACATGCAGCTGATGCTGCAGACCGCCCGCGAGAAGGGCATCAACGTCACCCGAGGCCTGCTGCAGGACCACGGCAAGGACGTGGCGCTGTTCGAAGGGCTGCGGGACGAGAGCTGGTTCGAGCGCATCAACGCCTTCGGCGCCGATTACGGCCTGACGGTGCAGCACTTCATTCTGTCGAGCGGCCTGGCCGAGATGATCGCCGGCTGCCCGATCGCCCACCGGTTCGAGCACGTGTTCGCTAGCAAGTACGTCTACAACGACGCCGACGAGGCGGTGTGGCCGGCCGTGGGCATCAACTACACGACCAAGACCCAGTACCTGTTCCGCATCAACAAGGGCGTGCACAACAACTGGGAGCACGAGCGCATCAACCGCTACGTCCCCGACGAGGACCGCCCGGTCCCGTTCGAGCGGATGATCTTCATCGGCGACGGCGACACCGACGTGCCGACCATGAAGATGATGCACACCAAGGGCGGCCACTCGATCGCGGCCTATGACCCGCGCACCGAGCCCCGCGACCAGACAAAGCTCCACCGCCTGATCAGCGACGACCGCGTCAACTTCGTCGCCGCCGCCGACTACCGTGAGGGTCAGCCGATGGACCTGATCGTCAAGGGCATCCTGGGCCGCATCGCTGTGCGCGAACGGACCATGCCGGCGGGATAGGAGTGTGGCGCCGGAAGAGCTCCTTCGCCTGCTCGATGAAGCTGGTGTCGATCCCGATGCCTATCGGATCGACGACGACCGCAGCGTGCCGATGGAGTACATCGGTATTTCTCCATGGCGAGGCGGGGCCGATCATCCGCCCCCTCCAGACAGGGCTTGGCTGGTGTTCTATGCCGAGCGAGGTCAGCGTCGCTCCGTCAAGGGCTTCGCCGACTGGGATGCCGCCAGCGAATACTTCCTTCGCTGGGTTCTCGGCGGCGGCATCAATCGCGCCCCGCCCACGCTTTGAAGCCGCCTTTGAACCCCTATCGCCCGTAGCCCACTGCCGCGCCGGTCGCCCCGCCGCCGCGCGCCGCTTCTGTCGCCCAGTCGAGGTCGGCCAGGTACTGGTCGGCGACCGACAGGTGGACCGGCGACAGCATCAGGTGCAGGCCGCGCGGGTCGGTGATGGCGCTGGTCACCCAGCCGCGCTGGTAGAGCTGGCCGAGGATGGCCAGTCCGTCGACTTCGGGGTGCGTGAAGGCCGTGATGCCCAGCTGCGGCGCGCCGATCACTGTGAAGCCGCGTTCGCGGACGCCGGCCTCAATCTGTTCGCGGGCCTTCGTCACCATGCCGTGGCGCTGGCGATAACCCTCGACGCCCAGGTAGTTCATCACCGCCCAGGCCGCCGCGATGGCGCCGCCCGGCCGGGTGCCGGCCAGGGTCGGGGTGGTCATCTTCCCGGCCGGCCAGTCGCTGATCGTGAAGGGCATGTGGCTGCGCAGCGCCGCGCTGCGGAAGAACACCGTCGAGGCGCCCTTGGCGCAGTAGCCGTACTTGTGCAGGTCGGCCGACATCGAGGAGACGCCCTCGACCGCGAAGTCGAAGGGCGGGACGTCGCCGCCGTTCATGCGCACGAACGGGGCGATATAGCCGCCGACGCAGGCGTCGACGTGCAGCCACAGGCCGCGGCGCTGCGCCAGCGCGCCCAGCGCCTCGATCGGATCGATCAGGCCGAACGGGAAACAGGGGGCTGAGCCGACGATCATGATCGTGGCGTTGTCGACAGCCGCCTCCATCGCTTCCGGATCAGCGAGGAAGGCCTTCAGCGGCGTGCGGCGGATCTCGATCTCCATGACCATGCAGGCCTTGTCGAAGGCCGGGTGGGCGGAGCGCGGCAGCACGACGTTCAGCCGCCCGGTCAGGCCCCGCTCCTTCCGCGCGAAGTCGCGGGCCGCCTTCACGGCCATCAGGATGGAGTCGGTGCCGCCGCTGGTCATGGCGCCCGCCGCGCCCTCCGGCGCGTGCAGCAGGCCAAGGCCGAAGCCCAGCACCTCCTGCTCCATCCGCGCCAGGCTGGGGAAGGCGGCCGGGCCCAGGCCGTTCTCCGAGGCGAAGAGGGCGTAGGCCTCCTTCTGCACGCGGTCGAGGTCCTCCCCGGCGTTGAAGACGTAGACCGCCGCCTTGCCGTCCCGCCATTTGACGTCGCCGCCGGCCATCTCGGTCATCCGGGCGCGCACGGCGTCCCAAGGCTGGCCCTGTGCGGGAAGGGAGTTGGTCATGGCGGCCTCCGACGGTCTTTTGGCCAGCCTAGCCGCCCCGGACGCCGCGCCAAAGTCCAAAGGGGCGTGGGGGCGACCTACCCCTTCGCACGGTAGATGGTGCAACGCGAGGTTCCACCGGTCATCGGGTTGGGGAACGGGACCTCCACCGCGTCGACGGTCGCGAACACGGCCGAGAGGCGGGCCACGAATGCGGGGTCGGGGCCGTCGTCGGACCAGAGGGCGAAGACGCCGCCCGGGGCCAGGGCGTCGCGCAGCCGGGTCAGCGCGGCCTCGCCGTAGAAATCGGCGTGGCCGGGCGCCAGCCAGCGGTCGGGCGCGTGGTCGATGTCGAGCAGGATGGTGTCCCAGCGATCGTCCGGCGCGGCGACGAGGGCGTAGAAGTCGATGTGCCGGAAGGTGCAGCGTGGATCGGCGCTGAGCGCGGCGCCCAGCGGCGTGAGGCCCCGCCGGTGCCAGTCGATGACCGGCGCCAGGTACTCGGCGACCTGGACGCTGGCGACGCGGGCGTCGGCCAGGGCGGCCTGGGCTGTGTAGCCGAGCCCCAGACCGCCGACGAGCACCTTCAGCGCCGCGCCGTCGGCCCATTCCAGCCCCAGTTCCGACAGCCGCGTCTCGCCCACCGTGAACAGGCTCGACATCAGGTGCTCGTCGCCGAGGATGACCTCGAAGACGTCGGCCTCGATGGCCGGGATCCAGCGGCGGCGCAGCGACACAGGACCGATGGGCGTGGGCTGGTAGTCGAGTTCTTCCAGCATCCGCCGGACGGGGGCAGCGGGCTCGGTCATGGGCGGATCAGGCTGGGGTGCATGGCCCACAAGACCACACCGCCGACGCGCAGGCCATCGCCTGCGGTCCCGGACCGTCTGATTACACCCGCCGGACTTCCAGCGTCAGACCCAGCAGGCCGGCGACCGTCGTGGCGCGGCGGGTGGTCTGCTCGCCCAGCAGCATGTCGGACCAGCCGTCCATGGCGGTCAGCACCAGCCGGCCGTCGTGCAGCCCGAGGCGCGACCGGGTCAGCAGGGTCGAGCTGCGCCCCGACAGATCGCTGCCCAGGCGGATGGCGGCGCCCAGGGCCCGGGCGCGGCGGCGCTGGGCGTCGGTCAGCAGGCGCGAGACCGTCGTGCCCTCCGGCACGCTGGAGGCCGAGGTATGGCGGGCGAAGGCGGCGACCGCCAGGAAGGCGCGCTCGGCGTGCCGCAGGCCGGCGATCGGCGCGCGCAGCACCTGCTCGAACACCAGGTCGGCCCGGTGGTCCGGGTGCAGGCGCGACCCGAGGTCCGCCAGGCGGCAGGCGGCGGCGCGGAGCACCGGCTCGCGCTCGCCCATGACCGGGGGCAGGGCGTCGAACACCGGGGCCAGCCAGGCTTCCAGCGTCGGGCCCAGCGTCTCGTCGACCCCCTGGCGGGCGGTCAGGGCCGCGCAGCCCTCGATCAGCGGATCCAGCGCCTGGACGGCGGCCGGCATGGCCTCGAACAGCAGGCCCTCGCGCAGGCCGTAGGCGGAGATGACGATCCGCTCCAGGCCGAGGCTTTCGATCAGGGTCTCAAGAACCATCGCCGCGTGGGGCAGGGTCTCCAGGCGCTTTTTCGAAACGCCTTCAATGGCTTCCAGCGAAGCCTTCGACTGCCGTGAGATGAAGCGGGCGGTGTCCAGGGCGTCGGCGCGGCTGATCTCGTACTGGTGGACGATCTGCAGCGGATAGTCGGCCAGCCGCATATGCATCAGGGCGAGGTTGCGCCAGGCGCCGCCGACGGCCTGCAAGGTGCGGGCGGCGAACCGTGGCGCGTGCGGCAGGAGCCGGTCGCGCACCTCGGCCCGCAGCCGCTCACCCTTGAGGCCGTTCATGGCGAACGGGCCGAGCGCCAGGGTGGCGCCGGCGACCGGGCCGTCCGGGCCCAGGCGGACCAGTTCGAGGCTGGCGCCGCCGAGGTCGCCGACCACCCCGTCGCCGTCGGGCGCGCCGGCCAGCACGCCGAGCGCGGCGTAACGGGCCTCTTCCTGGCCGCTCAGCACCCGCAGCTGCAGCCCTGTCTCGGCGGCCACGCGGCCGACGAAGTCTTCGCCGTCGGCGGCGTCGCGCACGGCGGCGGTAGCGGCGGTGAACACATCCTTGGTCCCGGACGCGTCCAGCACGGCGCGGAAGCGGCGGAGGGCGGCCAGCGCCTGCTCGACGCCGCCGGGCGACAGCCGTCCGGTGGCGGCCAGGTCGCGGCCCAGGCCCGCCAGAACCTTCTCGTTGTAGACCGTCCAGATGGCGCGGCCTTCCATGCGGTAGAGCACCAGGCGCACGGAATTGGAGCCGACGTCGATGACGGCGGCGTCGCGCTGCTCCCGCACGCGGCTTTCCAGGGTCGGGGCGCTAGCGGCGCGGGCCAACATGGTCAAAGGCTCGGGGCAGGTCGCGCACCTTCTGGCCGCGGCCAGACAGGCTGGGATTGTTCATGAAGTACTCGTGGGCCGAGAAGGCGCCGGGGCGATCCCAGGCCGGATCACGCTGGTAGCCGCCTTCGCCGTCCAGCGTCCAACTCTGGGCCTCGTCGTTGAGGTTGGCCACCATGATCTGCTGCAGGACATGCTGGTGGACCGTGGGGTTGTCGACGGGCGTCAGGGCCTCGACCCGGCGGTCCAGGTTGCGCGGCATCCAGTCGGCCGAGCTGATGAACACCTTGCTGCGGGCGCCGGGCATCTCGCCACCGTTGGCGAAGGCCATGATCCGCGAATGCTCCAGGTAACGGCCGACGATGCTCTTGACGCGGATGTTCTCCGACAGGCCCGGAAGGCCCGGGCGAAGGCAGCAGATGCCGCGCACCACCAGATCGATCGGCACGCCCGCCTGGCTGGCGCGGTAGAGGGCGTCGATGATCTCCGGATCGACCAGGGCGTTGAGTTTGCACCAGATGCCGGACGGCTTTCCGGCCCGGGCGTTGGCGATCTCGGCCCCGATCATCTCCAGCAGGTCGGTCTTCATGGTCTCGGGGCTGTAGCTCAGCTTCTCCAGCCGCTCGGGCACCGCGTAGCCGGTGATGAAGTTGAACAGCCGCGCCGAGTCCCGACCCAGCGCCGGATCGCAGGTGAACAGCGACAGGTCGGTGTAAACCCGCGCCGTCTGCGGGTGATAGTTGCCGGTCCCGAAGTGGCAGTAGGTGCGCAGGGTCTCGCCCTCGCGCCGGACCACCAGGCTGAGCTTGGCGTGGGTCTTGTACTCGACGAAGCCGAACACGACGTGGACCCCCGCCCGCTCCAGGTCCCGGGCCCAGCGCAGGTTGTTCTCCTCGTCGAACCGCGCCTTGATCTCGACCAGGGCGGTGACGTTCTTGCCGTTCTCGGCCGCCTCGATCAGGGCCGCGACGATGGGGCTGTTCTGGCTGGTGCGATACAGCGTCTGCTTGATGGCCAGGACGTTGGGGTCGCGCGCCGCCTGGCGCAGGAACTGGACCACCACGTCGAAACTCTCGAACGGATGGTGGACCAGGATGTCCTTCTCGCGGATGGCGGCGAAACAGTCGCCATTGTGGTCGCGGATCCGCTCGGGGAAGCGCGGCGTGAACGGTTTGAACTTCAGGTCCGCCCGGCCGTCGGGGATCATCTGGCTCATCTGGGCCAGACCCAGCTTGCCGTCGATCAGGACCACGTCGTCGGGCGCCGCGTGCAGGCTCTCCAGGATGAATTCACGCAGGTCGGTGGGCATGGCGGTCTGGATCTTCACCCGCACCACCCCACCCAGGCGCCGGCGCTTCAGCTGGGCCTCGAATTCGCGGACCAGGTCTTCGGCCTCTTCCTCGATCTCGATGTCGCTGTCGCGGATCAGGCGGAACAGGCCGCGTCCCTCGACCGCATAGCCGGGAAACAGGTGGTCGATGAACAGGATCAGCAGCGACTCGAGCGCGATGTAGCGCACCTCGGCCTTGCGGCCGCGCCCCTCCGACGGCAACTCCCAGAACCGCCGCACCTGCGAGGGCACCGGCACCAGGGCGTAGAGCTCCTTACCGTCCGGCTTGCGCAGCTTCAGGGCCAGGGCGAAGCCGAGGTTGGGCAGGAACGGGAAGGGGTGGGCCGGGTCGATCGCCAGCGGCGTCAGCACCGGGAAGATGTGGTTCAGGAAGATGTCCTCGGCCTTCCTGCGGTCGCCGGCCGACACATCCTTGGCGTCGAACAGGCGGACGCCCTCGGCGTCCAGCGCGGCACGGAGTTCGACCCACATGCGCTGCTGGTCGGCCATAAGCTCGCTGGCCGAGGCGTCAATCTTGAGCAACTGCTCGGGGCCGGACAGGCCGTCCTGGCTGACCACGCGCACGCCCTCTCGGACCTGGGCCTTCAGCCCGGCCACGCGAACCATGTAGAATTCGTCGAGGTTGTTGGCGCTGATCGACAGGAAGCGCAGCCGCTCCAGCAGCGGGTGGCGCGGGTTCTCCGCCTCTTCCAGCACCCGGCGATTGAAGGCCAGCCAGCTGAGCTCGCGGTTGAAGAACCGCTCTGGCGACGCCAGCAGATCCTCGTCCAGCGTCAGGCCCGCCGGCGCGGGCGTCGGGATCGTCTGGTCGCTGGGGGCTGCGGTCGCGGCGTCCGTCATGAGGTCCCTGTCCGGTCCGGCGTCTTGTCACCCGCCGCGCCGGTCGCGGCAAGGGTCATGACGGGGGTGTTACAGGGGGCGTGTTACGGATTTGTCGATGGACGCCATGGCGGACGATTGTTCTACCCCATGGCCATCCCGGTCATCGACGGCGCGCCGAACACCATCCACAGCGCCATGGCCACCATCATGACGTTCTCGGTCAGGGACACGAAGCCCAGCGGCACGTTGCTGTCGCCGCCGACGCAGGCGCATTTCAGCTCGCGCCGGTCGATGTAGACCGCCTTGAACACCGAGACCGCGCCGATGCCGCCGATGAAGAGGGCGATCGGGACCGACAGCCACATCAGGACGCCGGCGATCATCAGCACGCCGGCCGCGAGCTCGGCGAACGGGTAGAGGTAGGCGTAGGGGACCCACCGGCGGGCGAGCAGGTCGTAGCCCAGGAACATGCCCGAGAAGCTCTCGATGTCGCGAAGCTTCAGGCTGGCCAGCAGACACATGCTGAAGCCGATGAACCACTCGGCGGTCCGGATGGTGAGCCACTGCCCCGAGGCGACGTAGGCGGCGGCCAGCGCCATCAGGGCCGCTGTGGCGAACACGGCGATCACCGGCGCGTAGGTCGTGGCCTTGGGGTCCCGGACCTTCAGGCCCAGATGCCGGCGCAGGTCGTCGTGGCCGCCGATCCGGATACCGTCGATGAAGATCTGCGGCGTGGTCTTCACGTCGTGCTCGGCCTTGAAGGCGTCGACCTCGGCGCGCGTCTTCAGCCAGCGGTCGTCGACCGTGAACCCCTTACTGCGCAGCAGGTGCAGGGCCTTCAGACCCCAGGGGCAGACATGGTCGGGCAGCACCATGCGGTGGAGGGCCACCTGTTTGGCGGGGTGGGACGTCATGGGGGTTCTCCTGTTGTCCGGAACCGGTCCCGACCTACTTAGGTTCCGTACCATGGTCCGGAGTCAAGGGATGGCGGCGACAACGATCGCGGGACTGGCCCGCGCCGGCGGGGTGGGCGTGGAGACCATCCGCTATTACCAGCGGCGCGGTTTGTTGCGGACACCCGAGCGCACCGACACGGGCGGTTCCCGCGGCGGCGTTCGTCGCTACGACGGCGAGGACGTCCGCCGGCTGCGGTTCATCCGGTCTTCGCAGGCCGCCGGGTTCACCCTGGAGCAGATCGCCGAGCTGCTGGCGCTGGACTCCAGCGAGGATCGCGACCGGGCACGGGCGCTGGCGCGCGAGCGGATCGCCGCCCTGGACAGGAAGATCGCCGAGCTGGAGGCCGCGCGCGCCTCACTCCATCGGCTGGCGAGCGCGTGCGACGCCTCGGCGAGCGGTCCCTGTCCGATCATCGCCGCGTTCGAGGGCCCGCATCGGCCCTAGGGAGCAATACCTAAGGGAGCGCTCCCAATTTCGGCGGGCGCGGCCTGGGGGTACATCGGCGTCAGTTCACCGACGGCCGGCATCGGCCGGCCAGTACGAAAGTCAGTTTCCATGACCGTCCCGCTTGTCGACGTCACCGTCCACCACCAACCCAAGGGCCTGTCCGACAGTGTCGCCCTCGGCTTCACCAAGCTGCTGCGCTTCTGCGCCGACACCTTCTTCGCCAAACGCTACGGCCACCGCGCCGTGGTGCTGGAGACGGTCGCCGCCGTCCCGGGCATGGTCGGCGCCACCATCAACCACCTGACCTGCCTGCGCCGCATGTGCGACGACAAGGGCTGGATCAAGACGCTGATGGACGAGGCCGAAAACGAGCGCATGCACCTGATGACCTTCATCGAGATCAGCAAGCCGACGCTGTTCGAGCGGCTGGTCATCGTGTCGGTTCAGTGGGTCTTCTATCTGTTCTTCTTCGG
>JBIKII010000305.1:0-2619 GCA_044361705.1 Caulobacter sp.
TTTTTTCGCAAGGCCGCCGACGGCGCGGTTACGCCCGCCGACAGCCTTTCGCTCACCGAGACCGGCGAGGGCCTTGATCTCCACGACATCCGGCTGGTCGAGACCCGCGTGATGGTGCGGCGCGCGTCCGGCTGGGTCGCCTTTCCCTATGTCTGGAACGAGGCGCAGACCGAGGCGAGGCTGAAGCGCACCGGCGCGGCGATCCCGATGGTCCTCACCCGGTCGGGCCGTACCGACCGGTTCGTCTATCAGGTCCCGAACGTGAACCAGTGCGCGGGCTGCCACGCGACGGACCACGCGGCGAAGGCGCTGCAGCCGATCGGCCTGAAGTCGCGGCATCTGGACCGGGAGGTCACGCTCGCCGGCGCGCGGTTCAACCAGCTGGAGCGGCTGGCCGTCGTCGGCTTTCTCAAAGGACTCCCGCCGGCGCCTGGACGTACGCGCGGCGTCGACTGGCGCGACGGAGCCGCCCCGCTCGAGGCCCGGGCCCGCGCCTGGCTGGATATCAACTGCGGCCATTGCCACAGCCCACGAGGACCGGCCGATACGTCCGGTCTCTATCTCGACAGCGCGACCCAGATGGGCCCGTCGCTGGGCCTGTGCAAGCCGCCGGTCGCGGCGGGGCAGGGTACAGGCGGGTTCTCGCACGGGATCGACCCCGGACGGCCTGACCAGTCGATCCTGATCTTCAGGACCGGCTCAACCGATCCCGGCGCCATGATGCCGGAACTGGGTCGCGCGCTGGTCCATGACGAGGGGATGGCGTTGCTGCGAGCCTGGATCGCGGCGATGCCGCCGGGCTGCCGGTGAGTCCGACCGCGGAACGGGACCGCACCTGGCTGTCGATCCAGCATCTGCGGGGCCTCGCAGCGCTGTCAGTGGTGCTGTTCCACGCCTGCCAATGGTCGCAGATCGACTTCGCCACCGGCCAGGCCGGCGTGGACGTCTTTTTCGTCATCAGCGGCTTTGTCATGTGGACGGCGACGACGGGGGAGCCGGTCCGGCCGTTGGAATTCCTGAAGAGGCGTGTGATCCGGGTCGTCCCGCTCTACTGGCTGATTACCCTCGTCCTGGCGGCCGGGGTGTTGCTGTTTCCGGCGCGCTTTCCTGACCTGGCCGTGACGCCCGGCCATCTGGCGCTGTCGCTGGCCTTCGTCCAGCACATGAACCCGGCCGGCTACCCGTTCCCGCTGCTCGCGCCGGGATGGACGCTGAACTACGAGGCGGTTTTCTATCTGGCGTTCGCCGGCCTGCTGTGGCTGCCGGAGGCCCGGCGGCTGGTCGCCCTGACCTTCGCCCTGATGGTGCTCGCCTTCGCCGGCTTCGCCTGGCCGCCCGCCTACCAGATGCTGCTCAACCCGCTGTTCCTCGAGTTTCTCGGCGGCGTCTGGCTGGCCCGGATGGCCCAGACGCAACTGTTGCCCGACCGTTCGATCGGCTGGCTGCTGCTGGGCGCCGGGATCGGTCTGTTCGTGGTGATCCAGCTGGTCAACATGGACTGGGCCCTGTGGCGGCCGATGGTCTGGGGCGCACCGGCGATCCTGCTGGTGGCCGGCGCGGTCAGCGTCGAGGCCGACGGCGGCTGGAAGCCGATACCGGGCCTCCGGGCGCTCGGCGACGCGTCCTATTCGACCTACCTGATCCACCCGCTGACCATCGGCGCCCTGGCCATGACGATCGGCGCCTGGAATCCGTGGATCTTCATTCCGTCGGCGATCATCGTCGCGGTGGTTTCCGGCCTGGTCTGCTGGCGTCTGGTCGAGCGACCGATGCTGAACCGGCTGCGACAGCGGCTTGCCTGACGCAACGGCCGGTCCGCATACTCTGCATAACGCCGCGCGTCAGACGCGGTCGATACAGGGAGCTCGGGAATGAAGCGGATCGGCGCACTGGCGGCGACGCTGGCGGCCATGGCCTTGCTGGCCGGCTGCGGCAAGAAGACGGCGGACATCGATGGAGTCCGCATTGCGGCCGCTGACAGCAACGCCGCCGAATGGGTCACGCACGGCCGGACCTACGGCGAGCAACGCTTCAGCCCACTGGACAAGGTCAATGTCTCGAACGCCGGTCAGCTGGGTCTCGCATGGTCATTCGACCTGCCCGAAAACCGGGGCATCGAGGCCACGCCCCTCGTCGCTGATGGCGTCATGTACACCACCTCGTCCTGGTCGATCGTCCGGGCCTTCGACGCGAAGACCGGCAAGCTCATCTGGGAGTTCGACCCCAAGGTTCCGCGCAAGACCGGCGTGAAGGCCTGCTGCGACAGCGTGAACCGCGGCGTCGCCCTCTGGGACGGCCGGGTCTATTTCGGCGCCCTCGACGGACGGCTGATCTCGCTGGATGCAAAGACCGGCAAACAGGTCTGGTCCACGGTGACGGTCGACCAGTCCAAGCCCTACACGATCACCGGCGCGCCGCGCGTGATCAAGGGCAAGGTGATGATCGGCAACGGCGGCGCAGAGCTCGGGGTGCGCGGCTACCTGTCGGCCTACGACGCCCGCAACGGCAAGCTGCTCTGGCGCTTCTACACGGTGCCCGGCGAACAGCCGACCGACGACGCGGCCTCCGACGACGCCATGAAGATCGCCCGCCCGACCTGGAAAGGCGAGTTCTGGAAGG
>JBIKII010000319.1:0-2617 GCA_044361705.1 Caulobacter sp.
AAAGGGATTGGCATTAAAGGAATTTGACACCGTCCTTTACAAAGAAATTGCAACCATTGAGCAGATTAAAGACTTAGGCTGGAATTATAAAGAATACCCGAACACCGTTGGCGATTGGGGATGTTCTAACCAATGGCTGGAAGAACACAATTTTACTGAATACGATTTACTTCTTTTTACGCATGATGACAATTTTATTCATAACTACAAATGGTTCGGGAACATCATTCACTTTATGGGAGAAAACTGGGAAATACTTTCTAATTCATGCGGTGACCCTGTTGGTTGGCTTCGGGGTTCATGTGAGTTCTTTAAGCCTTCTTTGTTGCATAAGATTGGCGGCAAGTTTGATTTGTCATTGGTGACGTTGAACAGGGAAGAAGAAGTTTATTCACCAGATAAATGGGTTGATATTTTTGATTGGAACAACACGGTACACCCGTTGATGAAGTTTATATCGGAAAACAAAATAGTAGTTGGACATCTGTCAAATACTTACAGGCATTCAATGTTTGTGTCCGAGGGTGAACGTGGATTTATTTCCCCAATTTTAAAAAAATAATATTATATTTGTATAATAATTTAAAAAAAATGAACACAACAAAACCTCAAGAAATGTACGGGGTAACCTTTAGAAACAAGGTTATAAGGGAAAGGCTGCTGGATATTCAATTTGATTTATGGAAGGCAACAGGGAAAAAGCATTCAATGGAAGCAGTCCTTGAAGTTTTATTGAATACCTACAAAAGTATAAATAAATGAGGATTGGCATAGTTTGTAATCTAAGCAGCCCAACGACTGACTATTATCGCACGGTGAACCCATTTATTAGGCTTCGGGAGGTTTGCCCTCCGAACTTTGTCATAAAGATGATTAACCCTGATACCGTTAAGTGGTATGATTTTTATGACGTTGATGTTGTTATCTTCCAGCGTGCCAACGGCAATGATTTACTTGGAATGATTAATGAGGTTAAGCGAATGGGTAAGAAGATTATCTTAGACCACGACGACCTATTACACGAGGTTAGTGCAGCCAATCCAGCAAGTCAACATTTTAACAAGCCTCAGGTAAAAGAATCAGTCGAAAAGGCGTTTAAATATGCTGATTGGGTTATGACCTCAACCCCGTACCTAAAAGAATTTTACTCCCAGTTTTACGATACAGACAAAATTACCGTTGTTCCAAATGCTATTGACTTTACCGTTACACCGATGCAGCCTGTAAAAAGGGATAAGTTAATGGACGCAAAGAAACGAGTTATGTGGCGCGGAAGTCAGACCCACCTTGAAGACCTTGCAACGGTAAAAAACTTTTGGATTGAGTTACAAAAAAACGATAAGGTTGAATTAGGTATGGTTGGTTTAGCTGATTGGTTGGGCAAAACATTGTATCCTAAGGCAATTATTGTACCGTGGAATAATTCCCTTTTCCAATACTTTGAAATGGTTAAACACTCAGCGCCACACTATGGCGTATTCCCTTTGACGATTGATAATTTTAATCAAGCGAAGTCAAATAATTTTGCGATGGAAATGTTGGTCGCTGGTTGTATTTCATACGCACCTGAGGAAATCAAGGAATTTAATATTCCAGGGGTGCGGACATATAAAAACGAATTAGATTTAATCCACAAATTTACTAAGGCTTTAGACAAAGATGATGCGTACTTTGTTGACTTAGAGGCTGGACGCAAATGGCTGAAGGAAGAAAGGGACTTGGTTAAGGTAAATGAATTAAGGGTAAATGTATTAAACGCTATATGAAATTAAAGGATATAAAACCAAACCCAAACAACCCACGGGTTCTTAGAGATGACAAGTTTCAAAAGCTAAAGCAAAGTATCACGGAGTTTCCAAAGATGTTAAGCCTTCGCCCAATGGTCATTGATGAAAACAACGTGGTTCTTGGTGGCAACATGAGGCTAAGGGCTTTACAAGAACTTGGATTTAATGACATTGACGAGGCATGGGTAAAGCGAAGCAGCGATTTAACTGAGGAAGAAAAGAAGCGGTTTATCATTGCGGACAATGTTGCTTTCGGTGAATGGGATTGGGACACACTTGCGAACGATTGGGAGGTTGTGGACTTGGAGGCATGGGGCTTGGATATACCGCAGTTTGACACTGTGGAGCAGTTGGAGGCAAGTGAGGACGATTACGACGTGCCTGAGGGAGGCATTGAAACGGATATTGTTATTGGTGACTTGTTTGAAATTGGGGAGCATCGGTTACTTTGTGGGGATAGCACGGACTCGGACGCGGTTGCAAGGTTAATGAACGGGGAGAAATGGAATTTATTAGCTACTTCCCCTCCCTACAATCAAGGTGAAAGTAATGGTGATTTATTACATACAAAAGGATTAGGGGTTGGTAAAAAACAGGCAAGTTTATATAATCAAAAAAATACCGATAATAAAACTTCCGAAGATTATTTTAATTTTTGTATTAATATATTAAACACATCATCAATATATAGAAATATAGAAGACCATTCAGTTTGTTGGAATGTAGCTTATAATGCTAAAAGTAGAAATGATTACGGTAAAATTATATTTTCAGATTTAAATCCTTTTGATGTAAAAGAAACAATTATATGGGATAAAACACATTCTATA
>JBIKII010000355.1:0-2603 GCA_044361705.1 Caulobacter sp.
CTTAGCTGCCTGGGTTCAGGATAAGTTTGTATTTAAAGATTTAATTGTTCGTGTTGGATTAAGAATGGAGCGTTTTGATGCTAACCAACCGGTATTAAAAGATCCATATAGCATGGCCCCAATCTATTCAGTAGGTGAAGTTAAAGGTAGCGAAGATCCTAGATTTAAAAATTTAAAATCAGCTATTCCTACAACTATTGGTGATGATTATGCTATCTATGTAAACAATGAAAAATTTGGTGAAGGTGGTCAAAGTGGTGATTTAAGAGTTGCCGGTTTTAGAAAAGGAAACAATTGGTATGATGAGAATGGTAATCCTATCTCTGATCCTGCTCAAATTGGAAGAAATGCTAAAACAGCAAGAAATACTCCTTTATTAATCGATCCTTCAAATCCTAACAAACCAACTTTAGCCTCATTTACAGATTATGTACCCGATGTTAAATTATTACCTCGTGTTTGGTTCTCTTTCCCTATTTCAACATCGAGCCAGTTCTTTGGAACATATGATATCTTAACTCAAAGACCTTCTGCAAACGTTGGACAAATTGATGATTACTACTTCTTGCAAAATCGTTTAAGTGGTGGAGCAATTGCTAATCCGGATTTGAAAATGACTCAGGTAACTGACTATGAAATTGGATTCCGTCAACAAATTGGTCAGGATGCAGCTTTGGGAATTATCGCCTCTTATCGTGAATACAGAAACATGGTTCAATTGTTCCGTTATGTTCAAGCTTGGCCAAATGATTATACAACTTTTGGTAACTTAGACTTCTCTACAGTTAAATCAATTGGTTTAGAATATACTATTCGTGAAATAGGCAATGTTTCTTTAGGTGCTAACTACCAAATTCAATTTGCAGATGGTACAGGATCTAATGCAACTTCAAGTAATGCATTAATTCAAGTGGGTTTACCAACTTTAAGAACAATTTACCCAATGGATTTTGATACGCGTCATACATTAAAAATGACTTTTGATTTCCATTACAAATCTGGTAAAGAATACAACGGTCCTGTTGTTAACGGTAAAAAGATTCTTGAAAATGCTGGTATCAACTTCGTGTTCACTACCTATTCAGGAAGACCTTACACCCAAAATATGTTACCTACACCGGATGGAGTTCAATCAGGTGTTGTTGTAAGAAGTCCAATCAAAGGAACTATCAATGGTGCTAACTTACCGGCTCAGTACAATATTGATATCAACATCGATAAAAACTTCGAATTCAAACAAAAGAAACTTGATGGTTCAACAACTGTTTATCGTTTACGTGCTTTCATCTGGATTCAAAATTTATTAAATAGTGCTAACGTAACTTCAGTGTTCAGATATACCGGTAGTGCATATAATGATGGATTCTTAGCTTCACCTCAAGCACAAGAACAAATTAGAACTGCAACCGATCAGCAGTCTTATGTTGACTTATATAATGCAAGGATGTTAAATCCGGATCGTTTTGGATTACCGCGTTTAACTCGTTTAGGTCTTGCCCTATATTTTTAATTAATAAGTATCATGACAATTATGAATACATTAACAACAAAGTTTTTCGCAAAATCAGTTTTTGTCCTTGCTTTCATAGCCGCAAGCAGCTCTGCATTTGCAATGGAAAATATTGGTTTAGGCAAAAAGAATACAAAAGCTAATTTGCTTAAAAAAGCAGGTGGTTGCGAAGCTGCCACCCAGCAAAAAGATCTGGACGTTAACAATGTAAGAACCACAATTCTTAATGGTGGTGATATGTGGTGGAACTTAAGTAATGCCAGATATGAAGTTCCTAAAGTTAATCCCGGGCAAGTTTCAAAACACTCATTGTTCTCAGGAGCATTGTGGATTGGTGGTATTACTCAGGGAAACTTGAGAATTGCTGCTCAAACTTATCGACAAAGTGGTAATGATTACTATCCTGGTCCATTACAAGTTGATGGTTCTGCAAGAGGAACTGTAACAAAAGAAACTTGTAAAGCATATGATGAAATTTGGAAAATAACTCTTCAAGAAATTGATGAGTTTAGAAATAATCCTGAAAATTGGTCATCTCCATCATCAATTTTTTCAAGCTGGCCTTCAAATGGTAAACCAGGTGAAGCTGCTACTTTGGCTCCTTTCTATGATGTAGATGGAGATAATTTTTATGACCCGGTTGCCGGTGATTATCCTTCTTTTGATTTTAATAAATCAGACAATATTCCTGATATGATGTTGTATATGATTTACAACGATAAAGGTAATATTCACTCTGAAACTGAAGGTTTGCCAATAGGATTGGAATTACATACGCAATGTTTTGGTTATTCAACTAATGATGAAGTGAATAACATGACTTTCTACAGAACTACTATTTTCAACAGAGGAACAGAAACTATTGACTCATGTATTTTTGGGCAGTGGGTTGATGCAGATTTAGGTAACTACTCTGATGACTATGTTGAATGTGACGTAAAAAGAAACTTAGGTATTTGTTACAATGGTGACGACAATGATGAAGGTATCTTAGGATATGGTTTAAATCCACCTAGTGTAGGTGTAAACTTCTTCGAAGGTCCAAGACGTCCTGATGGAAGTGAAATTGGTTTGACAAAATTTGTTTACTATA
>JBIKII010000356.1:0-2593 GCA_044361705.1 Caulobacter sp.
TTTAGAGAAATTCAAGTTTGGCAAGGTTCTTTATCAAATGATGATATTGGAATAAGTGCTATCGATTCTCCAGGATTTTTCTGCAATGGCCCTCAAAATATTGTAGCTAGAGTTCAAAATTTTGGAAAAAATGTGGTTACTGGTTTTAATGTAAATTGGTCTCTAAATGGTACAGCACAAACTCCAATTGCTTCAACTAGTGTATTAGATACAATGGGTGGTTTAAATCCTTCATTCACTCAAATTACTTTGGCTAGTGCTTACTCATTTCCCTCAACTCCAACTATTATTAAAGCTTGGACATCTTTACCTAACAATACCAATGATACTATAAGAATAAACGATACCGCACAAGTTACGAAACAACCATCAATATCTGGTAATTTTACAATTGATCCAGCAGGTTCAGGTGCAACAAACTACACCTCATTTGCAGCAGCAATTACAGCTTTAAACGGTTCTGGTGTTTGTGGTCCTGTTTATTTTACAGTTGCTCCTGGAACTTATACCAGTCAAGTTATCATTGGCGATATTGCTGGTGCATCTGCAATTAATACAATAACTTTTGATGGTGTAAATCCTACAAATACAATTATTTCATCGAACCAGTCTACAAGTGCAGTAGTTTTAATGAATGCTTCTAAGTTTGTTACATTTAGAAATTTTACTGTAAACAATACAAGTACAACAACTGGCGCAGGTATTGCAATGGTAGGTGTTGTGAAAAATGTTAAAATCATTAACAATAAAGTAAACGTAGCTATACAACCAACAACTTCTTCTAGTGGTTATGGAATTATTGCTACTGGAACAGCAGGTGGTAATGGTGCAAGTGCTATGAGTGGTGACTCTATTTTAATTGATAGCAATGTTGTAACAGGTGGTGGTTATTCAATCACAGTTTATGGTAGCTCATCTGCTGCTGCTAATAGAGGAATTGTTGTAACAAATAATACTGTAATTAATAGCAACTACATGGGTGGTTATATTGCTTACAATTACAATCCGGTTGTTGTTAAAAACAACAAATTCAATATGAATGGTTTCCAATATGGTTACTATGGTTTGTATTTCTATTATAACCAATCATCTAATACTACTATCAATCACGAAATTGTTGGAAATACTATTAATGGTTTTGGTGGATATGGTATTTATCTATATTATCCTTTACAAACAACTACTGCTGCAAAAGTTAAATGTCATAATAATATTTTAACAAGTTCTTTAGGTGGCACATATCCAGGTTTATATGGCATTTACTTGTACCAATACAATGCTGCTTGTAATGCTGAAATTTACCACAATACAATTTCAATGAACGGAACAAGTACATCTACAGCAAATACTTGTTTCTACAATACAGGTTCTACAAATACAATGGTGAAAAATAATATTTTTGCAGTGTATGGTGGAACAGCAACGCCAATGTATTTAGCTACATCTCCTGCTGGAAGTAATGTAAATTACAATATCTATTATAATGCTACCAATCCAACTTCAGGTAACTTAGTTTATAGAGGTACTTTCTTCAATCCTTCTAATTTCATGACAATAACAGCTGGTGGTGATTCATCAATTAATACAAATCCTTCTTTTGTTTCTAGATTACCTTTACCGGGTAATTTACATTTAACTGATGGTTGTAATGGTTATGGTGTTGATTTAAAAGCATTCGTTCCTTATGATATTGATGGAGATACATTCTCTGTAACACCTACAATTGGTGCAGACCAATTTACTGGTGGTGTAAATGATAACCTTAGATTAATGACTATTCTTACTCCAAATGCTCCTATTATTAGTGGTGCACAAGATGTAAGTTATATTGTTAAAAACATTGGCGCGAATACCGTTTCTAGCTACAATGCAAGTTATAGATTGAATACAGCTACACCTGTAACTGTTATTAAAACCAATACAGTTGCAGCATGTTCAGTTGATACTGTTTTATTTACAGGTACTGATCAAGTAACTTTAGGGGCAGTTAATAATATGACCTATTATACATCTTTACCAAATACAAATGCAGATGCTGATGCTACAAATGATACTTTAAGAGCTACATTATTGGCTCCATTAAGTGGTGTTTATACTGTTGGTGGAACAACTCCTGACTTTGCAACCATAATTGATGCGGCAAATGCATTGGTTAATGGTGTTAGTGGTCCAGTAACTTTTGATATTCGTCCAGGTACTTATGCTGGTCAAGTTATTGTAAATGGTCCTATTCCTGGAACAAGCTCTACAAATAGGATTACTTTTGAAGGTAATGACAAATCAACTCGTACTGTTACATCATCAGCAGCTGGAGCTGCATTTTTAATTAATAATACAAGTTTTGTAACTGTTCAAAATCTAACAATTACAAATACCAATACAGTAACTCCTGTTGGTTTTGCTGCAGTTTCTGCCGCTTCTTCTTCTTTAATGAGAGGTATTACAATTAAAAGATGTAATGTGAATATTCCTATTTTAACAGGTACCTCATCAACTAGTTATGCAATTAATTTCACAGGAACAGCTAATGGTTCTGGACTAACTAATTGTGGTGCAGATTCCTCCATCATTGATAGTAATATTGTTACAGGCG
>JBIKII010000343.1:0-30738 GCA_044361705.1 Caulobacter sp.
ACGATGAATAGCTTGGATCATGTCATAGAATTTAAAGCCGATTCCAAAGAATATCATTTCGTTGCATTGTTGCATATTTACTCCTGCACCATACATTCTAGGCTTAGATATAAACGCGCACGTTTCTTGATTTGTCCATTGCTTCAATCTCTTTTCACGCAAATCAGGGTCATCTGTTCCCGTTAAAGATGAATATGATATTTCCAGTTCTTTAAAACTATGCTCTAGTGCTTTTTGCTCATCGTTCAAATCACACCATATCACGAATTGTTCAGATACTTTATCGCATTTTTCATCAGCTCCAAATTGTCCTTGAACATTCCTAGTCCCGAGTTGCAATTCATGCAAAGCAATCCCCGCACCTTGCCCGTCGCGTGGCAATGATCCACTCTCAGCTTCGCTTGTTTGGTTTTCAATCCGCTTGTTGCTCCGCAAATTGCGCATCCGTTGTTTTGATTTTTCAACATCTTCTGATAACAGTCCTCCGTCATTCCGTAATTCACTCGCAGCTTGGAATCCCTGCCTTGTTTCGAGTATCGAACTTTGTTTGTTTTGTAATACTCCTTCCGATAAACTACTAGCTTCTCTTGGTTTTTCTCGACATATTTCTTTTGAAGTGCTGACATCTTTTCCTTGTTCTCGTTTTTCCACTTCATGCTCCGCTCCCTGTATTTCTGCGGATTTGCCAAGTAATTTTCCTTGCTCCTCGCTCGCTGCTTTTCCAGTAATACATCTCTGTTCTTGGCAAACCATGCTTTGTATTTCTCTTTCTTCTCTTGCTTTTGTTCTTCCGTCATGCACGAGTTCAATAACTTTTTTTAGACGAGTATGCAAGCTATTTCTTTTTTCATTTGATGCGTCTTGCAAGCTGATTGCTGAATCCCTAAAAAGTTTCTTTTGCCCTAACTTGTCAAATCCAGCAGTCGTGTGATCGGTATCAACCTCGTGCCAAACTATTTTCATTTTTGGCAAATCATAACCATCATCTGAAAAACCAAGGTCGCTTGGCCGCTGCACAAATAACGCCCATGAGCTAACCCATAGCCAAAACTCCTCCTCTTTGTGCGCGTGTAAAGTGAGCTTGTCAGCCTTGGTTGAATCGCGTTTGAAAAAGCGTGTTTTCGCTTGAGATACATCCATGATGCCTAGGAAGTCAGCATATGCCAGCAACTCAATGTAATCGTTCGGCGATGGTGTTGCCGTTGCGACAAATCGAAACTGCACCGTTTTCCCGTCTTGGCGATGATTGCGGCTAGGGCCACCGTCACCCGTGAATAGTCGCATGAACTCGCGAAAGGTCTTGCTGCCGCCAAATCCGCGCAAGACACTAGCCTCATCAAGTGTTGCCACCGTGAACTCAGCAGGGTCTAGCTTGCCGTCCCTGATCGTTTCGTAGTTGGTCATGTATATTCCGTTAGGATCAGTAGCTTCCTCAATTCTGCGGATAAACTTTGGAGCATGTTCCCATTTGAGAATCTCTAAGCTGTCCCTAACGAACTCTTGACGAACTCCTAGCGGTATCACGATCAACCCCATGCCGCCAGCGATGTCGCGAGTGATGCGAACGCTTTCGAGTTGAATGATTGATTTGCCTAGTCCGAAGCTCGCAAAGCAAGCGCGTCTCCCGCCTTTTACCATCCATTCGACAATCGCCTTTTGATGTGGCTTTAGAATTGGATTGATGCCGCTAGCATGTATTTCATGCCCCTGCTCTTTTTCGATTTTGATTTTTGATTGTAGGAATTTATCGTAGTCTGTTTTCATAGCATAATAAAAAAGCCCGTCACGTTTCAGCCCCCACCTAACATTCCTTGGAATTGTTAGAACTGACCCATGACGGGCAAGGTGTGTTGTCATTGATCGCCACGGTGAGGATGCGGCGAAAGTTGTTAAAGTTGGTTTTCTTCCGATTGTCAATAATTATTTCAGATCAAAAGGGAATTGAATCCGAATCGTCATCCTCTGGAATTACAACCTGGCTGTGATGCTTCGGTGCTGGCTTCTGCGGTGCTGATTGCGCTCTGTCGCCGAATGTCAGCGTCTTGGCATTGCCGACGATAGGCGTGCGCTCCTTGGCTTCCCGCTGCTCCTTGGTTGGCGAGATTGTCAACATGTGGGTGTTGTCGTATTGGTCAACGCCGTCTCTATTCTCGCGCATGTCAAGATCGAGATAACAACCTTTGCCGGCATAAAACATGCCGCTGGTTTTGATGGGAATTGCTAGATACTCAATGCCGTCTTTTGCATTGATAATTTTCGCGCCTGTGACTTTCAATAAGTCAATTTTCAATTTTAGTAGTGTATTACTCATGTTTCTGTTAGTTGATTTTGTTTGTTGTTGTTTCTGGTTCTGTGAAATAAATGGTGATTTCCACCCGTGGGTTCTTAGCGTCTTTTTCGCGCGTTGACAATTTCATTTTGCAAAAGTTTTTGTCGCTCATGCCAAACGCATCGCAAATACCGTCCCTGTATGCCTTGCAAGCACCGTCAGCGTTGTCTTCGTCTCTGAATGCAAGTGTGGGGAAGAAATGCGCTAGGGAGTAGCCTAAAGGCTTATCTGTTGGCTTGCAATCCGCGATTGCGTAAATTGTGGCAATCCGCGCAATGTCGCGATGTAGTTTGACCTTTTTGCTTTTGCTTATTGCCGCCCAGCGTGACTGACCACGGCTAGCGTTAGGCGATACCTCACGGTCTGGTATTGGCAGGGTGATTTTCATTCTTCCTCCCCCGTTTCGCGCTCGCCTAAAAAGTCGTGCATTTGTTCGATTTTATCCTGCTTCATCTGCCACTCCCATTCGTCGCGATCTTGGCGTTGTTGCGCTCGATCTTGTAATTGCAAAACACACAAATGGTTCTGTTGTAAAAGTGCCGCATTTAGTTCTGTTTCGTTCATAGGTTGAGTAATTGTTTGGTTTTCTCAACAACCTCCTCCGCATCCAAAATGCGCTGCCTAGTGTCATCGACGGCTTTTTCTAGCGCGCCCCGCAAAGCTAGGTAGCTCCGCGCAAACTCGGCAAATTCAGCTACTGTAACTTGCACAATTTTGTGATCCTCAAATCTGTTCTCGCAATAAAAAGCGATGTCGATCAATTTTTGTATTATTGGTGTCATAGTTTTGTTGTTAGGTATGGGAAAATTTCTTCTGGTTCAAAAACTAGCTTGCGCTGCATGGCTTCTAGCTCGGTGCAGAATCGCTCTAGGTGCTTTTCTAGCTTGGCAGTGTATTCGTCGCGCTGAACGACTATAAGCCAATTATCTAGCAATTCGTGATCGGCGTATGCTACAAAATAACACTTGTCCGCGCCTGTCAATATCATTTCGCCGTGGCATTGTGCTTTGTGGTCGTCTGGTAATTCGTCATCAACTCGCCACTTGAGGAACGTATTCAACGCAGGACACTTAACCTCCACGGGCGACCCGTCCTTGGCGATGCCGTCAGGACTCGCCCCGTATCGCTCGCAATCGCTGATAAAAAAACCGCACTCCCGCGCTTTGATTCCGTGGTGCATACCTAGCCATCTGAGAGCCTCTGCTTCTAACATGTTTCCCCGCGCTGTGTCAGGTGTCCCCGTAAAGCCCGATTGCCAGCCTAACGCTTCCGCGATTAGCTCCGCTGCGTAGTGTTTCGCCCCCGCTGCGTAGTCGCCCTTTTTGGCGGTGATGATGCGAGAAAACTGTGAACCCGTGGGGATCCCTTTGCGCAGTTTCCACCACTCAGCAGAGCCTTGTATTGTGTCGATTTCTTGGCTCATAACTCGGCGTAAATCGTTCTGATTTCTGCAATGGATTTTTCGATGATCGCCGCGATTGCCGTTGCCGCTTTCTTGCCTTTTGCCGTTGCCATTTCTGGCATTGCAAATGCTTTCAATCCGCCAACAAACGCAACGATCTTTTCCTTGTCAGGTGCCGCAGCCGCTTTTGCCGCTTCTCTCTCAATCCGCTCTCGCTCTGCTTTTTCTTTTGCCAATCTATCGCTTTCAATCTTTGCTAGTCTGTCAGCTTCGGCTTTTGCTTCGCGCTCGATTCGTTCACGCTCGGCGCGTTCTGCGGCTAGTTTTTCTTGCTCTTGCGCTAGTTGATCGGTTTGCGCCTTGCGTTGCTTTTCCAGTTCAGCGGCGGCTTCTGCTTGCTGTTTTGCAAGCACATCGGCGGCGGCTTTACGCTCTGCATCGCGCTCTCTCTCAATCCGCTCTCGCTCGGCTTTGAGTTGCTCGTTTTCAACGCGGATTCGTTCACGTTCTGCAATCTCGGCTTGCTCTTTGGCGATTCGTTCTTGCTCTGATTTTGCGCGTTCCGCTTGTAATTGCGCCAGCTTTGCCGATGCGCCGTCTTTTAGCATGTCAAACGAGTCTTGTGACATGTCTGCAATCTCACCGCCTACAGTGGCAACCTCGGCAAATTGCGACATAATTTCACGCCGTTGATTTAATCGCTCGGCGCGTTCTTTTGCTTCTAATAATTCCAAAAACTTTTCTTGGTTTTCAAGTCGATCCTCTAGGATTTCGAGTCTATCCTTCCATTCTTTGCCAATCGCGTTTATTGACTGTATTTGCCGCAGTGATTCATCGCCTAGCTCTTTTCTTTTTTTGTCAATAGCGACTCTCATCGCTTTAAGAGTAAGTCTAATTTCACGCGCTTTTTTCATTTCCGCTACTTGCTCGCGGCTTGTAACCGTTAGCGTTTCAGCATCGTTTTTGATTGCGTCAAATTGCTCTTGGAAAGTTGCAAATTGCGCTGTTACATCTGCCCGTTTTACGGGCATAACTTCGGTTGTTTCAATGGTGTCTGTTTTCATATTGTTGATCGTTATGGTTTCGTCATCTTCGCCGCAATAGCTTTCTTGGCGGTGTTAAATTTCGCTGATGGTAGCTCGGCAAGCGTTGTTACCCCCGCCCACTCTAGCAATGCCTCTAGCGTCCCTCCAGGCGCGTTAAATAGCATGTCGTTGAGTTCGTCCGATTGCAGCGCGGTGATTGTCTTTGTTCCTGCGTTAGCCCCGTCATCGTCATGATCGCTAACGATGATGTTCAACGCCGCCACAAGTGCATACCTTTTTGCGTAGCTGATCGCGCTGCCCATCTTTTGCGTGTCGTTGGCACGCATTGCGCTATCTACTGGAACAGTAACCTCGCGGCAAAATCTGCCGCCGTCTCGGTGCATAACGTGGCACACAGCGGTGAGCTTGCCGGCTTCGGGGGTGTTAGTGTCAAATGATACCG
Organism: Caulobacter sp.; assembly: GCA_044361705.1. Lineage (GTDB taxonomy): Bacteria > Pseudomonadota > Alphaproteobacteria > Caulobacterales > Caulobacteraceae > Caulobacter. The sequence goes on from JBIKII010000343.1 coordinate 5,220, forward strand.
AAAGCCCGTTATCTGCCAACGTGGCGCGAATGGCAAACATGATGTCGTCGAGACTGGCAAACTGCCCACGATCGCTTTTGCGACTCTTGATCGTGCTAGGGCAGCACGACTGGAAGTTGGCAAGCGCATCGGCTAGTAGCTTTTCTGATTGCCGAGCCTCCCATCGCTCTTGTAGCTCCATTAGCTTTGATAGCTTGTCGGTGTCGATACCGCTCATGTCCTGACCCGCCAAAAGGCTGATTGGATTCTGCGGCGTTGATAGTTGTGTGTTTTCGCTCATGTTAGTTTCTTCGTTTGTTTTTGTTAGACTCCTGCGCCAGCAAGCCAAGTGCTAGCCTGTTGTTAATTGACCGCGATTCAAATGGCTTGATACCGCCAACTTTGATCGTGCGTCTTGGTCGCTCCATAGCCGCGGCTCGACATAGTGCCAGTGCGCCTAGAGTTCCGAAAACGATGCCGCTAATTACTAGTCCTAAAATCAGATTGCTCATGCCTCCCCCTTTCCTAGCTTGATTAACCCTAGCACGTAGCCGCTTAAAAGCATGCCCTTGTCCTTGGCTTCTGATTTTAGTTGGCTATGGTAAGCACTCGGCATTTTAACCGCCATGTGTTTATGGCTGCGCGTAATCGTTTCAGCGATTACCGCCCGTCTCTGTTTCTGTTTTAGTTTGTTGGTCATAAATTTATTGGTTAAATTAGCGCGTTCTGTGCCAGGTTTTTCGAGCATGGAGATTGCTCTATTCCTTTTGTTCTTTCATGCGCCATATTGCTCTTGCGCTCTGGTGTGAATTTTACAATAGGCGAGTATGGTCGCATTTCCACTTTTGTTTCGTCTTTGCTATAAACTCGATTACCTAAATCTGCCAAGTATTTGTTTGCTGCGTCAATATTAGCAAATTGGTATCTTGCAACCCATCTCATCCCTTGTTTGAAAAATACTGTTGCCCTTTGTGCGTGTGTAATCGTGCTGGTTTTCATATTGTGTTATTGTCGGCTGACGAGGAAAGAAATAAGCGAAAAACTGATAAATGTATAGAACTTTTTCAACTATTTTCATTTTCCTATATTTTATATAGCCTAGAACGCGCATTTTGTTAGAGAAAATAGCTAATATTTACGGCAAAAAGCGGATATTTTGTCACGATTTAACGGCATGATTTGTGACACAATCCAACTACGACAAACATAGTATTTGCGATAATTGCAAAATAATTCTTGCCAATCCGCGTTTTCTGTTTTACTTTTCGTCGTTCGCGCTGATCCCGCATAACAAAGTTTTTCATCTGTGTTTCATAGCAGAGAAGCCCGTTCGAGGGATCAGCTCGGACGGGCTTTTCATTTTGCGGTTGTTTGAAAGGTTCACATATTAGGCATGAGTCCGTCGCGATGAAAGCGGGATAGTGATTAGACTGGACAAGTTAAGGCGATGCACACACCGATGCATCTTAATAAGTGAGCAATGCTCTTTTTGTTTGAAGCCGTCAACAAGGTCACAAGCCGCGGTTTAGAAAAGGGTTCGCAGTAATGCGATGTGCAAAAATGGCGACCGATGGTTATGCGGGAGTATTTGGCATGATTTACCTTGTAAGAGGTGAATTGTGTCTGTTTGGCTCGCTTTGATTGTCGGGAGCTGATACTAATTGACAAGCGACAAGATAACACTAACATAAACGAAACAACGAAAGAAACAAAATGAAATACAAAAAACGAATAACCGCAATGACTGTCTTAAAAGATGGCGAAGCTCTAATTTCAGAGACGGCAACATTAATCAGCATTGTCGATGATGGGGCTGGTGAGTATTTGTCAATCTCACAATCAAGCGGTAGTGTCGTAAACGCAATAAATATCGACGCGGGCGAATGGATAGAATTGAGATCCAGCATTGATCAAATGTTCGCGGAAATGAAAGAAAATGAACTAACAAAATGAACGACATTGAAAAACTGAAAATAGAAAACGCCGATCTTGAAAAGCGACTTGCCGACATTAGCGGGTCACTTGTTGCCGCGCTTTTCCTCATTGCTGACATTCGCCGCGCTGTTGGTTATGGCAACGGGCGATTGATGCAAAGCGAGCTTGTGGCGCATTGTAAGGCGATTTACAAAAAAGCAAAAGCACAATAAACCTTGCCACTTTATTGTGCAAATTGTTAGGCTTGCAATGCTGATTTTCCATGTTAAAATACTTACCTAGCCACGAGAAACCTTCCTTGCCCCCGCGCAATAGGTCTCGTGGCGTTCTTTTTTGCCACGAAAATTCGAGGTTGCGCAATCTGCGTATTTCTGCGATTGTTTTCTCGCTTACCTGCCATGCGTAGGAAAAGATACGGATTCGCTATGGCGGGTCTAGCCACTTTCGGCTGTGTCACTGTTTAGGATCGGAAACGGTCGGCAGTGGCGCGGTCATATAATCGGACGCAACATCATCAAGTGCATCTTTTCCGCGAACGGTAAATCAAATCCGCAAATCAAATGTTCGCAATCATCGCACACTCGACCGATCATTCGTTGCGCTTTTTTATCGCTGTTAATCAAGGTTGCGATTCTGCAAGGCTTCTTTTTGCAATGCTCACACTTTGGTAGCTCGTCGCTCATATTAAAGTATACGTTCATTATGTTTAATAACAGAATCCATATTAAAGGCTGGGTTTACTATAGAGGTTAGTCGTTGCTCCGTTTATCATCGTCTTGCGCTTCTTGAGCTTGCCGCTAGTCACCAATCCATTGAGCCGATATAACGCGCCTGATTGCCCTATCTGCTCACCCTTGGCTATTAGCCCTGCAAAGTATTCCTGAGATGTGAATTCATCCCCTCTCCGCGCCGATGCTGTGTCGGTTTGTTCTAGCGCATAATCAAGCGCGCTCAGAGTAGCCCTTGTGGACTTATCCAGTCCCCGTGTTCCTTTGTTACCTGCCATGCTTCCCACCTTCCATTTTTTGTGTTGATAATGCCATATAAAAATCCGTTTCTGTGACCTAGTTTTGCTGGCTGCCTGTCTGAGTAACTTAACTTGTTAAGGTCTGCCATGCAAGCCACGCTGAACGATTTGCCGCCGTCGATATGTCGCGCCGTGTGCTCGTCTTTTGTGTGAGTGTGACCGTGCAGACATTCGCCCCACGTATCAAAATGTGCCTTCGCTGGGTATGTCGAAGATTTGAATCCGTGAATCAATTTTACATCGCAATTAGGCATTTGCAGGTATTCCGTGACCTTGTATTGGCAAAAAGTAATGCGGCGCCGTTTGAATTGTTGCTCTGCCGCCTTGACTAGCTCCTCGCATCTCTCGCGTAGGATTCCATCGCCGCAATGCGTCGCGTGTTGGTATATGCGGTCATCGTGGTTTCCGAGCGTCAAAAAGTTTGGTTTGAAGTCGTCGAGAAATTCCAAGCCCTGAATAAAATCATCAGAAATCCCATCGGCTTTTTCTTCTTGGCTTGCTCCGCGCCGCAATGGTGAGAAGTCCCACAAATCCCCCAAATGCACCCGATAGTCAGGCTTCCACGTTTCCGCGAATGACAGTAAAACTTTCTTCGCATCTTGGCAAACTAGGCTGCCGTGATTGTCTGCCGCTACTAAAAATTTCTTGTATTTGCTCATGATTATTTTAGGCTTGAAGTGACTTTGTGAAAACTAGGAAAAAATAAATGCTCGATGGCGCGAACAATGTTTTCTTCGTCGTATCTTTGAGAGAATGATACGCCGCTAACGTGTAACGCTGCGTGTAGCATTTCATGGCGTAACGTCTCTAGCTTGGTGTTAAAATCCGCGCACTCATCGCTGATGACTATCTTGCGCTCGTCAAAACACATGCGCCCAAAATCGCCATCATCTAGTGCCGCGATGACAACCCTGAATTTGATTCCTCCGATTGTCACGTTGCGCGGTAATTTCATGTTGATGATTTATTCAAGTAGCAAATCCGCAATAGCCAAGCAAGTCTTTTTGCGTTTGTCAGCGTCTAGCATTTTCGCACGATCTCCAGCGTGGTCGATAAATCCTAGCTCAATTAAAAAGCATGGTTGAAACGACATGACGGCAAGTGTCGAGTGCTGAGATTGATTCTCTGTTTTCACTCCGCGATTTACAGTGAGCAATCCAGCGCATACGGCAAGATTCAAATCCAGCGCCATTGATTTATTAGTTTCACCGCGATAGAATGTTTCAGTTCCGCTAGCTTTGCCGTTTGCTGCGTTGCAATGCAGTGAAATCATAATCGTGCCACCGTATCGCTTGGCAATCCTAGCGCGTTCGGAAATACTGCACGGGTCTTTTGCGTCAACGCGAGTTCTGACAACTGCGATTTTCCTTGCGCGTAAAATGTCGCGCAGTTCGTTTGCCCACGTCATGACAATTTCAGCTTCGGTAATTCCGTTCGATTCTGCGCCGCTGTCGTAACGTCCTGATTTACGGTTAGACATTCCATGACCAGGGTCAATTACCACCAGCATTTTTGATTTTTCATTACTCATCATTTCCCGCTCTCAGCCTCCACGATTTGCGCCGCGATGATCGCTGCCGTTTTTGCGTCCGTTCCGTAGGTTCGGCTTCCATCTGGGTTGACCGTTAATGTGCAGCTTGAGTAAGCAAGTGCTAAAATGATTGCAATTAGTAGTTTCATAAGATTTTTACATAAACGCCGTCTGAGTCTTTCCCGAAATACTTGTCCCCGTATGCTTCCACTGCGTCAAAATAATGACTGGCAAGCAAAAAGCCATTGCGCTCCATGAGGTGCAGAAATTGATAGTTTGCATCGTGCGCGTCATACATTCCGACTGCCGCGAATTGGAACAAAACATCATGCCAAAATGACGCTTCGATGGTGCCAGCAAAGTCTGGTGTTCCCGCCCAAAATCCAAACGGGTGAATCCCGACGTATTTCTTCGGGCTGCATCCGTTCCAGAAATACTCGTTTGCCGCGAAAATCCATCCGTTCTTAATCCATGCGCGGAGGATTCCATCGGCACTGTAAAATTCTACGTTTGGATGCTGTGAAAGCCTTCCTTTTAGTGCCGTGCAATTTACACCCACCGCAGCAAAACGATATTTGCGCTTGCCTTCTTTGACCGGATGTAAGATGCGGTAATTCATTTGCTTTCCTCTGCTTTTTTCAATGCTGTTTCGTGCAGCTCTTTGATGTAGTCATCCTTTTTTTCCAGCTTTTCGAACAGGTGTTTTACTGTCCTAGTAAGCACAAAGATACAAGCAATGGCAAGCCCCCAGCCTGTCAACGCACTAGCGTATTTAGCCACGCCAAGATCATCGGGAATTTCGGTGCTGAGAAAAAAACTCGCTCCGCTGCTGCAAAACAACGTGATTGTTTTTGATATGCCAATGCTAAATTCTGTTAGTAAATCAAACTTCATTTTCTGCAATTTCTTTTACTGGTTCTGCCGCGACAAAAACAAATTTACCATCTACGAATCCATAGCCAGTTGGCATCGACACAATCACGCGACTGATGATGTCGGTCTTTTCAAGTTGCGAATTTACCGCCGCGCCAAGTTGCGAGTTTGCCGCGAATCGTTCGAGAGTGAGCGCGATGTTGGCGTTCATGCTATCCAAAATTACCTGAGTATTTCGGGCATAAAAAAGATAGTAACACTCATTCATGGTGTTAGCCAAATGTGTCAATGCCTTAATCGCTCGTTCCGTCAATTCGCGATTGTATTCCGTTGGTGTAAATTGTTCTAACATAAAATTATGATATTGATTTAATCGTATTGCATAGATTTTTGATTGTTTATAAAAAAGCGTCTAGCCGCTGCCGTTGTGCCGTTAGTTGCTGACATAACCAATGCCGAATTGCTTGCTGCGCTTGTAGCGGATGGTGCACCCGATCCAGTTACGGTTGTGCTGTTTACAGTTGCCGTCCATGTGCCGTTACCGTTTGATTGTATGATGCAGTCATAAACAAGCCATGCGGACATTGTTACGCCCGTTGTAGTCGTTGTGACCGCGCTGCCGTTTGATACTTGCACAAAAATTTCACCAGCGATAACTTTAAACCCAATCGCGGTGTTTGTTGATTGCAAATCTTGCACGGTTGTCAGTGTTGACGGTAAGCCAAGATAGATGCGAAAAATTGTGTCTACTCCCGTAAAAACATCCGAACTAATGCGGACATAGTGCATTGTTTTTTTAGACCAATCAACTGCTTGACGACTGCCTGAGTATTTTTGCCAAGCCCTGAAATCGTTTGCGTCCGAGCGTAGTAAAGCACTTGATCCCGCCGTTGCTAGCGTGTTTAACTGCATCACGTTCGTTGCGGTTGATGACGTGCCAGTGCCTACGTTTGTGGCGGTGTAATCTCCCGTCGCTTTTGTCCACTCGTAAACTGAGGTGAGTGTGTCTGCGTTACTAACCAAGCCCAAAGCCGTGCGATGCGCTGCCGCTGCCCCCGCGCCATAAGTGTAGCTCGTCGCGTTAAATGTCGCCGCCGTGCCGATGGTCGCCGAGTTGATTGCTGGCGATGTCAGCGTTTTGTTGGTGAGTGTTTGAGCAACTGCCGTTGTTACTACATCTTCGGAGATATTAGCAGTAGGGGCTACATCAAAAGCTGCTGCCGTGCCAAGAGAATTTATGGTCGCATATCCGCTTAAATCTTGGTCGCCTGTGTTTGTTCCGCTCGATGTGCCGCTAAATGTTCCCGATTGAGTAGCTAGTGTGCCAAGTGCTAATGCCGTTCTCATTGCACTAGCTGCCCCTGTGCCGTAGGTGTAGGACGTGGCGTTAAATACTCCGCTTGTCGATACCGTGAGCGTCCCTGTGGTCAGTGTGGACGTGCTGAGTGTTGCCGTGCCATCGCTGGTAGTCGCGCTTGTTACGGCGTTAGTAGCTACCGAGATTTGTCCAAATAAAATCGAGTGGTTGTTCGTAAATGCCCCGCCCGCTGATGATACCAAAGTGACTGGAAAAGTGTAGTATGCGGTCGATGTGTTCGCGCCTGTCACCGTTGGCGTTCCGCTGATTAGCCACACTTGGTTTTTGCTTGAGTCGTCGCGGTCCTGAATAAAGATTTTTTGATTGACGACAAAAAAGGAAAGAAAAAGCTCGATGTCGGTATTGTCATCGGTTAAGTGTGAGACAAGTATGCTAGTCGCGCTTGTCTGCGTTGCGTTGTTCCAAAGGAGGTAGCCATTACCCGGGTAGCCGCTCGTTGCGTTGGTCTTGGCATTATATTGCCACGCTGAGGTTGACCCGCCGTTGGTGCCGTTGGTGCCTGCTTCCCCGCGTTCTGCCATAACAGCAATCTGCACTACTCCGCCGTCCGTGGTTGTTACACTAACGGTTTCTTCTACGGTTGTTACGTCAAGTGTTACTGTTTCGCTCATATTGGAATGATATTGATTGCCCCTCTAAGGTATGGCTTTTTGCGTCCGTTCACATCGGTGAAAACGAAACTGCCAGTGTAGTAACCAGTCTCGTATGCAATGGTTGTAATTGCTGGCAAGGTAAACGCCCACGTTGCCGCATCGGTTATCGTTCCAGTCCATGTAAAAGTATGTTGGCAAGAATCTGATGACGTAAATGTGACCGTAACGCTTGCCAAGTTAGCAAACGCCGTTGGTGTCCGTGCCGCCGTAAATGGCAAAGCGTCAAAAGTAGTTCCAACGCGATACGTCCCGAAGTTATAATCTACGAAATCGCTCATGATGATTTGCCTAAAACCGTGATTGTTACGTTAGTCCCAGCCGTCAAAGCCGTGATAACTAAATCCGCTGTGAGCATGCTTCCCGTAATGCCGCTCGTATTCCATAGCTTGATTGGCAAAGGTAAAACCTGAGTGCCATTTGCCGCTGATGCCGTGCCGCTTGTGACGTTGATTTCGATTGCGTAAATCCGCGCCATTGAAACGAGTGTTACGCCTTCAAAATCCGTGCCACCACCGTCTAACACTTGAACGCCGCTAGTAGCAACTCCCGTTGTGGTATTTGCGCTTGTTGCCGCTGCGGTGATTCCCAATCCGCTAGGGATAGCGATATTAAGCGTCCCATCGTTGGCAAGATAGTTACTGTCAGAATCCGCATTGACGGTTAGAATGATGTTAGATCCTGAGCTTGTGACCGTGTATTTTGCCGCTATTGCAGCGTTCGCTTGTAGCCCTGCCGCCAATGCCGCCGCAACCAAGGTCGCCGTGTTGCTTGCCGTGGTTAGTGCCACTGTTACCGCTAGCGGTGAGCCTGTCAGCGTTGCGCCTGTGACTGTGACAATGCAGTTACCGTTAGACGTTGCCCCCGATGCCGCTGTGACCGTGGCAGTCTCGACTTGAGCCGTTCCCGCGACAAATGCCGCGCTGCCTGTGCAAACTCCGCTTTGAACATCTAGCGTTGCCGTGGTCGATGCCGTGGTTAGTCTCGCGCTGACTGCATAGCCGATGTCTGCCGTTGGAAATGATTGCGCCGTTGGTATCAACCCTACGGTAAATCGCCCCGATGTCATGGACGATGTCGGAACAGCTACAAAGCTCGTTCCCGTGTTAGTTAGTGCTGTTGAGATCGCCATATATTATGATGGTTGTGTCAAATGTTATTAAGGGGCGTTGTAATATGCGCCATCATCCGCCCCCGCTGAAATATCGTTTCCAGCATCTGTTGAAATTATAACTCCATACGCTCCGCCGTCGGTTCCTGTTGAAATTTGATTTCCTGCATCTGCGCTCACGATTGTGAAGTTCGTCGGCCATGATGCGAGACTTGTGATAACATCGCTTCTTCTAAACTGAATAACTGTTGGCGCACCCCCGCTATCGTAGGTAACTTTGCCAAGGTAGATGTGAGCAAAATCACTGTCGTAAGTTGGCGTTGCTGTAGGATCGGTAAATGAGCTTGTAACAAGTATTTCACTGCCTGTGATGAATGAACTATAGTCAACCGTTGTATAAGGTTCTGCGCTTCCCGCTGGTGAGTTAAGGCTGCCGAATGCGTTCCTTGCCACCTTTAGCCAAACGCCGTATGAGGTGCTTACCGCTCCGACAAAGTAGCCGACTGGCGTTGTGTAAAAAGGATCGTTTTTTAAGTATGTCAATCCTGGAGACTGTGCAAAATAAACTTGCCCATCTTTGTAAATTGGCTCTTCGGCAGTATTCCAAATCATGTAGGTAACAACTCCAAAGCAGACATAAATACGCAACTCGCTTTCTTCTGTTACCGCTACTATTTTAAATGGATGCGCTGATTTTGTTGTGCGCGTTTGAGATATTGCAGTTGGCTTTCTGTCCCGTAGTTTCTGGACGCAATCACGCAACGAGTTTGCCCACCTCGCGCTTATGCTGTCGCCAACCTTTACAAGATCTGGCAACGTGATTTGATTCTCGCCGTTATTAACTATCATATAAAAATGCGTTGTGTCCACCGCTGTCGCTTAGTTGCCATTCGAGAGTAGTTCTGAATAGTTCCCCTTGCTGCGATTGTGACGCGCTAACAAGTTTCCAGTTACGAGTTCCCCCTGCATCTGGCGGCGTTCCCCGTGGCGTTGCAATTAAGCCTAGTTTATTGAGTTGCGGCTCTGTGAGTTGCCCCGCTCCTTCCGTGCTTTCTGTCCACGTATATTGCGACCGTTCATAAGTCGTTTGCCCTTGCTGTATCAATGCCGCGAACGATTTTGCGTCATCTGCTGTTAGTTGTTCCGAAGCGTCTTGAAAATTGTTATCTTCCGTTATGATAAATAGCTTTCCTGTGGCTGCATTGTATTCGTAATAGCCACCAAGTAAAATGCCTAGCAGTTTTTTGTCAGCATTAGACAATGGTAGCCACTTTCTGTGGTGCTGAAATCCCGCATCAGATAGTTGCCCTCTTAGTTCATACGTTGGCAGTGAGTCAATGTCTAGACCCGTTCCATCGCCTAGTTCGTATTGTGCCGCCGTGCTTCCTGCTGCATTTACCTCTAGCGTAATGAGATCTCCCTCCTCCGCTGATACGCTTACATCGGTGATTTTTAAAAAAGCAAAGAACGTGGGTATTCCCGCATCGACTCCCGTTAGTAATGAACCCTTGGCAAACAATGCTTGTATCCCAGCCGTATCAAATCCAGCACGGGTGACGATAATTGTATGCGATGCCGTCCACCCGCCGTTCTCCGATTGCTGGCAACGGAAAGCGGGTTGCGGTCGAACGCTTGTCGAATCTAGTCCTAGAATTGTCGCTGCCATAATTAGTTAGAAAATTTTGCCCCTTGTGGCTGTTTTGCCCATGCGTCTAAAATGCCTTTTTTCACTTCTTCGCTCATACTTGATGTGATGCCAGTTTTAATCCCCGCCGCAATGTCGCGTTTCATTTGTGCGTCTTGCAGTTTTCCAATGCTTCCACTTGCTTGCACGTTCTCAATCGCTGTTTGCATATACGCCGATGTTGGCGCAGATGATCCCACCTTGCTTCTGATGTCGCTTGCAACGTAATTACCAAGAGCTGCACCTCCAGGGAGCTTGTTATATTTTGCTTGAAACTCTAAAAATGCTGGCAAGGCTTCACTTACCATTGAGTCTAAGCCTTTTTGAAAAGTTGCTTTTGCGCCCTCTAGTATTACGTCGCCAATCAATCCGCCAATCAACGCTAGTTCTTCTGTGTTGCCTTTTGTGCCTTGACTGATTGCGCTTCCTACTATGTCTCCAAATCTGGCAAATTTGTTTTCTAACTGTGGTAAAAAATTATTGCTTGCATCAAGTGCGTCTTTCAACCCCTCGTTGAATCCAGTTCCAAAGGCGACTCGTAATTGTGTAGCCGCCGCGCTTAATTGGTTGAGCTTGGCGTTAGTTGACGCGCTACCCTTGTCGATTGCTTTGTAAAATCTGCCGCCCTCGCTAGTCGCACTAACAAATGCTTGCTTGACCATATCAACGGTAATTGCGCCGTCCTCCATGTCTTTTTTAAGGTCTTGCATTGACCGCCCTGTATCGCGTGAGATTTGCTCTAGCGGGTTGAATCCAGCGTTGACGAATTGCAACACCTCTTGACCCATTAAACGACCGGCTGCAGTTGTTTGCGCGAAAGCAAGCGCAAGACTGCCAAAGCGTTCAGAGTTAGCCATAGACACGTCACCAAGCATACGCAAAGATGGCGTTACGTCATCTAAGGACGTTCCAAACGCTAACATTGTTTTTGCAGCGTTTGCGTAGTCCGATAGACTCAAAGCTGATTTCTTTTCTTCGTCGCGGAATGTTTTCATCAACTCCGCTGCCGTTTTTGCACTGCCAGTTAGAACTTCAAATTGAATTCCTAAATCCTCAACATCTGCCGCCGCCTTACTGCTTGTAATTATAAATGCAGCCATAGCCGCGCCACCAGCTACGCCGATGCCAGCAAGTGAAGTTGCCGCTGTAGTCGCCACGCTGCCGATTGCCGAAAGTGAGGTTTTCACATTCTTGATCGTCTTATCCAAGTGGCTTGCGTTGCCTTTAATATCTACGGTGAATCCCATAATAGTTCTTCTTCTAAGTTGGCTATGTCAATTTGCGCTGTGATTTCCTCCAATCGTTCTTTAAGCGTCTTGTCGTGTTGCCCCATCTCAATTTGTCTCTTGTAGCACTTAACCCCTTTTCTAAACAAGATCGCGTGAAACAATCGCGCTTCTTCATCCATTGGTAACTCATTGATTTCTTGCCGTGTCCATCCGTATTCGCTGGCGAATAAATCTGTCAGATAGTCGCTGTCACTTGGCGCGTCTCCTCTGTCAATTCCGTCTTTCCCGCGCCGTCAACTTCGATCTGTGCCGCCTCCCATCGTTTGATTACGCCATTGATATAGTTGCCGATTTCTTCTTCTTCCGATTCGCTAAGATTGATTCCGACCTTGGCAATAAGTTCAAAAAATGAATCATCATCGCAATATGCTTTTTGCGTTTCCTTATCGTCGGATAATGCTAAGGCAGCATAGCCAAAAACGATGATGAACGATGCGTCTTTCCCGCGCGATTTGTCAGGCGTAATAAATTCACGGATTCGATTCCATAGGAATTTCGTCAGTGGTCGCGATTGCTTGTCTTTGATGATTGGTGGCGTATTCATTTTCTGTATAGTATTTTTTCAATTTGAGATTGTGCTTTCGCGTCGTCATCCCGCCCGATGTAAGCGGTTCTTTTTCCGTGCTTAACTGCGGTATGCGTTGGCGATTTGATGTCTGAAATCAGTTGTTTCCAGTTCAGCAAGGCGACTTTGATATACGACAAATCCGCTGTTGGTAGCTTGTCGTGGATGAAATGGTCTGTCCATAAATCCATGTCCACCGATGCGGTTTGTGGAAATTGCCAGAAGTGACTGCCGGCGTGCAACTTGTAACCCTGGCAGATATGACCGAGCGCAATCATAGTCGCCGCTTGTGGCGTTGATGCGGTGAAAACAGTGTCGGCAAGTTCGCACTTTGGCAGGTAGTCTTCCCGACCTTGAGCTTGTCTCGATAGTTGGTGCATTGCGTCAAATGCAACTTTGATTCTAGCCACGGTATGCGATGCGTTAGCCCGTAGCCATTGTTCATCGTGCCAGGCTTTGATCACCATGTCGGCAGTATTGCCAGTTGGCGACGCGCCGTAAAACTGCCAAGTAACTAGCTTTCCTTTTATGCCATCGCCGACGAAAGTATTCATTGGCGCAGTCTTTAGCAATGGCACATCTATTGCGATGATTGCCGCTGCAAGCTGCGGATTGCTTGTCTCGCTTTTAATATGCGAAACCGCATCACCCGTTTTACCAGTGAAGTTTTTCATTTCGTGTAAATTGTTAGGCGATTAAGCTGAAACGATTGTTGGCGAATACTTGGCGGTTAAATCAACCTTTTGATAATCCTCAGAAGTGTTGCTTCGGTTGATCGTTTGAATGATTGTCATGCCAGCTGTCATTGACCCGATGATGTGATCTGTCGGCACGGTAATAAGCGTTAGGCTTAATGCTAACGTCCCCGCAAATGGTGAAGAGCTAGGCAAAAATCCACTTAGAGAAATTTCTACTTTTTCATTATAATGTGATTCGCCAGTGTCATCGCCGCTGATGTTCTTGACCATCTTAACCTCGTCGCTATATGCCCACGTTTGCGTATCAAGCAAGAAGCCTGTTTGCTGTGCTGTGATTCCGAAAACTCCATTTGTTACACCTAAAAGCGTCGCCATGATACTTTTAGTTTTGTGTCAAAAATTAAGCCGTCTGAAATATGACTTCACAATCAAATTTGCACTCTAGCGCGTTGTCAGTCCAATCAGGCACGCCGCCGTTATGAGCGAAATAGTCCACTTGCAAGTTTGCGATGTTGTTATTGATCTCGCTGGCAAATTCATCGTTTAGCAAGCTTTCGATGTCGTTTGTAACGGCATTGATTTCCGAGACTGTCAGACTGTCGCCACTATGCGCCCGGAGCGTAATTTCAATGTTCGCCGAGTATGACCGCATTGCCTTTGAAAGTCGTTCACACGATGCCACCTTTACCGATATGTTAGGCAAATCAATCTCTGAAAACTTCTCAGCATCGTAGCTTGTGACGGTCGTAATTTCCGTGTTTAGGACTGTAACAATCCGCTCTTTTAGTGTTTGTATGTTCATTTTAGTTTTTTCAATCTTGCTCTAATCATTGTGATGCTTCGCTTGTATCCATCGCTTAACGCCGTTGATACATCGCCCCTGTTGGTGTTGTTTGAACTGTAAGCATAACTTGAATTGTTCGTAAGAAATATCGTTGACGACAACCCACCTGTCATTTTAAAAACCGATGACCCTTCTGATGTTTTTGCGTGACGTCGGATCCATGGCGCGATGCCTTTGATTTTCCTAGCTATTCCCTTTGCCGTTTTTAATAAGGGTGACGAAATTGATTCTCCCGCCGCAATCCATCCAGCCTTAGCAAGTCCAGCACGTGCCATTTTTTTATCAGCAAGCGTGTCTCTTTCTGCTTTTGGAAATAGTTTGCGTTTTGGTTGAAATTGCTTTGATGGCCTAACTAAGATTGCGCCGTGAACTCGTAGGTTTTTATGAACTGATGCAAGGTCGCCTTGTATTGCTGTCTGCTCTGCGTATCTTGCGGCTTTTTGTATTTGCTTCGCAATAGACTTTTCAAACTCTTGCCCAACCGCTTTACTAAGCCCCCAAGGTTGAATTTTTCTTGCCAGTTCTTTCGCGCACGATTGCCCCACGATGGCGACAACTTCACCGACTGCCACCCCTGCGCGTGTTGCAAATGCTTTCATTTCCGCATCCAGTATGCGCCGTTGTCTCGGACTGATAGAGATTCTAATCATCGCGTCTCACTAGGATCACTCAGGGTGAAGTGGATTGCCACCGTGCCAACGTCAACGCCGATAACTCGATACGCTACGCCGCCAACTGTGCAACGCTTGTTTAAGAGTGATTTAGGCGTTGTCACGTCTGCGGGTTGCGCTGTCACCGTGCCGTTTATTTGCGGCTCAATGCCGATGTCAGCGTCGATAGTTTTGCCGATAAGGTTTGATACCACGGAAAAGGTTTGCCCCTCGCAAATCATGGTATCAGTTCCCATTGTGGAATCCGATTCGTCGTTGTGCGTTAGTAAGAAATCATCGACAAGGCTCATGTAGTAGCTCGCAAGTCAAAAAGAAAGTGCGCCACCGTTTCCAGTGACGCACCCGCTATGAAACACAATACAACAAAAAAATGTTAGCCAATGATGATGGCAAGGTGTTCTGGTTTGATAACACTCAATCCGTAAGCAATCGAAACTTCATATTTAACCATGCGATAGCCAGGATACATTGCAATTTCAAACGCAAGTCCCGTGCGCGGATCGGTCATCACGTAACGGTCAGCGGCTTGGTCGTTTGCTTGAAATTTTGGCAAGCGAGTTGCAAGCGTAATTGCGTTGCGGCTCAGTGCCAAGTTGCGAGTGGAAGTGGCAAAAACTGTGATTGCGCGAGTTGCTGCGCTTTGTGCTTTACGCAAGCCTGGGGCGGCAAGAGTGATGCTATCGCCAGATGCTGGGTTTGCGCCTGCAAAGCTAACAGATGCGACCACATACTTGTTAGTGTCGTTAGCAAAAGTGATGATGTCACCAGCGGCAACCACTCCCGTTCCTGCGGCAGCAAGAGGGATGACAGTTTGACCAACGGTAAACGCCGCGCTAGTGCTAGTGGCTGATGCCATTGCGCCAGCGGCAGTCGAAACAATGCCAGCGGATTCGCGCAATTCAAAACCATACAAGCTACCTAGAACGCCTTGACGCAATAGGTTAGCATCGCCAGATTCGTTAACTTTGTAAAGGTTAGAAGTGCCACGTAGTGCAACGCCAGCAGTAGTGTCAAAGATTGCGTGACGGTCAGTAAGTGGTGCGCCGTTGTCGGTAAGGATTTTTTGCGCTCCTGCAAAGTCGGCAAGGATTGGAGCAGTGCCAGCGGTCGTTCCGATTGCTCGTGACGCACCAACGGATGCAGCAAGGCAAAGAGCGGATTCGATTTCGTTCACGTGAACGCGGAAGCATTGCGACATTTGATCGCGGATGATATTTTCCAAACGCCCACCTGAATTCAAGCCGAATTCTTCTTCTGCCGTCCAGTTAAATCCAGATGTTTTGTAGTTGTCAATAACAAGCGACTTTGTGCCGATAGTTTGATCGGATGCTGCTGTCACTGTCATTGCTGGTGTGATGTTGCCAGTGGTATTTACTGGAGCAACTGGGCTATAAACTGTTTGCCCTTTGGCAATGGTTTCAGCGGCAGAGTCAAGATTGACGGCGGCGATTAAGCCTGTGACCTCGCGAGAAACAACGTCAAGTGCTTCGTATGCGAGAGGGATTAGATTAGTTAAGGTATTAGCCATGATATTTGATTAGTTAATTTGATTGTTTTTGTTAGTTGAAAAATTAGTTGGTGATTGTTCCTTTGTTTTTAGCGAAAGCCATTTTTTGCTTGTCGCTCATTCCGTTAAATTCAGCGCGGGTAACTTGGTTTGATTTGCTTTTCTCTCCCGCTTGCACGTCAACCGCAGGCACTCCAGCCGATGCGAGAATCTCAGCGGCTTTTTTAGCTGCCGATGATTCTGCTTCGACTAGTTTTGCGTTCGCGTCTGCTTCGACTTCTACAAGTTTTGCGTTCAGAGTTTCAATCTCAGATGCTTTTGCGATTACTGCTTCTTTCTCAGATTGCAATGCCGATTCGGATTCTGCTAGCTTTGCGGTGATTTCTTCATTGGATGCTTTCACTTCTGCCAATTCAGTAACGGCATTTTGCAAATCGCTTTCGCGGGTTGCTAGGTTTTCCGCTAGTTCGCTGATTTGATTTTCTGCGTCAACGATGGCAGACTCTAGCCCGATAACTTTTTCGGTGAGTGCTGCGTCTGGTTTGAATCTGTATAAAATACTAGCCATATTCTTTGCTTTGGTGTCAAAAATTGTATCTGCGAATTTCTTAGAAACTGATTCTTTCGCAGTCATCCAAGTTTCCGCTTTCATCATTTCTCTGATTTCGTCAGATTGGATTCCTGTTTTTTCTGAGTAAAGATTGGCGATGTCGGCAGAAAGATTGTCCACCAAGTCAGCGGATTTTCTGAGCGATTCCGCGTTGCCCGATGCCGAGACAGATGCGTCATGAATCATCATGCGTCCGTGCGGCACGATCTCCACCTTGTCACACGCCATGCAAATAACGCTAGCCATGCTTGCTGCCATACCCGTGATGGTAGCTGTCACATATACACCACGATCTTGAAGCGACTTGATTTCCTGATACATCGTGTATCCGTCAAAGATGCTTCCACCTGGAGAATTGATTTCGATATTGAGCGTATCAATTCCGTTTTCAGCGGCGTTCATAATCTCGCCAAAATCTGCGCCTTCATTGCTGGCAGTTGCGCCAAACAATTTTCCGATTTCGTCAATCACTTTACCGATAGACTGCTTTGTAACAGTATCGTTGAGCTTGATTTTTCCTGCTTTGTTTTCAATCTTTAGATAGGTCATCTTCTTTTTCTTTTAGTGGTTCTATTGGTTGCCCCATGTCGTTAGCCGTGAGCATTTGCATTTCGCGCGGCTCGATTGTGATTTCTGGATTTGCTTTGTTCGCCTCCAATACCTTGGTTTTCATTTTCACAAGGTAGTTGATGCGTTGATCTAAATGTTCGTCCTCGCTTTTTCCGAGATAGCCAAGAACGTCTTGAGTATTCAAGAAACCAGCTTTCCATTGCTCGATCAGTTCTTTTGAAACCCTGCCATCGTCAATCGTTAGTTTTTTAGGGTAAGTGAATTTCCATTTCCACCAATCGTTAGCCGCTGGCAATTCTCCGAGCTTGATGAGCTTGGCGACTGCGTATCCTGTCATGCGATTTGCGGCGTATTCTAGTAGGTCTTGCCTATCCTCGACTGCGCGTTGTGCGCGTCCAAGGTCTGCCCGTTCTGCTGTGCCTTGGCCTGTGGCTGTCCAGCACATTGACAGTGGCCAGTTGTCGCCGCTAAGTGCTTTTCGATAAATCCGATTTTGAAAAGATTCCCATGATTCACCAGGCCTATCGTTTTTTAAGATGTCGAGTTTTGCACCACTTTTTGCCGCAAAGTATCGCACTTGACCGCCGCCGAGCGTATCGGAAATAATGCCATTTGCACCGATTGGGCCTTGGCAAGTTGTGTCGTCGCCAGTGATGATCGATGCGTTGTCATCTGGCGCTAGTCCCGTTTCGTTATGTTCAGACATTACGATTTGAGATAGCATAAGTTGCGCGTGTCTTTCCCATTCGTGGGATTGCAAAGCGTCTCGCAAGTCGTTTAATGCATGGGTAAATGCTGGCAATCCTCGCCCTTGCTCTTGCCATGAGGGATCGAATGAGTGGATGATATTCTGAGCGTCAAAGTATTCGATTAAATCGTTGTTTTGATCGACGTAGCAATAAGCTACGGGCGCACCGTTGCGATATACTATGCCATCGACAAGATTTCTGCCTTTGAATTTTCCAGTTGTTAGTTTTCCATCACGCAATCCGTTAGGTGTCGAAATCCGATGCGATGGTATTTGCTGAACTCGCGGGTAATCGTTTTCGGTTTTCGTCAGCAAAATAAAACCTTCACCGTCTCGACTGATCGCTACTGAAAATGAATAAAGTAGCGTTTGAAAATTGTTTTGACCCCCTGCAACATCGCAAATCTTTTGCCATTCGTCGTTGATTTTTTCCTCTGCCAATAAAGCAAATTCGCGGTCTTTGGATTTCGATTGAGCTTGCCATGATCTGCCGACAGCATACATGCTTTTTTGTTCAATCGCACCTTTTAATACTCCTTCGTTTAGTATGAGACGGCGCGAAAATGAAACAAGTGCTTTCCTGTCGCGTGACGGGACAAGCTCGCTGATGTCCTTCATTTGCACTGGGATATACGGACGATCTCGCGTCTCAGTAATAGCTCCTTGCGCTGCTTTGTAAGAGTTACCCCAACGGTCTACAATCACTGGAATACCCCCTTTCCTACTGAACTAGGGCGGTTATTCGCTTTGATCGCGTTGATTGCGCGGTTTAATACCGTGATTCTATCTGTCTCTGGCAGACTAACTAAAACCGTGTAGCTTATGCCATTTTTTTGGCTGGAAGTCAGCGTGTTGCCACCGCCTTTTGACAACGTTCCATTTAATGCCGCTGTTCTCGCCGTTATGAGCGATTGCAGAATCGTCGGATCGTCTAACGATGCGTCATACCATGCTTTGATTAAGTCAGCCACTCCCATGCTTGGGGCGACATGTCAAAAATCATTCTTCCGTTTCTGTTTCTGGCGTTCCGATTAAGCCAAATATTGAAGCAAGCACGATTTGCATGTTTTCACAGTCAACGGCATGGTTGTCGTTGTGCCGTTTAGTCCATCGCGCCGTTTTGCCCTCTCCACGCCTAACCTCTGCGTCGATTTGCCGCAAGTATTCACTGCCAACATCATCGGGGATTTGCCAATCTACGCCGCGCTGATTGCGCAGTTGAAAAAGTATGTCCTTGTGTGACGTATTGGAAAAATACGCCACCATTGTTTTTTTGCCGTCACTGGCCGTGACTGATTGATACGGCGAATAAGATTTGAAAATGGTTTTACCTTGTCGGTTCCGATGTGGATATTGGTCGCGTTGGTCGCCGCGCAATGCAAGCCATCCGTATTGAGTGCAGCGTTTATAAACTTCATCTTTTTGATAACCGCAGTCAATTTGCGTCTTTCGGTTTTCTACCTTGTAGGTTTCTTGAATTACCTTGACTCGTTCCCATGTGTCAACCTTTGAGTAAAATAAAAGGCGCGAATTGCCACCAATGCCCCAAGCGCGGATCGCCACCCAAAAGTGATCTTGCTGGCGGTCGATCGTCATAAACCTATGCGATTCATCCTCCCATGATTCGCCGTTCGCATAATCTCGCACTGAGTAGCCGTGACCCGTTAGCTTTACCCGTTCGTCCTCTTGCTCATCGCTCCAAAATTCTGCTAGTCGTTTTTGAATAAATTGTTGCAGTAGTTTAAGATTGCCCCGCGCCACTTCATCCATCGCATTACATCGCTCGATGACTAGCCGCCACAATGGTAGTCTCCAGTTGCAAAGCGCGTTGTAGTGGTATCCGTAACTGTCAGGCATGCCCTCTTTAATTTGCACGTAACGCGCTGAGATTGCCAACTCTCGCCGTGGTTGCGGTTTGTCTTGCAATCGGTAATCGCAATCGACGTTCGCGCACTTTATTTGTGCGGATTGTGCCATTTTTACGCGGTCTGTGATCGTAGTGTCATAAATAACGTTCTCCCATTTCCACGCTTGCTCATGTTGGCATGACGGGCACGTAAAGCAAAACTCGCGCATCGCGGTGTTTTCGCATTTCTTGTGCCACTCGGTATTCACAAAGCCACCTTGAGCCAAAAGATAAAACTGCCGATTCCATCTGTCATGTAGCCGCCCCTCCGCTTCTCGAATCATTCCGTCTGGATAAATCCACGGCTCATCACATAGCACTCGACGCATCGACTTTGCCTGGAGTCCAGACAAGTTTGCGCCTGTCATAAATAAAGCCATGTGAGGGAAAATGATAGCGTCTTTCCTCTTCTTGTGCCGATGTTTTCCCGTTGGTAGCAATCCCGCTGTTTCCTTGGTGTTAATCAACGAAAAATCTAGCCTAGTTTCAACCCAGTCCTTGATGTCGCTATCGGTTTGACCTACTAGCATTGTCGCCCCTGCGTCCTCGCTGATGATGTAGCACATCGCGGCTTCTAGCATGGTGGTTTTTCCAGTTCCAACCGGTGCAAGTAAGCAAACCTCTTTCGCGCCGATGTCGGCAAATGCGTTTAGTGGTTCGACTAGCCAAGGTGATGCGTCCGCCTCGAAATATGGCGAGAGTCCTTCATAAAGTGCCACCCTGCCATGCGCCCACGCGCTAGGCTTTAGCCGTGCCGGAGGTCTGCACGATTGGCGAAATGCCGCAAAGAGTTGTGCGGTTTTACTCATCATCCCCCCACACTTCTGCGGCGTTGCTGCTTAGTTCGGTGAGTAATTTGTCTGCAGCTTCTCCGATGCGCTTTGCCATTTCTGCGGGGGTTCGACCCTCTAATACTGGCGGGAGATCCGCTTGCAGTCGCATGATGCCAGCCCTCATTACGGCACCTAATTTGTAAAAAGCGTTTTGCACATCGATCATGTCGATGCAAGTGTCTTCGAGCTTTTTCAACTCAATTTTCTTGCACTCGATTTCCACCGTAAGTTTTTGGCAAAGTAGTGATTCACGGTCAAGCCTTGGCTTACCATCAAAAAAACCAGCATCAGGATTTGATGCAAAGAACTCTCGCCACTTTGCAAGGTTTTCCATGCCTTGCTCTTTTTCAGGCAAGCCAATCTTTTTTTCACGTCGCCACTGAGCGATTGACTTGCGAGTGATGTTGAAAATATCAACAATCTTTTTCTGTGTAACAAGTTCGCTTGGCTTTACACTAGATCCGTCAATTAACTTCCGCTCCGCCGATGTAAGCACCTTCCCCGCCTTCACCTTTTTTAGGATGTTGGCGAGGTTCGCTTGGTTGATCTTATCAACTGTGGCAGAGTCTATCTTCATAACCTATTGGAGCGCGGAGGTCAGACTTGCACTGCCCTCTCCCTGCTGGATGCAAGGCGCATCGACTGCGATGCTTTCCGCGCGTTTTGGTTTGCCGAGATACATTCCCGCGCCGCGACGCTCAATTTCAGTAAACGGTAAAATCGGGACTGTCAAGCGTGATTTTGCTTCTGGGTTGAGAAAGTAGATATAGCGGAACATAAATCCATCCATACGTTGCCATTTAGATATTTCTGCTGCGTGTCCTTTGTGGTATGCTGCCATGGTAGCCATAATCTCGCCTGTCACTGGATGTATTACCATTTCGGTATTTTTTTTGATGCCAGTCAAAGCAAATCCGCTTGCCCTGTAAATTGTGCCGTCTCCGCATTGCGTGCCATCAGCAAAAGAAATAACCCATTCAATATGAGGATATGATTTTCGGATCAAACGCATTGCGACTGAGATTGCTCGGCTTTCACTGTTTCGTGGCAGCCAATCAGCGAATGCCATGCGATTTAGCTCTATAAATCCATTCCATTTTGTATCATGCACTAATGGCTGTATTAAATCTTTACGCATTGACGGCCCGAACTGCATTGCTCCTCCGCATTTACCGTCAAGAAAAACACCGAAATGCAACTGTGAATTAGGAACCACCTTGCCTGAGTAGTGACAAGATTTCACAATGCGATTCGCATCCTTTGCGCTGATCGGCTTTACAATGATGTCTTTGGCTTTCATGGTTTGGCGGGGATGTCTGGGAGTGACCCAGAAACCTTGTTAGGTTGATGCCTCGTGCAAACATCCCCATTGGGAAACCATTGTTGGCCTTGGCGAAAAATAGCAGGATTTTTAGGAAATGGAAGTGTTTTTTTTGCAAGTCTGCGACGAATGCCTCTATGAGTGAGATACATGTATAGATGCCGTCTTGCGTTCACAATTTTTCCTTTACCGAATAAATGCTCTCCGATTGCTTGCTGTCCTTTTTTGATTAACTCGCTAGGCACTCTCCCGAATCGCATTGCAGATACTAAATTCTTGTATTCACCCTTTTCTGTTTCATAAAAATCATTGCACGGCTCGCATCCAAAATACATCCACCCAGATGCTTGAAATATAAAACCAACATCATCCTTGCATCCACCACTATGCGTCAAGACTAGCCAAACGCCTGCGCTTTTGAAATAGCGCATCACTCTGGCCATCATCCATGATTCGGTATTGTGGCCCATCGCGTCGCTAATCCACGTTCTTTGCAATTCGATGTATTGGTGCTTTACAATTTTATTGCACCATCTTTTAACTTTGCGTTCTGTGGTTGGAGCGTAGCCGGCGACCATACAGCCAACGCATGACCCTTTGTAAAATAAGCCAAATGCAACCTTGGCTCCTTGTGGCCATGTTTTCATATAGTGCTTGCTGGTAGTAATGCGCTTTGCATCCAAAAGTGATATTGGCGCAACTCGGCATTCTTTTAGTTGTTCGTTTTTTTTCGCGTTCATTGAATTTTGTGTGGAAGTTCTACAGCAATCTGATTATTTCCTGCGCATGGAAAAAAAGATTGATGTCCTACGAGATTTAATTGCAAATGACAAACGGCATGACGCGATAAAATTTGCAGCAAAGTTTCCACGACTAGACGATGCCAGAGATGCCATTTTAAGAGCGAAAGATGCGATTGGCAATCCTTCATTTTATCGGCAAATTGGACGCGACCCAGAATCTTTGATCGCAATAGGATGGGATGCTGTGTGCAAAAAATACTCATCGGTTAAATGATTGGCAGATAAACGCCAGGGCGTTGCCGTTGCTGTTTTCGTTCACGGCTGACTCGCCATGCCCCATGCTTTTGGCACGATCCATAGCTGCCTTGATTTCCTCGGCTTGCTCGTCATGGACGGTGAATGTCATTTGCTGAAAGGGTTGCTTGTCGTCGCTGGATAGCTCTGGCATTCCCGCTTCTTCCACGTCGAAGGCTCCGACTTCATCCTCCGTAAATCCAAGCAATCCAAGATCGAAGTCCAATTCCCGCAGGTCTGCCAGTTCCAGCCCAAGCATCTCCTCATCCCAGCCGCTGTTCAGCGCCAGCTTGTTATCGGCGATGATGTATGCCTTGCGCTGCGTATCTGTCAGGTGATCCAATCGAATGCAAGGAACATCTTCAAGTCCAAGCTTCTGCGCTGCCATGATGCGACCGTGACCGGCAATGATTCCGTTCTCGGCATCGATCAGAACTGGATTTGTAAATCCGAACTCGCGGATTGATCCCGCAATCTGCGCCACCTGTGCTTCGCTGTGCGTCCTGCTGTTGCGTGCGTAAGGTATTAGCATGTTTGTCTTGATTTGCTCGATTTTTGGTTTGTTCTTCATAGTATAGTGTAACTTTGATTTAAAAAAGTTGTCATAAAGACAGATCGCGATGAGACCGACACCCCGCAGCCCTTATGTATCAAAAGATTCCTTACCGCGGGTCTGTTAGTATGCATATTTTGCTGTTTCCTTTCATTTTGTGATCACATTGTAAAGCTCAACAATCGGCTTTAATTGTGCCGCGACAGCTTCTTTCTCGCTATCCTGCCATTGATTGACTGGCATTGTTTTTGTAAATTGTCTGAAATGTCCTACTAGTTTACCAGTCCATGCAATCCAAGGTGTTGTTATGCTTGATAGCTTTGTATGTGTGTCTTCTGTTGTTTTTTCATCAATCATTCCAAGCAGGGCAAAGAATCGATGGTCTATAGCATTCTCAGGTCGTTTGCGATAAGTCGCTGCTATGCTAAGGTATGCCGCGATTTGCTTCTGATCAATGTTAGGACAGTTGTCTCTCAGCCATGCCATGCGCTGACCCCTACTAATCTCCCCGATGTGACCGCCAATCTCAACGCTTGCCATCATAGCTGCGTTTACTTGCTCAGATGCACCCTTGACGCTATCTAAAACCGTTTGATGCAATTCGTTTATTCGTTGTGCCGTTGCGCTTTGTAGTTCTTTATTCATTTCACTTTTATTCGTTGTTTGTGCCGTTCGATCAATCCGATTCTTGCCGCTCTCGATGAATCTTGAGCATCCTCTGATTTCATGTAATTGCTAGGGGGTAAATTGTTTTGAATGCAAAACTCAGTTGCGGCGTTGCTAATCGACGCTCGCGATACTTTTAATATCACGGCAATTTCAGACATACTCTTGCCCATGCATGAAGGATGATTAACGGCAAACATTACACCCCATGCCTTAACCTTTGACTCTCCGCTCGCTGTAATAGCCGCATATAACACGCGCAACATGGCCTGTGCGCATTCCCTATAAACGTTCGGTTGCTCCTCTGCGATGTCGTGAAGCTCGCTATTCATGCGCCTAGATTGTCACTATTTGCTAAATTGTCAAGATAATAATTTAAGCCGATAATCTGTAGTCAAAGGTAAAAAAAGAAATCGCTTGTATCTTCTTCTTAATTTTACCGACTGCCCCTCTAAAAAGTCAAGACAAAAGCAATTTATGCGTAGTAAAAGCCACTAGGCAAGTTCAAGGCTTGCTGTGGCTTAGTTGTTAGTTTTTCTTTAGTCTGCGCACTTCCTCTTGCACTAGCTCAATAAATTCGCGGTTTCTTGCTCTAAAGTAACTCACTCCCTCTTGTCCTGATTTCATTTTCCCTATTGTTTTACCTTTCATGAACGCCATCAAACAATTAAAAATGCACTCAAGCGTTGTCTTCCTGCTTGGATTGCTCGATTGCAAGGCGTTTCCATTTATCACCCAATTTCTCATGACAAAAGCGGGGTCTCCAGCTTTCAAGTTTTCTCCAGTTGCAAACTGTTTTACAAACTCTATAATTCTTGGATTTGTCTTTGCCGCAAATGCCAATGCGCCAGTAATAAGTGAATTTTTACCAACTGAGAAATTGCCGTTTATGACAATAATTTCTCTGATTTGCTCATAAAAATAATCAATCCCAATCTTTGCAATATGTGGTTGAACCGTAAAGGATTGAAAGTTAAATGCGATGAAATAAATAATATTTACAGATCCGCAAACACGGGTGGCATTTTTGATTCCGTGATGTAGGTGCATATAATCGGCAGTGGTTCTTTTTGCCCCAATATCAATTACCGCCATTGTTTCTTTTTTTGCACCTCTAGCGACTGGCATTTGAACGGTCGCGCCACTTTTTACGATTGCATAAAGCCTGTGCTGCCCATCTCCCACCGTGCCGTCTTCAAGAATTATAATGCCCTGACCAGTCAATCGCCATCTGCCAGCCGCCATTTCGTTTGCGTATTCACAAACCCGACTCTCCCTCACGTTGCGATTGCAAACATTAAGCTCTAGCATTTTCTTTGCCTTTGCAGGCGTTATCGTTTCGATTTCAATTTTCATATTGTATTTTCTTTGTGTTATTGGTTAGATTTAAGCCATTTTTCAAAGTCGGCTTTTTCTTTTTTGTTTGCCTTTTTCCATGTGGATTTTAGCAACCAAAGTGTTTCTGAATCTTTTGCAGCTTGTTCCGCTTTTTCTTTTGATTCGTTTGAAATTTCATATTTTGGCAATGGAAAT
>JBIKII010000306.1:0-2590 GCA_044361705.1 Caulobacter sp.
GCCAGGCGATGGGCGCGAGCGGTTCGGCCGTCGCCATGCCGCCCCCGCCGCCGCCGACTGCCGGCGACCATAAGTCGGCGGGTGACGGCGAAGGCGAAGACGCCGACGTCGCGGCGACAGCGGGTGACGACGCGGTAGGAAGAGTCCAGGAGACCGAGGCAAAGGCCGGGGTCGCCGAGCCTGCCACGAAACCCTCCGAAGGCGCCTCGCTCTATGCCGCCGTGGTGCAGGAGGTGCGCAAGCAACTCGGCGAGGACGGGCTCGACTTCCTCAAGGAGGTCCGCGGCATGGTTGACGACATCCGCAAGCTGCTCGAGGCCGCCCGGGGTCAGGCCGCGATCCGCCGGCGCGACAAGGACACCGACGAGGCCTTCGAGGCGGCCGACAAGGCGCTCAAGGAGCTGAACGAAACCATGAACGACATGGAACGCCAGATCCGCCACGACGCCCCCTCGGCCGGCATGACCTTTTCGGTGGCGGCGTAGGCGCGGCGCCAAACGCAAAACGCCCCGGCGGTGAAGCCGGGGCGCTGCGCTGTCGGGTGAAACGCGCGCCTATCGCGGCGCGAGGATCATGATCATCTGGCGGCCTTCCATGCGGGGTTCGTACTCGCACTTGGCCACGATCTCGAAGTCGGCGCGGACTTTCTGGAGCAGCTTCATCCCCAGTTCCGGGTGCGCCATTTCGCGGCCACGGAAGCGGAGGGTCACCTTCACCTTGTCCCCCTCTTCGAAGAAGCGGGTCATCGAGCGCGCCTTCACCTCGTAGTCGTGCACGTCGATGTTGGGACGGAGCTTGATCTCCTTGATTTCCACAACCTTCTGACGCTTGCGCGCTTCGTTCTTCTTCTTCTGCTCCTGGAACTTGAACTTGCCGTAGTCCAGGATCTTGCAGACGGGCGGGTCTGCGTTCGGAACGATCTCAACGAGATCCAGGCCGGCTTCCTCGGCGGCCTCGAGGGCGGCGGAGGTCGGCATCTCACCCTGCTTCTCGCCGTTCTGGTCGATCAGCAGGACGCGCGGGACGCGGATCTCTTCGTTGATGCGCGGCCCGTCCTTGACGGGCGGCGTATTGTTGGGACGGCGAATAGGCGGTGCTCCGGTGGCTGTTTACATAATAGGACGCGGCGCGCCGAAGCGTTCCGTGACCCTTGTAAGCTATATGACCTTCCCCCCCGGCCCGATCAAGCGCGGCGAGGACACAGGGAGCCGCTGAATCAACGCGGCAGCAGTGACCAGGCCGCTGTGGCGACGGTTTCGACCGGCAATTCGGCCAGGGTCGCCGACTGAATGACCGCCACATGGCCGCGCGGGGCGCTGAGCAGGGTGTCGGCCGCGCCGTCGAACAGGGCGATGGTCGGCGCCCCGGCGGCGGCGATCAGGTGCATAGGACCGGTGTTGTTGCCGATGGCCAGCGCCGCCCGCGCGCCGAGTACGGCGATCTGGGCGAAGTCGGTCCGGCCGGTCAGGTCGCGGGCCTGGCCGACGGTCTTCTGGATCGTGCGCGCCATGGCGCTTTCCTGCGGCCCGCCGATGATCACGATGTCATAGCCGCGCGCTTTCAGCTGGGTGGCCAGCTCGGCGTAGCGGTTGATCGGCCAGCGCTTCTCGGGACGGTTTTCGCCGCCGCCTGGCACCATCAGCACGAACGGTTTGGGGGCCGCTGCGCCCGGCACCGGCCGGGGCTCGGTTGCGCGCCGCAGCACCCAGCTCAGGTCGGGCGGCGGGGCGTCGCCGGGCCCGGTCGGGGCGTCCGGCCAGGCGCCGGCGACCTTCAGCTGTTCGGCGTGCCGCTCCAGGGTGTGCATCCGGGTGCGGTCGGGATTGCGATGCTGCAGCCGGGCGCCGGGCGCGGCGCCCGACCAGGCCGGCGCGAACGGCCTGAGCAGCTGGAACAGGAACCGGCTCGAGGACGAGCTTTCGAGATCATAGACCCGGTCATACCGCGCGCCCTTGATCTGGCCGCGCAGGGCCAGCCATTCGCCGGGCGAGCCGGGGCGGGCGTTGGTCTCGATGCTGTTGAAATACGGGCTGGCCCTGGCCAGGGCCTCGAACTGCGGCGCGGTCAGGAGGGTGATCTTCGCGTGCGGGTGCGCCAGCCGGATCCGCTTCATGGCGGCCAGCGACAGGACGAACTCTCCTATGGAGCCCGCCTGGATAACCAGCACCTTCTTGATCTCGCGGCTCACGCTCTCGCCTCCAGCACGCGTGCATAGACTTCAAGTGTGGCCTCGCACATGGCGTTGACGGAATAAAGTCGTCTCGCGCGTGAGGCGGCGGCCTCGCCCATCGCCCTGCGCCGCGCGCCGCCGACGGTGATGGCGGTTGTCATGGCCCGGACCCAGGCCTCGAGATCGCCCGGCGGGGCCCGCCAGCCGGTCTCGCCCTCGACCACGGTTTCGCGCGCGCCGCCGTGGTCGGAGACGATCACCGGCCGCTCCATCACCTGCGGCTCGACCGCTGTGCGGCCGAACGATTCGGGCTTCAGCGTCGGCAGCAGCGCGACATCGGCCAGCCGGAACGCGGCCGGCATGTCGTCGCAGTGGCCGACCACCTTCACCACATCCTCCAGGCCGGCGTCGCTGATCGCT
>JBIKII010000307.1:0-2586 GCA_044361705.1 Caulobacter sp.
CAGCAGGAAGTCGAACGCCGGATAGAAACGGTCGGCCGCCTCCACCGCCGCGTCGATCATCGAGGCCGCCGCCGCCAGGGTCGGGCGTTCGCCGCCGGGCAGGCTGAGGGCGTGGCGGAAGACCACCTCGCCGTCGTCGGCCCAGACCTCGAAATGGCCGAGCCAGACGCGCTGGTTGATCAGGGCGAGCAGCTCATAGGCCGAGGCGCGTTTCGCCTTGGGCGTGGTCATGCCGATGGACAGGCACAGCTGCAGGCAGTCGGCCTCCGGCCGCCAGGCGAACCACAGTTCGTAGTCTTTCCAGTCACCGGCCAGGGCGAAGGCGAGATCGCCGTCGTCGGTCCGGTCAAACGTCAGATTTTCGGCGGCCAGGACATGCTCGACGACTTCGAGCGGATCCAGCGCCAGCAGGGCGTCGTCTTCTTCGGGATGGGGCGTGTCCATAGGGCCTCTGTATCCCTCCGACCTGTGGCCGGGCGGGGAAGCGCCCGGCTCAAAGCAGCGTCCTTGAACAAGGAGCCTAGACTGCTTCGCGGCGGGCGTAAGGGGGTTCTTGCCGGGCGCGAGCCCTACTCGCCCTTCTTGGCCGGTTTGGCCTTCGGGGCGGGTTTGGCGGCGGGTTTGGCCGGTGCGCTGCTGCTCTTCAGGGCGGCGACTTCGGCGCGCAGGGCGGCGATCTCGGCCTTCAGCGCGTCAAGATCATCGCGGCGCACCAGGTCCATCTCCGCGACGAAGCGGTCGGCCTGCGAGCGGAACTGGGTCTTCGCCTCTTCGCCGGCGGCCTGGGCAAGGCCCGCGGCAGCCGTGGTGAGCTTGGCGATCTCGTCGAGAAAGGGGTTCTTGGTCTGCATCGGGGCCCTGTCGGACGCGAAATGGCGCGCCCATTCCCCCTAATATGGGAAACCGGGGGTGAAAGCGAAGGGGATCGCCGCTATCACAGTCGCGAAGTCGTCCAACCGGAGAGAGACGTGCAGTTTCCGAACTTCGATCCCGTCATCTTCAGCATCGGTCCGCTGGCCATCCGCTGGTACGCCCTGGCCTATGTGGCCGGCATTCTGCTTGGCTGGCGCTATGCGGTCGGCCTGATCCGCAAGACCGGCCTCTGGGGCGGTGAGAAGCCTGTCGCCACCAGCGAACAGATCGACGACCTGATCCTCTGGGTCACCCTCGGCGTCATCGTCGGCGGCCGGATCGGCTATATCCTGTTCTATGCGCCAAACCTGATCTGGGACGACCCCCTGGAGATTTTCCAGGTCTGGAAGGGCGGCATGAGTTTCCACGGCGGCTTCCTCGGCGTGGTGGTCGCGATCATCCTGTTCGCCCTCGGCAACAGGATGGACATGCTGAAGCTGGGCGACCTGGTCGCGCCGGCCGTGCCGATCGGCCTGTTTTTCGGGCGCGTGGCCAACTTCATCAACGGCGAGCTCTGGGGCCGTCCGACCACCGTGCCCTGGGGCATCCAGTTTCCGGCGGCAGGCCCCGAGTTCCGCCACCCGAGCCAGCTTTATGAGGCGGCGCTGGAAGGGCTGCTGCTGTTCTTCATTCTGCGGTTCGCCACCCACCGTCTGGGCTGGCTGCAGCGGCGCGGCGCACTCTGCGGCCTGTTCATGATCGGCTACGCGGCCTTCCGGATCTCGCTGGAAAGCGTGCGGGCGCCGGACGCCCAGATGCTGCCGTTCCTGCAGGATGTGGTGACCATGGGCACCCTGCTGTCGATCCCGATGCTGCTGGTCGGCGCCTGGCTGGTCTGGCGCTCGCGCCGGACGCCGGTCGACGCCCCCGCGCCGGAGCGGGTCGAAGGCTGATGAGCTTGATGGAGCGCCTGCGCGCCGAGATCGCGCAGACCGGCCCGATCACCGTGGCCGACTACATGACCCGCTGCCTGCACGATCCGCAGGAGGGCTACTACGCGACCCGGCCTGCGCTGGGCGAGGGCGGCGACTTCATCACCGCGCCACTGATCAGCCAGATGTTCGGCGAGCTGCTGGGCGTCTGGGCGGTCGAGACCTGGACCCGCATGGGCAAGCCGTCGGCCTTCCGGCTGGTCGAGATGGGGCCGGGCGACGGCACACTGATGAGCGATCTGCTGCGCACCGTGCGGCTCGCGCCGGACTTCGTCGCCGCCGCCGAGGTCTGGCTGATCGAGACGTCCTGGCCCCTGCGGGCGGTGCAGAAGGCGAAGCTGGCCGACGTCATCCCGGAGCCGAACTGGACCGGCTCGCTCGGCAACCTGCCAGACGGGCTGCCGGTGATCCTGATCGCCAACGAACTGCTCGACTGCCTGCCCGCGCGCCAGTTCGTCCATGCCGGCGAGGGCTGGATCGAACGGCTGGTGGGGCTGGGCGAGGACGGCGGCCTGGCGTTCGGCCTCGCGCCGTCGCCCGATGGCAAGACACCGTCGCCGGACAGCCCGATCCTCGAAGTGTCCGCCGCCCAGGAGGCGCTCGGCAACGACCTGGGGGCCCTGATCGCCCGCGAGGGCGGCGCGGCGCTGCTGATCGACTACGGCCGCGGCGGGCCCGAGTTCGGCGACACGCTGCAGGCGATCCGGGCGCATGAGAAGGTCGACCCCCTCGCCTTCCCCGG
>JBIKII010000134.1:0-9247 GCA_044361705.1 Caulobacter sp.
CGCCAAGCACGACAAGGACCAGCCGATCTGGGACGCGGTCCTGGCTGCCAGGCCGGACCTGTTCATCTTCCTCGGCGACAACATCTACGCCGACACCCGCGATCCGGCCGTGATGGCCGCCAAGTACGCGATGCTGGCCGCCAAGCCCGGGTTCCGCAAACTGCGGGACACCACCCCGGTGCTCGCGATCTGGGACGACCATGACTACGGCGAGGACGACGCCGGCGCCGACTATCCAATGAAGGCTGAAGCCCGTCGCCAGTTCTGCGACTTCTGGGGTGAGGCCGCGACCAGCCCGCGCCGGGTGCGCGAGGGGATCCACGCCGCCTATGTCTTCGGACCGGCCGGCCGTCGGGTGCAGGTGATCCTCCCCGACCTGCGGTGGAACCGGACGCCGATCCAGAAGCTGGACGGCGTGGAGTACAAGGCCTGGTCCGCCGCCAAGGCCGCGGCCGGCGCGCCGGTGCCCGGGCCCTACGCCCGCAATCCCGACCTCCAGGCGACCATGCTGGGCGAGGCGCAGTGGTCGTGGCTGGAGGCCCAGCTGCGCCAGCCCGCTGACCTGCGCATCCTGGGCAGCAGCCTGCAGGTGCTGGCCGACTTCGCCGGCTGGGAAGGCTGGATCAACTACGCCCGCGATCACCAGCGCCTGCTGGAATCGATCCGCGACGCCCGCGCAGACCGGCTGATCTGCCTCAGCGGCGACACCCACTATGGCGAGATCTCGCGGCTGGACGTCAACACGCCCTACCCCCTGTGGGACATCACATCGTCGGGGCTGACCGAAGTCTGGCCGGTGACCCCGCCCAACGCGCTTCGCCAGGGCGAGGTCTGGCGCGACCGCAACTTTGGCCTCATCGAAATCGACTGGTCGCCCCCCGCCCCGAAGCTGCGGGTCGAGGTGCGCGACGAGCGGGGCGCCGCCCGGCTGGGCGTGACCATCGATACGGCGACGCTGACAGTCTGAGCCCTTGAAGGCGGGCGGTCCTTGCCAAGGGCCGCTCATGGCGCGATCCATCGGCTTCTGTCCCAGGAGCCGTTCCCCTATGCGCCCTCTTCTTCCGCTCGCGCTGGCCGCCGCCTTTGCCGCACCCGCCGCCGCCATGCCGCCGCCCTTGCCGGAGGTGGCCGACGCCTCGCTGGCCGGATTGCAGGCGGAGGTGGGCGCCGGACGGGCCTCGTCCGAAGCGGTGGCCAGCGCCTATGTCGTGCGCGGCAAGACGGTCGGGCCGCGGGTCAATGCGGTGATCGCCATGAACCCGGCGGCGCTCTCCGACGCCCGGGCGGCCGACCTGGCGCGGCGCGCGGGCGACAGGCGGCCCCTGCTGGGGGCCGCCATCCTGGTCAAGGACAACATCGAGACGGCCGACGCCGGGCTGGCCACCACGGCCGGGTCGCTGGCGCTGGCGGACAACGTTTCCGGTCGCGACGCGCCGGTCATCGCGCGGCTGCGGGCGGCGGGGGTGGTGGTGCTGGGCAAGGCCAACCTGTCGGAGTGGGCCAACATCCGGTCGGACAACTCGATCAGCGGCTGGAGCGCCGTGGGCGACCAGACGCGCAATCCCTATGCGCTGGACCGCAGCCCCTGCGGCTCCTCGTCCGGGACCGGCGCGGCCATCGCGGCGGGACTGGCGGCGGCCGGGATCGGGACGGAGACGGACGGATCGATCACCTGCCCGGCGGCGGTGACGGGGCTGGTGGGCCTCAAGCCGACCGTGGGACTGGTCTCGCGCACCGGCATCGTGCCGATCAGCGCCAGCCAGGATACCGCCGGGCCGATGACCCGCTCCGTCGAGGACGCCGCCCTGCTGCTGACCGCCATGGCCGGTTCGGACCCGAAGGACCCGGCGACCGCCCAGGCCGATCGCCGCCGCGAGGACTACGCCGCCCGGCTGAAGCCCGACGCGCTGAAGGGCGCCCGCATCGGCGTCATGCGTTACGCCGCCGGCTTCCATCCCGAGACCGACGCGGTGTTCGAGCAGGCGCTGGCGACCCTGAAGGCGCAGGGCGCGGTGCTGGTCGACGTGCCGGAGTTCCCGAACCGCGGCGAGATCGGCCGCAACGAACTGGTCGTGCTGCTGGTCGAACTCAAGGCCGGGCTGAACGCCTACCTCGCCACCACGGACCCGACGAAGGTGAAGACCCGCACGCTCGCCGACGTCATCGCCTTCAACAAGGCCAACGCGGGCAGGGAGATGGCGCTGTTCGGGCAGGAGCTGTTCGAGCAGGCCGAAGCGACCAGCGGGCTGGACGACCCGGCCTATCTGAAGGCGAAGGCCGACGCGGCGCGGCTGGCCGGACCCGAGGGCATCGACGCGCTGCTGGCCAGGTATGACGTCACCGTGCTGGTCGGGCCGACGCTGGGTCCGGCCTGGCCGATCGATCCGGTGCTGAAGGACCGCTACGTCGGCGGCGGGGCCGGCAACGCGGCCGCCGTGGCCGGCTATCCGCACCTGACCGTGCCGATGGGACAGGTGCAGGGCCTGCCCGTCGGGCTGTCGTTCATCGGCCCGGCCTGGAGCGACGGGCTGCTGCTCGGCTACGGCTACGCCTTCGAGCAGGCGGCCGGGGCCCGCAAGGCCCCGACCTTTCCCGCCAGCGTGAACTGAGGGCCGCGCCCTACCGCCGCGAAGGACGCGAACGCCAACCCTTCGGCGGCGGCGGCGGCGGGACGGCCGGGGCGAGGGCCCCGGGCGCGCCGTCACGGCTGTAGCCGCGGTCGTAGCCGTCAGCTTCCCACCACGGACGGGTGGAATTGCTGAACGCGCTCTCGTCCTTCAGGGTCGCCGGCAGGCTGGAGGCGCGGACGCAATAGGTGCCGCGATCCCACTGCTGACGCCAGCAGTCGCCGCCGTAGTAGACCCAGTTGTGCTCGACATCAGCCGTGGCGCCCTGCTCTACCCAGATCGCGCGGCGGCTCCAGTCATGGATCCGGTTGCGGTGGATGTAGGCATTGCCGCCGGCGACATAGATGCCGACGTCGCGCGAGCCGATGGCCGACTCGGTGAAGCGCAGCTGGCCGTCGGAGACCACGCCCACGGTGGTGCCCAGGAAGCGGCTGCGGCTGACGTCAACCTGCGAGCCCCGGTCCAGATGCAGGCCGTTACGCCAGCCGCTGATCACGGCGTTGCGGATCGTCAGCGTGCCGGACCCGCTGCGCAGGCCGCGAACGAGAATGCCGTTGCCGGCCGAGCCGGAGGTCGAGCGGGCCATGATGCCGACCTGATCGATGCGGCTCTCACCGGTGGCCGGAGTGATGTCGAGGCCGGTTTCCTCGCCGGTGATCCGGGTCCGGGCGATGTCGACGACCGCCGACTCCGCGATCACGGCCGCGTTCCAGGTGTAGGCGTCGATGCTGCTCTCGCGCAGGATCAGCTTGCCGCCCGAGGCGTAGACCGCCGCGGCGTCGCCCCAGTAGTTGACCGTGGTGCGGACCAGGGCGACGTCGCCGCCCCAGGATTCGACACAGGCGGTGCGGCCGCCCTTCTCGCTGGTCAGGACCAGGTCGCGCAGTTCGACACCCTTCACGCCTTCGGCGATGCGGATGCAGGGCGCGCCCTCGGGGGCGGAGATGGTCGCCGGCGCCGTGGCCGGAGCCGGATCGAAGATCGAGGCGCCCTCGGCGGCGATGATCACCGGGTACTCGACGATCACCGTCTCGCGGCAGACCCCGCCCCGCGAGCGAATGTAGAGGATGCCGTTGTCGGCCAGGCTGCGCAGGGCGTCGGAGATCGGCGTCGGACCCGCGTAGGGATCGCCGCAGTCGACGGTGACCGAGGTGCGGTCGCGCGGCCATTCACCATTGGGCGGGTAGTAGTCGTTCCAGCCCGGCTGACGCCGGCCCCAGCGATAGCGGTCGGGTTTCCAGCGTTCGGGACGCCAACGCGGCTTCAGCGGCGGCGTGATCAGACCGCCGAAGTTGGGGCGCACCTGCTGGTCGACGCGGGCGGCCGCGTCGGGGAAGGCCTGCGCGGCCGTGGCGGTCACCGCTACGGCGAAGGCCGTCGCGACGGCGGGAAGGAAGCGCTTGAGCGTCTTCATGGCAGATAATCCCTGTCGCGAGGCGTGGGCCGCGGACGCGACACCTGGGCCAGCACTTGCTGGAGACGGCCGGCCGACGGCTTGAAGCCCGAAAGCGCGGCGTCGATCTGGTAGACGACGGCCCCGGCCTTGTCCTGGTCGGCGACGCCGGAAACCCCCAGCGAGAAGAAGGTCGACATCGCGTACTTGGCCTCGGCCGACCCCTGCTTGTCGGCTTCGGCGTACCAGTAGAAGGCGCGGGCGTAGTCGCGGGGCACGCCGACGCCCTCGGAGTACATCACCGCCAGCACCAGCTGGGCCTTGGGCGAGCCGTTGACGGCCGCGTACTGGATGGCGCGGACCTTCTCGATCGGCTGGAACACGCCGGTCTGCGGACGGCCGATCATGGCCTGCAGGCTCTGGATGTCGCCCGGGTAGAGGGCATCCTCGTGGGCGACCGGCCGGGGCGTGACCCGCAGATAGGCCAGGGCCTCGGCGATATGGATGAAGGGCAGCTCGCGCAGCCGCTGCAGCGCCGCCTGCTGGCCGTCGTTGTACTGGTCGCTCTCGTCGGAGTGCGGCACGCCCGATTCCGGCGCCTCGGGCGGATAGAATTCGTAGGTCGGCGTCCAGCGGCGGGCCTTCTGCTCGACGAGGGCGCCGTCCGCCGCGCGACGGGCCGACGAGCGCTCGAAGTCCTTGAGCATCACATAGGCGCCGACATCGCCGGTCTGCACCGCCAGGTAGTTGTAGAGATAGGCGTCGATGTCGTTGCGCGGGAACAGCGCCAGGGCGGCCGGCGCACCGGGCTTGTTCGGACGGCCGCGCGCCTCCGCCGCCTGGCGGTTGTCGGTCGGCTCGCCGTAGGGACCGAAGAAGCCGTCGTGCATCCGCGCCAGGGTCCGGTAGCCCTCCGCGCCCTGGGTCGACAGGACGTAGATGACGCGGTTGCGGACTTTCTCCTGCTCCTCGGACGTCATGCGCGACAGCACCCGGTCGAGAGCGCGATAGGCCATCTTGCGCTCGACCGCGCGGCAGTCGTCGAAGCGCGAGATCTTGTTCTCGCCCTGCGGCGCGCGGCGGCTGTTGGCGGCGATCGGCGTGTAGCCGTCGGAATTGGTCAGGGCCAGGGCGTACCAGACGGCCGCCTCGACATCGTCCTCGAGGTTCTTGTCGGCGGCGCGTTCGCCCTGGTAGCGGCGCGCCAGTTCGAGCTGGGCGAAGAAATCGCCGGTGAAACCGCGGCGGCGAAGCGTGCGAATCTCCAGCTGCTGGGCGTTGAACTGCGGCTGTGAGCCGGTCGGCATCTGCGGGCGCGGACAGGCGACCTCGCCCTTGCTGCCGAACCAGCTGTTGGGCCCGGTATCGCAGCCGACCAGAGGCAGGATGACGGCCGTGATGAGCACGGCGATCGACGCGCCACGGATCAGCGGCCCTTTGGCGGACCCTTCGGGGCCGCCCGGGGTGTCGCTGCTCTCGTGCATCCTGATTGCCCCCTACGCCACCCTGCCGATAACCAATTCGGCGAACGTGACTCTTCGCAGGCCCCCGCAACGAGTCAAGCGCGCGAGGGGCTATGATTAACCATATTTCGAGGTCGGAAGCTCTGGAGTGAACAACGTTCGCGCGTGACGGGAAAAGGTCGCCATTTTCGACACGCCGCCGTGTCCTCGCCCGTGTTGCGCCCTGCTTTCGCCGCACGAGGCGAGCGAACCATGGTCTCGGGACGAACGAGTTCAGGGGAATCACATGCGCGAAGCACGGCGTTTTCGATCCATTGTCAGCCTGACGGCTATCGCCGCCTTGATGGCCGCCTCCGCGCCGCCGACCACGTTCGCGCTGGCGGCATCGCCGGCCACAGGTGAACCGTCGGCCGCGGACTGTGAGAAGCTTGGCTTCGCCGGCGCCGGGGACCGGGAAGAGCTCGGCGGGAGCAGCATTGTTGTGACCGGCAGCCGCAAGAGCCGGGCGATGTCGCCGATGGTCGGCGCGCCGCCGCCGCCGCCCCTTCCTCCTCCGCCGCCGCCCGCACCGCCGCCGCCGCCGCCGCCGCCGCCGCCGATGGCCATGCCCGCGCCCGCCGTCGCCCTCGCCGCGCCCAGCGGGATCATGCCAGGCATGCCGCGCCCGCCAGTCGTCGCGCAGGACACCGAGAAGTACCCGGGCGGCGTCTCCAACCCGATCAAGCAAGTGGCCCAGGAGCCGGTCTCCACCTTCTCGATCGACGTCGACACCGCTGCCTACGCCAACACCCGCCGCTTCCTGGCCGACGGCCGCGTGCCGCCGCGGGACGCTGTGCGGGTCGAGGAGCTGATCAACTACTTCGACTACGCCTATCCGCTGCCCGCCAGCCGGACCGAGCCGTTCAAGCCGTTCGTCGCCGTGGCTCCCTCCCCCTGGTCCAAGGACCGCGAGGTCATCCATATCGGCCTGCAGGGCTATGACATTCCACGCGATGAGCAGCCGCCGCTGAACCTGGTCTTCCTGGTCGACACCTCCGGCTCGATGTGGAGCGAGGACCGCCTGCCGCTGGCCAAGAAGGCGCTGGGCACGCTGATCGACCAGCTGGACGGCGACGACCGGGTCTCCATGGTCGCCTACGCCGGCTCGGCGGGCGCCGTGCTGGCCCCGACCAGCGGCAAGGAGAAGCTGAAAATGCGCTGCGCCCTGGGCGCCCTGCAGTCGGGCGGCTCGACGGCCGGCGGTCAGGGACTGGCCCTGGCCTATGCGCTGGCCCAGCAGAACTTCGACCCCAAGGCGGTCAACCGGGTCATCCTGCTGACCGACGGCGACTTCAACGTCGGCGTCTCCGACCCGAGCAAGCTCAAGGACTTCGTGGCCGACAAGCGCAAGACCGGCGTCTACCTGTCGGTCTACGGCTTCGGGCGCGGCAACTACAACGACACGATGATGCAGACGCTGGCACAGAACGGTAACGGCACGGCGGCCTACATCGACAGCTTCGACGAGGCCCGGAAGCTGTTCCGCGACGACTTCTCCGGCTCGCTGTTCCCCATCGCCGACGACGTGAAGATCCAGGTCGAGTTCAACCCCGCCCAGGTCAGCGAGTACAGGCTGATCGGCTACGAGACCCGGATGCTGAACCGCGAGGACTTCAACAACGACCAGGTCGACGCCGGCGAGGTGGGATCGGGCGCCTCGGTCACCGCGCTCTACGAGATCACCCGTGTTGGGGCGACGCCCTCCTCCGATCCGTTGCGCTACGGCTCGGCCCGGCCGGCGGCGGCCCCGTCGGCCGAGCTGGCCTTCCTCAAGGTCCGCTACAAGCTGCCCGGCAAGAGCGAGTCGGTGCTGATGCAGCGGCCGATCACCCGCGCCGACGTCAGCGACAGCCTGGCGGCCGCGCCGGAAGCGACCCGCTGGGCCCTGGCCGTCGCCGCCTTTGGGCAGAAGCTGCGCGGCGACCCCTGGATCTCCGCCGACTTCGGCTGGCCCCAGGTCATCGACCTGGCCCAGGGCGCTCGGGGAACCGACGAGTTCGGTCTGCGCGCCGAGTTCGTGAAGCTGGCCCGCGGCGCCGGCGAGGGCAAGCGGGTGAACGAGTAGGCTGTGATCGGGACAGACACCTCGGTGTCTGTCCCTGCCCGGCTGGCGAGATGGTGGCCAGGACGCCGGCGACGGATTCGCCGGCGGCGCGGATTGAAGATCCTGCAAGCGTTGATCCAGAGGTCCGGACCGATGAACCGTCGAAGACACCTTTTGACCCTTGGCGCCTGCCTGGGCGGCCTCGCGTCAGGCGGAGCGGTTCAGGGCGCCGCCCCCGGGCCGACGGCGGCGGGCGCCCCCCTCCAGTGGGTCACGCCGTCGGTCGAGGGGCCCGGCCTGTCCTTCCAGACCTTCAGCAGCCGGGCCGCCGGTACGGAGGTCAGCTTCCACCTCTACGCGCCTCCGGCCTACGCAGCAGACCCGGCCCCGCGGCTGCCCGTCGTCTACTGGCTGCACGGCTCGGGCGGCGGAGTCGCCGGCATCGCCCGCCTGGCCACCCTGGTCGACGAAGCGGTCGCGGCCGGGCGGACGCCGCCGTTCCTCATGGTCTTCGTCAACGGCCTGCGAATGGGCATGTATGTCGACTGGGCGAACGGCCAGGCGCCGCTTGAGACCGTCATCGTCCACGAGCTGCGTCCTCACATCGACGCCAACTGGCGAACGATCGCCACACGCGAGGGCCGCCTGCTCGACGGGTTCAGCATGGGCGGGTATGGCGCGGCGCGCTTCGGATTCCTCTATCCGGAACTGTTCCGCAATGTGTCCATCATGGGCGCCGGGCCGATGCAGGAGACCCTGGACCGGACCCCGCGCGCCAGTCGGGTCCAGGCGGAAGCCCTGCTCCGGACCGTCTACGGCGGCGATCAGGACCGCTTCCGGGCGGTGAGCCCGCGCCGTTACGCGGAACAGAACGCCGCCGCCCTTGCCCGGGACTCGCGGCTGCGGCTGGTCATCGGCGACCGGGATGAGACGCTGCAGAACAACCGCGACTTCCACGCCCATCTGACGCGTCTGGGAATCCCTCACGACTGGATCGTTCTGCCCGGCGTCAGCCACGACCCGATAGGAGTGTTGACCGCCCTGGGCGACCGGCACTGGGCCTTCTACCGCGAGGCCTTCGCTACGGCCGGCGCTGACGCCCCCGCTTGACCCGTTGAGAGCCGCCTGCGCCCTACCGGGACTCCTCGGCGTCCGCCTCGACATGCCACCAACGCGGCCGTGCTGAACGGAAGGAATGCGCGGTCGGCGCCAGCGCCTTCGCGGTCGGCTTGTCAAAAACGCCAAGCACAAGCGCGACGACCGGTTGGTCGTCGATGGCGCCAAGGGTGCTGCCGCATTGCGCGCAGAAGGCCCGACTGGAGTAGTCCGATGACCGGAAGGTCGAGGGTCGCCCGCCTTCGCCGCACCAGGTCACGGCCTCACTCGGAAACTCGACCCAGCTGACCGTCAGCGCGCCGCTGTGCCGTTGGCACATCCTGCATGAACAGGTGTGCGGCTTCAGCGCGGGGCCGACCGCCGTGAAGCGAACATGACCACAGAGACATCCGCCCTCGTAGACTTTTGCTTTTCGCACCGGGCGACACCCTCGACAGCGGAGAAACGGGGACACACTCCTTATCGACTTCTGCTCGCCGCCAGATCAACCCCGAGACAGCTGGTACTTCGGCAGCTTCCCGGCGAAGGCCGGGATCCATGAACCAGCTCCGAGCCCTTGCCCCCT
>JBIKII010000318.1:0-2574 GCA_044361705.1 Caulobacter sp.
ATCAGCATAACTACGCTCAGCCTCATGGTAAGCCAATGGTTTTAGAAGCTCAGGAAAAAGGAATATACTTTGAGAGTAAAATAGCACCTACAAGCTACGGCAGAGATGCAATGATTCTTTATGCAGAGGGTATTGTAATTCAGCATTCTATTGGTTTTAGCACTATGAAAGCTGACTATGATCAGAATACAGGAATGCGCATGATTAAAGAAATTAAATTATACGAGGGATCGAATGTTACTCTGGGTGCTAATCCAGAAACTCCATTTATGGGATTTAAGTCCTTGACTATGGCAGAGATAAACGATCAGATTGGTAAAATGATTAAGCTACTGAAAGATGGTAGCTTAACGGATGAGGGCTTTGGTAGGTTGGAAATAGCATTAAAGCAATTTCAACTAGAGGCGTTCACATTAGGTAAAAATTCACTATCGGAAGCAGAGCCGACATTAGTCACTCCAAAGCAAGATGAGCCGAATATATTAACAGAATTAATAAAACATTTAGAAAAGTAAAAATGGAAAATTTAGAATTAAAGGCTCAGGAGTTGCTAGATGCAAACAAAGCCAAAACTATTGAGGAGGCAAAAGCCATCATCGCAAACGCTATCAGCGAAGCTACAAAGGCAGCTGATCTAAAGCTAGAGGAATTGCAAAAATCTACATCGGTTAGAATTGATGCAATGGACAAAGCATTGCTAGAAGCACAGTCAGAAGCTAACAGAATTAAAATGGATGCTCAAGAAGCATCGCCAATTTCTTTCAATAAGGCTTTTGCAACTGCTATGGATGAGAACTCTGATAACTTAGAGAAATTTAAGAGAAAAGAGATCAAGTCATTTGCAATGGAGTTAAAGACAGTTGGCGATATGTCATTAGCTAACATTACTGATCTTGCTGCTGCAAACGTGCAGATGCTACCAGGTATCATTCCTGCTGCACCACGTAAGTTGCACATTAGATCATTACTTCCTACTGGCGTAATGACTACATCTGCAATTCACTATTTACAGGAAACAGGTTCTGAGGGATCAGTTGCAGCATGGGCAGATAATTCAGGTACTAAATCTCAAATTGATTACGATTTGACAGAAGAGGTTGCACCATCTGAGTTTATCGCAGGTTACTTGCGTATTACTCGTAAGGCTTTAGATGACATCTCTGCAATGCGTTCTTATCTTCAAAGCCGTTTACTAGAGCAGTATCTTGACGCTGAGGATAATCAACTATTGAACGGATCTGGTGTTTCGCCAAATTTAGGTGGTTTGATTACCAATGCTGAGGCTTACTCAGGATTTCGTACTATCCAAGTAGAGAAGTTACTAGATTCAGTTGCACAAATTGAAAGCAATAACCACTCTGCAAATGGTATTCTTTTAAGTCCAGAGCAGTTTTATGCGTTGATGCTAACTAGAGGCACTACTAATGACTACACTCTTCCGGGTGGAGTTGCAGTTGATCTTGTAAATGGTCAAATGTTTATATCTGGAGTTCCTATCTTCAAGTCTACTGCAATGAGCGATTCTAAATACTTAGTTGGTGACTGGTCAAAAGGTGCGCAACTATTTGTACGTGAGAATCCTATTGTTAGATTCTTTGAGGAAGATGGTACTAACGTTCGTGAAAACAAAATAACTGTTCGTGTTGAAGGTCGTATTGCTCTACCTATCTACTACACTGATGCATTCGTGACTGGTTCATTGAACGCTAATCCAAGCTAGTTTTTTTGGTTTAATGAAGAAAGCCTGTCAAGAAATTGGCAGGTTTTTTTTTATTTCTTTATGTTATATAAATAATTATATTTGCTTTATGTTCAAAGCCAATTTTATAGGTCAAGCAGGATTATACAAGAATCAGGAGTATGTTATCTGTGTTGGCGTTATAAATGGTTGGATTCATGTCCGTAGAAAGTGCGGAGCAGGTCGAATGAATTACCCATCAATATTAGACTTCCTAAGAGATTGGGATAACATTAGAAAAGTATGAGAATTTTCCACTTAGGTTTAATGGTAGCACCTCCACCAAATGATTCAGCACGTAAAGCCTTTATGGCTAACTGTACTGATTACATAGAGTTATCTACAGGAGCAAAGGATGTAAACCAAGAAGCGATAAGAATAGCCAGAGAGTTTAGACCGGATATTATCTTTATGCAGATACAAAGTCCTAACATAATACATATAGAAACTGTAAAGGCTATGCGTGAAACAGGCGCATGGATTTGTAATTGGAACGGCGACATACGAAATGAAACTCCTGCATGGATGATTGACATGGCTCATCATATAGATAAGACTTTGTTTAGCAATATGCGAGATGTGGCAAACGTAGTAAATGGCGGATATTTAGAGATAGGTTATGATCCTGAAATATACAAGCCAGACGGCGAGATAGGTAATTGCAGAGAGATTTCATTCTTTGGTAATAATTACGGAGGCGATAAATTTCCGCTTAGCAGATTGCGTATAGACATGAATACGATGCTACATAAACATTTTGGCGATAAGTACGGCGTTTATGGAAACAACTGGTTTAATGTAGCCGGTAACTATAATCATTCACAGGCAGAGGAGTC
>JBIKII010000308.1:0-2574 GCA_044361705.1 Caulobacter sp.
CGCCTGGCTGACCAACGATCTCGGGTTCGACGGCGCCATCGACTACAAGAACGAGGACGTCGGCGCGGCGCTGGACCGGCTCTGCCCGAACGGCATCGACGTCAACTTCGAGAACGTCGGCGGCGCGATCATGGACGCGGTCATCGCCCGGATGAACAACTTCAGCCGTATGCCCCTGTGCGGGATGATCAGCACCTACAACGCCACCGGCGACGTGCCGGGCCCCAGCGACTTCGCCCGCGTCCTGATGCGGCGGATCCTGATCAAGGGCTTCATCGTCATCGACTACATCCCCCGCGCGGGCGAGGCCCTGGCCGAACTGGCGCCCTGGGTGCTCGGCGGCCAGATCAAGTGGAAGGCCCACGCCGTCGACGGACTGGAAAACGCAGCCGAGGCGGTCAAGCGGCTGTTCACCGGCGACCACGACGGCAAACTGCTCATTCGCATCTCTCCGGAGCCTTCCGCCTGATGCCCTCCAGCTTCGACGAGATCTCGATCGGCCAGGTGGTCAACCTCGGCGCCGTGGCGGTCGACGCCCAGGCCCTCGAGGCCTTCATCCGCGCCTTCGCGCCGGGCTGGGGCGTCGAGCGGGGGGCGCCGGAGGCGATGGTCTACGCCCTGTGGTCGCGCCTTGAGGAGCACGCTTCGTCAGACTGGCCCCAGACCAAGCGGCTGGGCGTCGACGCCCTGCGCTGGGCGCGCAATCCGCCGGTCGGCGAACTGCTTCGCGGGCGGATGACGGTGATGGGCAAGGACCCGGTGGGCGATGACAAGGGCATCATCATCGCCCAGCACGATCTGCTCGACGAGGCCGGGCGCCTCGTCTTTTCCTGTCTTACGCGCAGCGTTTTCGCGCGCTAGAGCGGTCTGAGGCTGAAGGCCCCCTCTGGCTGATCAGCGAGAGCGGCCCGCAGGCAACCGACCGCGACCGCCGGAGCGGCCGCGGCGCCTGCGAAATCAGGCGGCCGCCTGGCTCCGCTTGATGGCGCGTTCGCTGGCGATGGCCACGAGACGATCCCAGCCGGCCAGCGACGTGAGGTGGTTGTAGATCTTCTCCAGCGCGCCGTTGTCGCGCATCTGGACCAGGACCTCCGGCGACAGGGCGTTGAGCTTGGCTTCGGAGACCGCGAAATACTCGGCCAGCTTCACCGGCTCGAACGTGCCGTCGTCCTTGGGCATGTTGAAGATCGACTCACGCTGTTCGAAAAGGTCGTGGTCCTTGAGCAGCTTCACGAAGGCGTCCGTGCGGCGGCGCTCGCCCTCGAAGTCCTCGCAGAACTTGATGGCGTTCTGGGTGTATTCCGACGGCTCGCCGGCGTCGTCGAACAGGGGCAGGTCGGCCTTCTTCTTCTCGGTGAAGATGTCGGCGGTCCGCTCGATGCAGACGACCATGCGCTGCTGCGCCTCGTCGGCAGCCAGCACGAACGGATAGCGGCGGATGTAGGCCGGCACGTAGCCGCCCGAGACGAACGACCCGTCATCGTTGACGAACAGGTTTTCCTCGCTGTTGATGCCCATCACGGCCAGCGGCATGTTTTCCGCGCCGGCGAAGATGATCGGGTAGCAGATCGACGCGAAGGTGAATTCGGCGACGGTCAGCGGCACGACGTGGCCCTTCGCGGCGAAGCCGAACGGCTTCTCCATGCGCTGCACGCCCAGTCCACTGTGCATGTCTTTGCTGAGAGGCTCGGGGGTCGTGTAGAAAAGGATGTTGCCGCTGATGGGGCCGATGGCGGCCTTGGTCTGTTCCATTCGAGACTCTTGAAGCTGCGGGCGGGTTGCGGCCGCGATGAAGATGAGGCGGCGCTTCTAGCTGATCAAATGGAACCCGGCAATGCGACCTCCCGTCTTGCGGTCCCTAAGGTCAACGCGCTTCAATCACCACAAGAAGAAAACGCCGGGAGACGTCCATGCCTATCGCCTACCCCGAGATTCTGTCGCTCACCAGCAAGGACCAGCCGTTTGCCTGGACCGAGAAGGATTCCATGCTCTACGCCCTGGGCATCGGCATGGGCTCGGACCCGATGAACGCGGACGAACTGCCATTCGTCTACGAGAGCGGTCTCAAGGCGGTGCCGACCATGGCCACCACGGTCGCCTGGGGCGCCGGACCCGGTATCGGCAAGATGGGGATCAACTTCCTGCTGGTCGTGCACGGCGAGCAGAAGGTCGAATTCCACAAGCCGCTGCCGACCGAGGCCTCGATCCTCGCCACCAGCCGCGTCGTCGGCGCCTATGAC
This sequence comes from Caulobacter sp., assembly GCA_044361705.1. Taxonomy (GTDB): domain Bacteria; phylum Pseudomonadota; class Alphaproteobacteria; order Caulobacterales; family Caulobacteraceae; genus Caulobacter. The sequence goes on from JBIKII010000308.1 coordinate 2,241, forward strand.
AAGGGCGACAAGGGCGCGGTGATCTACAACGAGACCGTCCTCGCCGACGCGAAGACCGGCGAGAAGATCGCCACCCTGACCGGCTCGACCTTCGCCCGCGGCGACGGCAACTTCGGCGGGCCGTCGGACGGCGCGCCGGAGCCGCATGAAGTCCCGACGCGCGCACCGGATCTGTCGGTCGACATCCCAACCAAACCGGACCAGGCGCTGATCTACCGGCTGAGCGGCGACCGCAATCCGCTGCACTCGGACCCGAAGATCGCCGCTGCCGCCGGCTTCCCGCGCCCGATCCTGCACGGGCTGTGCACCTACGGCATCACCTGCCGCGCCGTGC
>JBIKII010000309.1:0-2572 GCA_044361705.1 Caulobacter sp.
GCCAGGTGCCGCCCGGAAAGATGATGTTGCCCGGCGCGATGGTGTTGACGCGCACGCCGCTCGGACCGGTGATCTTGGCCAGCTCCTTGCCCAGGTGGTTCATCGCGGCCTTGGCGGTGCCGTAGGTCAGGGGGGTGCCGAGAGCGCCAAGACCGGCGATCGAGCTGATCATCAGCACCGAGCCCTCGCCGCGCGGCCCCATCATGCGATAGGCGGCCCGGGCCAGCCGCCAGGCGGAGGTCAGGTTCTGGGTGAAGCCGGCGTCCCAGGTTTCGTCGTCGACTTCGGCCCCCGGCGGGCAGGGATGCAGGCCGACGTTGGCCACCGCGCCATAGATCGGGCCCAGCGCGGCTTCGGCGCCGGCCAGGGCTTTCTCGATCACGTCAGTCTGCCGCAGGTCGCCGGCCATGGCCCAGAGGTTGTCAGCGCCATACTGCGCGGCCAGTCGCGCCCGGGTTTCCTCCAGCGCCTCGGCGCCGCGCGCGGTGATGGCGACCTTCGCGCCTTCGGCCAGACAGGCCTCGACGATGCCAAGGCCGATGCCGCGACTCGCGCCGGCGACGAAGATCGTCCTGCCCTTGAGTCCCAGATCCATGCCGCTGTCTCCCGAGTTTTTGGTTGGCGGCCATCTGACGCGCGCGACCCAACGTCAGGCAAGGGTATCGCGGAAGTCGGCCGTCAGTCCGCGGGCATGGAGTTCGCCAGCGCGCGCCCGTACGCCTCGCGGCCCATGGTGCGCTCGAGGTACGCGGTCTCGGCGTCGCAGAGGGTAATCACGCCCTGCCGGCGGCCGAACTCAAGGGCGTAGGTGATCGAGATATCCGCCGCCGTGAAGGCCTCGCCGGCGATCCAGGTCGACCGTTCGAGCTGCCGTTTCACCAGCACCAGTCGCTTCTCGGCCCAGAATAGCGCCTGGCGGGCGCCCCAGTTGTCCCGCTCAGCCTCCGGCGCCAGGAACCGGCTGACCACGGGCACCATCATCAGGGTCGCCAGGCCGGCCTCGCCCAGATGCAGGAACTGCTGATAGGCCGGGAAGGCGGGATCGCCTGCAGCAGGCGCCAGCGGCGTCGGGCCGTAGCGGGCCATCAGGTATTCCATGATGGCGATCGACTCGACCATGGTGACGTCGCCGTCCTGCATCGCCGGGATGTAGTAGGCCGGGTTGACCGCCAGCAGCGCCGCATCCGGGGTCTCGGACAGCATGTCCACCTGCTGCACGCGGTAGGCGAGGCCCATCTCCTCCATCAGCCAGGCGACCCGGAGGGATCGCGATGTCTGTCCGCCGAAGACCGTAATCATGGCCTGTTTCTCCGTCGCGTGGCGCCACGCCCGATCTTGCCACGACGCGACCCGGACGGCGTGGTCACGGCTGGCTCGCCCAGCTCCAGCCGGCGCGGATCTGGCCGAGGAAGATGTCGCGGGCGCGCATCAGCTCGCCGCGCGCCTGCTCACCGTCACCGCTGGCCCGGCGGTCGCCATAGCGCCGACGGGTGGCCGCAGCCGCCATGTCGTAGGCCTGGTAGCTGCCGGCGTAGTCGCGCAGGCCGTAGCGGACCGATCCCAGACCGCGCCAGGCCCGCACCAGAGTCAGAGGCGTTTCGCCCCTGGCCGTCCCGGCCATGGTCGCGGCGACGTCTTCCAGCAGCGTCTCCGCGTCGGCCAGCTTGCCCGCCGCCTCCAGGGTCAGGGCGAGGCTGCCGGCCGCGATCAGCGTCATCGGGTGATCATTTCCCTGGGTTCGGCGGCGGATGTCCCAAAGCTTGCGGTGCAGGCTCTCGGCTTCGTCGAAGCGGCCGAGATCACGCAGGCCGCTGGCCAGATTGCTGCCGGAGGTCAGGCTGAGGGGGTGGGCCTCGCCAAGGACCCGTTGGCTGGCCGTCCAGACCTGACGATCCAGCGTCGCCGCCTCCTCGATCCGGCCGAGCGCATTGAGGCTGAGCGCAAGGTTGTTGGCCGCCGCCAGGGTATCGGGATGATCCTCGCCGAGCACACGCCGATACACCGCCCAGACCTGCCGGTTCAGCGCCTCGGCCTCGCCCGCGCGTCCGATCGCTTCGAGATTGAGCGCCAGGTTGTTGGCGTAGATCAGGGTAACGACATGCTCGTCGCCCATGGTCCGGCGGGCGGCGAGCCAGGTCTGACGATTGATCGCTTCCGCCTCGGCCGTGCGGCCCAGCGCGGCGAGGGCCTGGGCGAGGTTGGCGGCCGTGGCGAGCGTGTCGGCGTGGTCGTCGCCCTGAAGCCGCCGGCGCAGCAGCCAGATGCGGCGATTGAGCGTCTCGGCTTCAGCGACGCGTCCGGCCGCGCCCTGGCTTTCGGCATAGCGATTGCCGGCGGTCAGGGTGTCGGGATGTTCCTCGCCGAGATCCCGCAGACGCACGGTCCAGACGTGACGGTCGAGGACCTCCGCCTCGTTCGCCCGGCCCTGGCGGAACAGCGACAGGGCCAGGGCGCTGGCGGCGGACAGGGTGTCCCTCGCATCCTCGCCCACGAGGCGCTTGCGAGTCTCCCAGACCCCGCGCTGAAGCGTCTCGGCCTCGGCGTTACGGCCCAGCGACACCAGGGTGTCGGC
>JBIKII010000310.1:0-2571 GCA_044361705.1 Caulobacter sp.
ATGATGGTCAGCTCCCGAAGCGCTCTGAAGGCACGGAGACGGTCTCCCGCTTGCCGCCCTGGGTGACCACGAGGCCACGGGTGGACGGCGCGGCGCTGCTCGACGATGACTGGCGACGCGGCGCGTTGCGGCGCGGCGGTGCGCTGACAGGTGTGACGCCGGCCATGCGATCGCTGCGCAGCATCTCCGGCAGAGTCATCGGCCTGAGGTCAGCCACATCGGTCGCGCCGCTTCGCCGCAGCGACAGTGACAGGATGCCCGCCTCGCCGGCGGCGGCCAGCTTGCCGGCGTCCAGCACGGTGACTTCCAGCGTTGCGGTCTTGGGCGGGAACTTCTCGGTCGAGGCCTGGTCGGCGATCAGGTCCATGCCCAGCACACGAACGTTCTGCAGGACCAGCGTCGAGATATAGAGCTTGGCCGTCGCGGCGCCCTCGACAGCGCCCTTGTCGGTCAGTTCCTGCACCAGGACGACGTCGACATGGTCGCCGGGCAGGACGTGGCCGCCGCCGCCGGCGACCTCGTTGACCTTGATGGTGTAGGCCCGCATCCCCGGCGAGATCGTCGCGGCCACCGAGGCCTTCGCCCCGGCGCCGCTGACCTTGGTCGGCAGGATCGGCTCGTGATTGACCAGCGAGGTCAGGGTCACCGGCGCGCCGCCGTCCAGGCCGATCACCTGCTGGATCGAGGTATAGGCGCCTTCCGGCACCGCGCCTGCGGGCATCCTGATGATGGTCAGGTTCTTCGCGTCCAGCTTCTGGCCGAACGGGACGGCGCCCGAGGCCGCGACTACCGGCGTCAGCGCGACGGCTGGCGTGCCAGCGGCGGCGCGACTGGCCCCCGGCGACGAATTGGGCAGCCAGACCTTGGCCACGAACAGTGCGCCGACGCCCAGCAGGGCAGACGCGCCAAGACTGGCAATGGTGGCGACTCGCATCCTGCGGAACCCCCGTAATCGAGATGTCGATTTTCGACGCTCTCCCCGACACTGACGCAAGGATTACAGGTTAGCTATTGCAATATATTCAACGAATACAATGAACGGTCGTAAACCGAGTTCGAGACGGCAAGTATTAGCCTTAATCCCCGGGAACCATGTTCAGTCGCCGAGCGCTCCGCAGTTCCGGTGGGAGGGGAGATCCGGCCGGGAAGGGAGGCGGCCAGGGCCTCCGGGCGCCGCCTCGCCTCCGGGGGCGCCGTGCCCAATGCGAGGGGCCGAAGGGAGCGCGATCGCCCCGGCGATTAATCCCGGCGATGTGCGCGGACGCCGGCCAGCCAGGCGTCCGCCACCACCCGGTCATCGCCCAGCACCATCAGGGCGAACAGGATCTCCCGGATATCGCTGACCCCGGCCAGCCGCCGGGCCAGCAGCGGGGTCGCCGCCGTATCCAGGGCGACGAAGTCGGCTTCGCAGCCGACCGTGAAGCTGCCGATCCGGTCTTCCAGTCCCAGCGCCCGCGCGCCACCGCGCGTGGCGAGCCAGAACGCGCGCAGCGGATCGAGCGGCGCGCTCTTCATCTGCGCCACATTGCAGGCCGCCGCTGCCGTCCCGAGCATGGAGAAGGTTGTTCCGGCGCCGACATCGGTGCCCAGTCCGACCGCCACGCCATGCGCCTGCGCGCGCGCCAGGTCGAACAGGCCGCTGCCGAGGAACAGGTTCGAGGTCGGGCAGTGGCTGATCGCCGCTCCGGCCTCGCTCATCCGGTGCAGCGCCCGGTCGGTCATATGGATGCAATGGGCGAACACAGACCGGTCCGTCACCAGCCCGAACCTGTCGTAGACATCCAGATAGTCCATCGCCTCCGGGAAGGCGCGCGCCACGGCCGCAACCTCGTAAGGGTTCTCGGCAAGATGCGTCTGCATCCAGACATGCTCATGGGCGCGCAGGATCTCTCCCGCCGCCGCCAGCTGTTCCGGTGACGACGAGAGCGCGAACCGCGGCGTGACCGCGTAGCCCAGCCGGCCCCGGCGACTCCAGTCGCGGATCAGACCTTCGGTCTCGTCTCGTCCCGATGCCACGGTATCCTTCAGGTCGTCCGGCCCTAGGTCCATCAGCGACTTACCCGCGATCAGCCGCATGTTCCGCGCCAGCGCCGCCTCGAACAGCGCGTCGATCGAGGCGCGATGCACTGATCCGAATACCATCGCGGTGGTCGTGCCGTTGCGCAGCAGTTCGTCGAGAAACCCCTGGGCCGCTGCATCGGCATGGGCGCGGTCCGCGAAAGCCCGCTCGGCGGGGAAGGTCTTTTCGTGCAGCCAGTCCAGCAGCTGCCCGCTGTAGGCGGCGATCATGTCGATCTGCGGGAAGTGGATGTGGGTGTCGATGAAGCCCGGGCTCAACAGTCGGCCAGGCAGGGGCTCGACCGGAACGTCGGCCGCCAGCGTCGGCGACAGGTCGGCCCAGGCGCCGCAGGCCGCGATATGGCCGTCCTCGACCAGCAGCAGCCCGTCCGCATGGTGGACGACGGCGTCCGGCCCCGCGCGACCGGGATCGTCGAGGCAATGGACCAGGGCGGCGCGCCAGGCGCGGACATCGGACATCCGCCCAGCTTGGACCCTGCGCCGCCCGTGCTG
>JBIKII010000365.1:0-2568 GCA_044361705.1 Caulobacter sp.
ACTACGGGTGGTCCGTAGAAGAAGCCCTAACAACTCCAAAGTTAAAAACAAAAATCAACTTCAAGTAGGAACAGCCATGAGATACACTCCCATGAATATGCAGGAAGCATGTCACCTTGAAGCAGATATGCTGGATCACTTCAAGCTGTTACCCGGTAACTGGAAAGCAGCAACCAAGTACGTATCCACCAGTGTGCTGCGTACAACCAAGCAACTACCCAAGCGTGCAGTCAAGGCACTCAGCATCTCACAAGCGTTCATCGAACTGGCCAACAATGAAGTAGACCCACCAATCGATGTCGATGAGATGACACTGGCCATACGCTACAAGATGGGCTATGGCTTCTGGGCATGGTTTCTGTTTAAGAACTTCGCTATACCAATCATCAAGTGGCTCTGGGCCAAGTATCACAAGTAGCAGCGGAGCACACTACCGTGTACACGTTGTCAGAACGTGTCGACAAAACATCAAACTGTAAACACGTACCAACAAAAAGACCCCGCCACCATAACAGTGAGCGGGGTTTCTTTACGTACCAACATCAGGACATCATCTCTCCACGGGGCACCAACGCACCACCAGCAATCATAGCTTTCATTGATGTCATCAGTATCGGGAACGCATAAGCTTGAGACTTACACTCACCATCAACCAGATCAACGTCCTTACTACCGAACACAGCACCGTACGCCACCTTTAACTGGTCCTCTGGTGGCACATCAGGAATCATGTTGCACATCTTCCATACAACATACGCTCCAGAGTCAGCAGCCATCACAGCAAACGACGTTGCATTCTCTGCAAGGTTAAACAGGTTCTCCATGATCAGATGTGCGATAAACGTCTCCAGCTTATCATGATTGATCTCCAGAACCAGTCCCGGCTTAATGACCAGTGGTTCTTTCAACCCAGTAATCTTATCCACCACTTTCATCTCAGTCATGTACTCATGGACTGCCAACGATCCACGATCATCAAACCTGTCAGCACACCACTTGATGGCAAACTCTTTAGTGACTCCTCTATTGCTGATCAGTTTCTTACAGTAGTCAGCCAACTCCTGCTGCATCATAGCATCCAGTGTCCTGAGCATACTAGGTAATCTGTTCGTCATACACCCACCTCCACTTCAATAGTTTCTGAAGGACCAATCAATTTGTAATTAGAGAAGAACGTATCCGCATACCCAGCAGTGCACACTATCAGCATCCAGTGCCCCCCATCGCTGCTACGTACCAGATACTTGTTAAGGACTACCTCCTCTGTCTTTGGTTTAGGTGGCTCAATTGGTTCAATCAGTTCAACGATAGGCCAGCAGTACTCGTACATGTTCACATCTGCTCGCACCACCATATCGTGACTGGTGATGAAGAACTCTCCCTTCTTGGGAGCACCAATACCAACCAATCGCCAGCCATCAGGCACACCCGGCACTTGCTTCTCAACTTCTTTACTCACATCATTCTCCTTCTCAGAAACTGTGAAGTCCAAAAAAATTATGTGCCACATCAGAACTGTAGCAACTATTACTCACCAGTCAACACTCTCCCCAAACAGCACTTCAGTTTTTTCCAAAAAATCTGGTGGGGGTATATCGTCACCACGCCACCAAACCCAACCAATCTCACCACCAGCAGTCATCCCCACCATCTATTCTCTCAGAACCATTATCCGGGACACTGGTTTTGAGAAGTGACCCCGACTACCCTATGGGCGGGCAACAACCCCGACTACCCTGTTGGTGGACATGCTGTAGTGTGGGTTTCCCCACGTATCGCAAACCATACGTTGTCCCGACGAAACCACAAGATGTTGTGGTTCAATTCACACTCTACCACAACCTATTGTGGTTCTACCCTTCCGACTATGCTAATACCGTACCTGAACTGAGTTTGAACCTATCGACTACCCACAACACGTTCCCACGTCTCACAGGATGGGCCTACAACGTCGTTCGAGCATTGAAGCCATACTTTACATCGTCCAGAATCTCAGGCTCTTCCTGCCCTATCCTATGCGATTCCAGAACATGTGACATTGTGTACACTACTAAACTAGACTGAACGCTCCACTTTACAGTTCACCTACTGAATTCCTGAAATCGCATAGGATGGGCCTGCAACGTCATCAAATTGAAAAGGCGATACAATGGTCACCCAATTCACCCGTTATCGTCCAGAGCCTTGCCAGTAGCCTCACAAGTCAATCCGGTGAGGACACAAGCAAAACACCGTACACAATCGAGCCAAACTACAGACGTAAAGAAACCCGTGACGATAACGTCCGGGTTGAGGTTAAGACTGCTCCCAGTCAGGTACGCTTTCGCGTTATGTCATTCGTTAAATCGCTAGTTCATTGGTGGGTACACTTGCGTAACGTATGCTATTCGTAACTCTTGACTATCGGCATAGTGGATAGCTTCCTGTTCTGTAGCAAACGGCCCAATACAGTCCTCGATCTGGTTGTATGGATTAAAACAGACAATTATAAACATGTTAAACCCCTAACATCATCACCAGTTTGAGCCACAATACACCTACGCTGCTGACACCCAATCCAATCAAACA
>JBIKII010000376.1:0-2566 GCA_044361705.1 Caulobacter sp.
ATGGAATTGACATCAAATGGAAAGGGTATGTTGCTGCTGCACCATCAATACATCCGTCAGGAGCAACCTATAAAGTAATCGATGACAGAGATCCTGTTGCGATGCCTAAAGTAATACGGGAGTGGGCTACAAAATGATAGAAACAACAACACCTTGGATATGGCTATATTGCATGTTAGGGATAGTAATAGGTTATGGCATTTACTTAGCAATCAAAGATAAGGCATTCGATCAGGGTTATTGGTCTGGTAGATCGGCTGGTTGGCGAGCAGCTAACGAGCATTATGAAAAAGTCCGCAAGTTAAAATCACAATCAGTATTTGATTATGACAAACAGAACTGAACTCCTAGATGAATGCGCAGCAATCTTGTCCGCAAGAGGGTCTGTTTATGGCAGCAGCCGAAGCAATCACGAACGGATCAGCGAACTGTGGTCTGCTTACTATGGAAGTTACATATCGCCTATCCAAGTCAGCCTCATGCAGCTGCTTGTCAAAGTGTCAAGGCTCTCAGAAACTCCAAATCACAAAGATAGTGTTAAAGACATCATTGGTTACGCAGTCATATACCAAGAGCTGCACGACCAATACGAGAATGATTTTGGAGTAAATGATGGCATTTAACTTAGCCGATTATGAGGATGTGGCTACTCTTAACAAATGGTTTATATCTAACTTTCCATCGGGCAGGTCTGATATATCTGTGATAAGCCATGATGCAGTCAATGGTTATATCTTGGTGCAAGCAACTTTGTGGCGAGATAGCAAGGACACATCACCGGCAGTAAGCAACATTGCATTTGGGGCAAGAGAGAGTTATATCCAAAACATGAAAAAGTTTTATGTTGAGGATACCGCTACATCTGCTCTTGGGAGGGCAATAATTATTCTCAAAGGATCAGACAAAACAGCTACAAAAGACGACATGAAAAAGGTGAATGATGAACCAATTAAAAACATTTATGGCAAAAGTGGCAATTCGCAGATTATTGAAATGGCACTCCGAAAGTCGTTTGCAGATGATGCTAAGTCAACAAGCGAACCGACAACTTGGTCTGTCGGTGATGTTGCCGAAGCCTTATCGAACAAACCTAAACAACAAGAATGCGCACATGGCTTAATGATATTAAAAGAAGGAACTGCTAAAACTGGTAAGCCGTATTATGGCTATGTTTGCAGCGCACCAAAAGGTGAGCAATGCAATGCTAAGTGGGCAGTTACAGCTGCTAATGGCAGTTGGTTCTTTAGAGAGGAGGAATAAATGGCTGACATGATAATGATTGATGGCTCTGGTCTAACTGCTACTTTTACAGATAACGGAGTTAGGGTCGAACCATCAACAATTGTTTGTGATACTTGCAACGATGACAGATTACTTCATGAGGGCGATCTGCTTCGATGCTATTCCTGTCATTCAATCAATCGAATTCCATAGTGCCGAATTACGAATACGCTTGTGATAGAGAGGGGTCGAGTATTGTATTGGATCTTCCGATGCAGCACGAAATCCCTCTTTGTCAAGTATGTGGCTTTCAATTAACGCGTGTCTATACTGCAGTTCCTTCAATCTTTAAGGGAACAGGTTGGGCTTGCAAAGATGGTTAAATTTAGATGCAACTTTTGTTCAGCCAATTCAGAGTTTATCTGGATGGATGGCTATGACACAGCTGATGGCTTTAGGGTTTATCAATGCCTTAAATGTTGCGCTATTGGCACAAAGAACTTAGCCGAAGCAACTGACACTCAAGAGCCTGTTATTAGATGTAATCAATGTGGATCTTGGCAGTTTGTAGATCAGAAATGTCATACTTGTAAATTGATTGGGGCTAAGTAATGGATATTGTTTATGGTAAAGATGAATGCTATACACCTAAATGGCTATTTGACACATTAGGTTTGCAGTTTGATTTAGATGTTGCTAGCAGTAATCATCCTTTGGTAGATGTGCCTACAAAACACAAATACACCATTGATGATGATGGGCTATCTAAACCTTGGTTTGGTCGTATCTGGATGAACCCACCATTTAGCAAGGTAACGCCTTGGATAGACAAATGGCTAGAACATTCAAATGGCTTATGTCTTGTGCCTTTAAGCAGCAATGGTAAGTGGGTCAATAAGTTATGGGATAGTAATGCAGGCTGTTGTTACCTACCGCCTAACATGGCATTCCAAGGAGCTAGTGGGCATATTGTCAAAATGCGATGGCGAACAGCTGTCTGGGCTTTAGGTGATGAAAACATTGAAGCATTACGCAAGTTAGGTAGAGTGAAGTTATGACTTGCCGTCTGACCTGCGGTTATGTTAATGGATTTGGAGTCGTATGATACCCTTAAACGCAAATTCGCTTTCAGAGCGAAAGGGCGATCTGCGAAGCAGAAAGATCGCAAGGTTTGGTTTGGTAATATCTCTGTCATTAGTCATGACAATAGCCTTTCAAAAGAATGATTCCGTTGCTTATAGTCAATACAAAACACAGCATTACAAGCAATATACATTTATAGAATTAAATGATGTTGATGAGTATTACTGTATTGAGCAGCTGTGGCACAAAGAAAGCAGATGGT
>JBIKII010000135.1:0-9211 GCA_044361705.1 Caulobacter sp.
GGGGGCGCTTGAGTAGCCCACATCCACGCCGTTGAACGGATTGGCCGCACCGGTTTGCTGGACGAACACCGGGGCTAGGTCCGTACCGGTGTTGCGGAAATAGTTCAGAGTACCGTAGTTATCCCCGACCACGGCGTCCAGGTCGCCGTCGCCGTCCAGGTCGGCGAAGGTGGGGGCGCTGTAATAACCCACATCCACGCCGTTGAACGGATTGGCCGCGCCGGTGCGCTGGGTGAACACCGGGGCCACGTCCGTGCCGGTGTTCTCGAAGTAGATCAGAACGCCGTCGCCCCCCCCGACCACGGCGTCAAGGTCGCCGTCGCCGTCCAGGTCGGCGAAGGTGGGAATACTGCGGTAGCCCCCCACATCGACGCCGTTGAACGGATTGGCCGCGCCGGTGCGATCGGTGAAGCTCGGCGCGCCGCCCAGGCCGTTGCCCGCCGCGTCGGTGACGTTGATCGTCAGCGTCCGGCTCGCCGTCGGCGTATCGCTGCTGTTGGCGTAGGTCAGGTTCTGGAGCAGGGCGTCGATGGCCGCCGAGGTCGCATTGGCGTTGAAGGTGATGGTCAGGGTCCCGCCGACCCCGCCGGCCAGGGTCCCGATGACCACGCCTTCATAGGTGACGTCCGTGCCCGAAAGGCCGACCTGGCCCGCGCCGGTTCCCTGGTTGAGCACCGAGACCGTGTCCTCGGCCAGAAGGCCGCTGACGGTCAGCGTCCCGCCGTCGAAGTCGCCCTCGGCGTCGGTGAAGACGACGGCGGCGTCCAGCACCTGCGGCGTCGCATTGACGGTGTTTTCAGCGAAGGTCGGGGCGTCGAGTCCGGTCAACGAAGGCATGGTTGGGCCGTTGCTTTCTACATGAGAACTCAGGTCAAAAAGCGAAACCAGAGACTGTCTTACTCATTTTGAGTGGGGCGCATCGGCATTTCGGACTGAAAAACTGACGCAGAAGTCAGTTTCAGCGCCCGGTTCGTCTTGAAAAATGCCTGCGAAATAGCTCCCCCCTTCCCCATAACTGTGTGGGAAGCGGCGTCAAGCCTCCGACTCCCAAAACGGGGAAACAGCGTTGGTTTTTTCCAGGAGTGGGGGCGATCAACCGCCGAGAGGCTTGAGGAACGCCCTCCCGTCTTGCCGGGCGACAGGCCGATGAGGTCGCCGTCGCCGCCGGCCACCGATGGATCCGCGACTTTCCCGATGCCTTCGGCGCGCTTCCGGCCTATGAAGCGTTGACGTCACGCGCGGGGCACGGCTGACCCGCAATCAACGCCGAAGGTGCATATGGACGACGCCGGTTTCGCCGTTCGCGGCAAGGACATCGCGCTTTTGCGGCGGATCGAGGAACGGGTTCTCTGGCTGGCCAGCTGGACGATCCATAACGCCAACCACCTGCGCGACAGCCGCGACGGGCTGAAGGTCGGCGGACACCAGGCGTCCTGCGCCTCGATGACCACCCTGATGACGGCGCTGTATTTCGCGGCCCTGCGGCCCCAGGACCGGGTGGCGGTCAAGCCGCACGCCAGCCCGATCTTCCATGCGATCCAGCACCTGTACGGCCGCCAGACCACCGACCAGCTGCAGCGGTTCCGGTCTCTGGGCGGGGCGCAGTCCTATCCGTCGCGGACCAAGGACATCGACGACGTAGACTTCTCCACCGGCTCGGTCGGGCTGGGCGTGGCCATGACCGCTTTCGCGTCGCTGACGCAGGACTATCTGGCGGCGCGCGGGGCGGTGAAGCCCGACGCCATGGGGCGGATGATCTCGCTGCTGGGCGATGCCGAGCTGGACGAGGGCAACATCTACGAGGCCCTGATCGAGGCCTGCAAGCACGACGTCCGCAACACCTGGTGGATCGTCGACTACAACCGCCAGAGCCTCGACGCGACGACGTCCGACCGGATGTTCACCCGCTACGGCGAGATCTTCGAGGCCGCCGGCTGGACGGTGATGACCCTGAAGTGGTCCAGGCGCCAGCGCGAGGCCTTCGCCCGGCCGGGCGGGGCGGCGCTGCAGGCCTGGATCGAGAACGCCCCCAACGACCTCTACTCGGCCCTGACCTACCAGGGCGGCGGGGCCTGGCGGGAACGGCTGACGGCCGACCTTGCGGGCGACAAGGCGGCGCTGAAGCTGATCGGAGGCTACTCCGACGAGGACCTGGCCCTGGTCATGACCGAGCTCGGCGGCCATTGCCTGGAGACGGTGCTGGAGGCCTTCGAGGAGGCGGCCCGCGACGACGCCCCGCGTTTCATCATCGCCTACACCGTCAAGGGCTGGCGGCTGCCGTTCGCCGGCCACAAGGACAACCACAGCGGCCTGATGACCCCGACCCAGATCGCGCAGGTCCGCAGCGACCTCGGCGTCCTCGAGGGCCAGGAATGGGATATGTTGTCGGGCCTGGCCGACAACGAGCTCAAGGCTGTCCGCCGCCTGGTCGAGACCGCGCCGTTCGCCGCCCGCAAGGACGGACGCCGGGTCGCCGAGCGCATCGCCACGCCCTCGGCCGGGACCCTGCTCCAGGCCGTCGAGGGCGGCGGCGAGCAGTCGACCCAGGCGGCCTTCGGCAAGGTGATGTTCGAGATCGCCAAGGGCCAGGACCAGTTCGCCGGCCGGGTGGTGACCACCTCGCCGGACGTCACCGTCTCGACCAACCTGGGCGGCTTCGTGAACCGGCGCGGCGTATTCCACCGCCGGGCGCACGAGGACGTTTTCAAGCGCCACCGCATCCCCTCGGCCCAGGTCTGGACCATGGGCGAGACCGGTCAGCACATCGAGCTCGGCATCGCCGAGAACAACCTGTTCATCGCCCTGGCGGCGCTGGGCCTGTCCGCGCCGCTGTTTGGCGAGCGGCTGTTTCCGGTCGGCACCTTGTACGACCCCTTCATCGCCCGCGGGCTCGATGCTCTGAACTACGCCTGCTACCAGGACGCCCGCTTCCTGCTGGTGGCGACGCCCAGCGGCCTGACGCTGGGCCCGGAGGGCGGCGCGCACCAGTCGATCGGCACGCCGCTGATCGGCATGAGCCAGCCGGGGCTGGATAGCTATGAGCCCGCCTTCGCCGACGAGACCGCCGTGCTGATGGCCCACGCCTTCGAGCGTATCCAGGCCGAGGACGGGGGCGCGACCTATCTGCGGCTCTCGACGCGGGTCATCGACCAGCCGGTCCGCGAGGACGACGCCTGGAAGGCCGGCGCCGTGGCCGGCGGCTACTGGCTGAAGGCGCCCGCGCCGGACGCGCGGCTGGCGCTGGTTTACAGCGGGGCCATCGCGCCCGAGGCGCTGGCGGCGTTCGAGCAGCTGCTGGAGGACGAGCCCGGCGCCGGCCTGCTGGCGGTGACCTCGCCCGACGTGCTGCACGCCGACTGGACCGCCGCCGGTCGGGCCCGCTGGACGGGCGGGCAGGCGCGGACTTCCACGGCGGAGAGGCTGCTGGGCGCGCTGTCACGCGACGCGCAGCTGGTCACCGTCATCGATGGCTCGCCGGCGGCGCTGTCCTGGCTGGGCGCGGTGCGCGGGCAGCCGGTGCGGGCGCTGGGCATGGAGAGCTTCGGCCAGTCCGGCGACCTGCCGGACCTCTATGCGAAGTACCGGCTGGACGCCGACGCCATCCTCGACGCCTGCGCTGACCTGCTGGTCTGACGCCGCTTCAGTCCTGGTCCATCCGGACGATGAGACCGTCCCGGAAGCTGAAGATCTGGGTGACGTCCTCCTCCGTCCAAAGTCCGCCTCCGGGACGGCGAAGAGCGTGGCGCATGTGGGCGACCAGGCGGCCGTCAGGGTGATCCTCGAAGCTCACAATCGCCGACTCGGGGCGGATGTAGTCCAGCATGCGTCGCCAGTAGGCCACGACCGACTCCGGCCCGTTCAGCCGTCCGCCCTCCAGGATGCTGGCCCAGTCGACGTCGGCATGGAGCAAGGCGCTCGCCTGGTCGAAGTCACGGGCGTTGAGGTGTCGCCACAGCTGACGGACTGTCGTTCGCCCGTTTGGCATGCTGCGCGGTCTCCTTCTGCTATGGATCCGTGAACAAACGCTCGGTCGGCCGCTTCAGACGCTCCAGTCGAGGCGCGCGATCAGTCCGTCGCGGAACTTGTAGGTCATCGTGGCCTGCTCGTCGGTGAAGACCCTCCCGTCGAGATTGCGGACGACATGGTTGGTCCGGACGTGACGCCGGCCGTCGGGCAGGGCGGTCATCTCGATCAGAAAGCACTCCGGGCTGAACTGACGGAACTGTTCGGACCACATGGCGAGGATCTGTTCGCGCCCCTGCAGCCGGCCCTCGCTGAAGACGTCCGGCCAGTCGGCCTCGGGGTGGATCAGGGCTCTGGCCGCCTCGAGGTCCCGGGCGTTGAAGGCGTCGAACAGGGCGACGATCAAGCCGTCGCTGGCGCCGGGGCTGTCCTCGGGCTCGCCCCAGTCCATCCGGATGATTTCATCGCCCGCGAAGGTGAAGGTGTTGCTGGTGATCTCGTCGGTCCAGACGCCGCCGCCCTCGTTCGCCTTGATGACGTAGTGAAGGCGCACGACGATCCGCCCGTCGGGGAGTTCGAGCATCTCGATGGGCGAAGCCTCGGGCGTCACGATGGCGAACTGCCCGGCCCAGTAACGGGTGAGGGCCTCGCGTCCCTCGACCCGCCCGCCTTCCAGGAAGTTGGGCCAACTCACGTCGGGATGCATGCCCCCGACGAGCGTCGCGACATCCCTGTCGTTGAACGCCGCATACAGCCGCGTCAGAAGGGCCTTTCGGTCGCCCATTGCCCCCGTTCAGCCTCCCGGCTTGTGACCCGTTTCGACTTTCAGATACGCGATCAGATCAATCCGGTCCTTGGCGTCCTTGACGCCCATGAACGACATGCGGTTGCCCGGCAGGAAGCCGCGCGGGTCGGCCAGCCACTGGTCCAGCTTCGCGCCGTCCCAGACAATGCCCGAGGCCTTCAGCGGCTCGGAGTAGCGGAACTTCTCGACCGTGCCGGCCGTGCGGCCGAAGATCCCGTAAAGGTTGGGGCCGGTCATGTTGGCCCCGCCCTCGGTGATGGTGTGGCAGGAGCGGCAGAGCTGGAACTGCTTCTGGCCGTTCTCCAGGTCGCCGGTGTTGTACGGCGCGGGCAGGCTTGCCAGCAGTGCGGCCTTCTCCGGCGAGAGGGCCGGAGCGGCCGCGGACGTTGCGGCGGGCGTCGACGCCGCGGAGGTTGTGGCCGCGTCGCTCTTCTCCGGAGCCGGCTGGCCGCAGGCCGCCAGCGCGGCTGCCGCCGCCGCAATCACCAGTCCCGAAGCTACGCTACGCATTCCCGTCCCCTTGATCATGAAGCACCGGTTGAAACTACTCCCCCACGGCAGGCTTTCAATGGTGCAGGGCGCCCAAGCCGGGGAAAACAACGTGGTTCGATGTGACCGATTGTCCCGATCCCTAGTCCGAGGCGCCCGGACGGCCCCGCATCGCCTTGACGGCGCCGCGCCGGACCTTGCTGTCCACACGTTTGGCCTTCGCAGCCCTGGACGGTTTGGTCTTCTTGCGGGGCGGTGGCGGCGGCTCGGCGGCCCTGGCGATCAGCTCGACCAGCCGGTCGATGCCGTCGGCCTTGTTACGCTCCTGGGTGCGGAAGCGGCTGGCGGTGATGACGATCACCCCCTCATTGGTCAGTCGCGAGCCGGCCAGCTTCTGCAGCCGGGTGCTGACGTCGTTGGGCAGTGATGGCGAGCGGCGGGCGTCGAAGCGCATCTGCACCGCGGTCGCCACCTTGTTGACGTTCTGGCCGCCGGGGCCCGAGGCGCGGATGAAGCTGAACTCCAGTTCGGCCTCGTCGAGCTCGATGTTGGGCGGGATGGGTATCATGGCGGCGGACGGGGACCTGGAGGGGATGTTCGCCCAGCCCTAGACCCCGCCGCCGCCGAAGTCTCGCCTAGTCGAAGATCCCGGAGGTGTCGGAATCGCCGCGACCCTTGGGATCGGGACCGAAGCGGTTGTTCGCGGGCGTGCCGTCCAGGACGGTGAGCACAAGCAGCCAGATGCCGCCGATCAGTGGCAGGAAGCTGATCAGGATCCACCAGCCGGTCCGGTTGGTGTCATGCAGCCGCCGCACGGTGACGGCGATGCTGGGCAGCAACAGGCCGAGGGTGACAAGGGCCATCAGACCCGTGGCGGCCGCGCTGTCGGAGTTTCCTCCGCTCACGATCATGCCCAGGATGGCGACGGCAATGTAGGCGAGGATCTGGAAGAGCACGAACATCCAGTACTCGGCCCGCCGGGCCCGGCCCTGGAAGTCAGCGTACTTCTTCAGTGGCGCGATCATCATTTCCATGTCGGTCTCCCCTCGCGGTGTCGCTCCGTAGCGCCTGCGCCGGATCCATGCGTCCACCCCTCTCGGCCATGACCATACCGCCGTTATTCCATCCGTCTATCGCGGCATTCTCCGCGACTTCTGGATGGCCGTGTCCAGCGCCTGCAGGAAGCGCGATCGGTCGGCCCGGTCGAAGGGGCGGGGACCGCCGGTGATCTCGCCGGTCGAGCGGATGTGCTCCATGATCGACCGCTGGGCGAGCGCCGAGCCGATGGAGTCGGCCGTGAACGGCTGGCCGTTGGGCTTGATCGCCGCCGCGCCCGATTTCAGCACCCGGTCGGCCAGAGGGATGTCGTTGGTGACCACAATGTCGCCCCTGGCGGCCCGCTCCGCGATCCAGTCGTCGGCGATGTCGGGCCCGGCGTCGACCACCACCCGCTCGATCAGCGGCGAGGCGGGAATCTGCATGAAGCTGTTGCTGACCACGAAGGTTTTCAGGCCGTAGCGGGCGGCCACCTTGTAGGTTTCGTCCTTCACCGGACAGGCGTCGGCGTCGATGAAGATGGTGATGGCGGGGGCGCTGGTCACGGGGACGGGAGCTTTCGGGATTTCATTGTTCTTTCACGTCGGAACGCGAATCGGCGCAGATCGTTAACGGGCAGACTGGAATCAACGGGAGACCCCCGCCATGCCGCACTTCCTCAAGCGCCTGTTCGCCGACATCGACGCGATTATCTGGACGCTGACATCGAAGGCGTAGAGCCCTTTAGGTGACTGAAGGTCGTCTGTCGCTGCCAATGGCGAGGGACGAAAGCTCCGGCTGGCAGGTACGCCTGCGCCTCATTCGGCGCCAACCATTGTTCGGGAACTGATTGAGCTCGGATTAGCGTGTCGGCGCGGAATCGCGTGCCGCTTGGGTGCGCGGGAGCAAATTCCGCAAATTGATGACGTCGGCGGCGCCTCGGCGACCGAGGCGGGTAGCATGCCAGCGATCAACGAAGGCGTCATCGCGCCATCCCGCCATCGCATGCCAATCTTCAAGGAGCGGTGAGAGCTGCTTGCTCGCCGGGAGGTCGCGCGCCCAAGCAACCGTTCGGCTCGGGGTGATTGTACACGATCTTGTCCTGATCAGTCGCGGCGGCAATAGAAATCGCCTTAACTCTGGGACCTTCATTACCCCAAGTAGCGTTATCGACGAAGTAGGCCTTGATGAGATAGATCAAAGCATCGTTCCCCGCAAAGGTAGCGAAAGCCGTTGCGCCCGGCTCCCCCGTCGATGTCGGCTTGATGTTGCCAAAGCACTGTCTGTGGAGCTTGGCGAGGTGCTTGGGGTCGATATCCCAAGTGGAGTACCCGGAGCTGTCGACTGGAGCAGAGGATGGCAATCCGGGTAGAAAGTCGGCGGGTGCAGTGAGTCTCACCGTCGCCGTAAAGTTGCTAGGAAGTGCTTTGGCGCGGTCATCGGAATTGGTGAATCCCCAGTACGTCGCCAAGAGCTTCATTCGCGCAGTTCTATCCTGGTCTGGGATCGGAAAGCTAACCCGTCCAATCGGTTCAGGAGCTACAATTCCAAGTGACTTCCATTCCTCAATCAGCCCGCTTGTACACGACAAATCTGTCGCTCTGTAGATCCGGAAGACCTTTCGTCTCCTCAGTTCGTCATATAGAACCAGGAGCTTGTCGGAGTCGCTCAGCCTCACCGGAGCTTCCGAGATGGCCCGCTTCAGCGATGCGCATGCTGCCTCGATCTGTTCCTTCCGCGCGACCTCAGTGTCAGGCGTCTCTTGATCAACAACATTCAAATCAGATAGTCTACGGGGCGTCCCTTCTTCAATATACGCACCTAATGTTCGTGTGTCGCCCAACAGTATTCTGTTCGCCCACGGATCCATGGTCTCCGCGCCCTTGTTCATATCAGGGAGCGTCGTATTGATGATCATCTTTTCTGTGATCAGAGATGTCCTTGTCCGCAAGGAAATCGTAGCCTCGACCTTTGCCGGTGGATCCGCGGCCTTCTGGCCTGGGATCGTTACCGAGTACCTGATCGACTTGTAGGCCTTTTCACCGAAGCCCAGATCCGTCTCTGATCCAACGCCCAGGTTGTAGGAATAGTATTGATGAAGAGTCGCTTCCGCTCTGGAGGCGGCGATTACAAACGCGTCGGTGTTCAAGGCGGTGACTAACCACCCATGTCCACCAAGTGCAGCTGCGGCGTCAACGCCTTTCTTTAGGGTTTCTACAACTTGACCGCTTCTGCGGTTTACAATTGAGATTGATATCTTCGCCTGCAGTGAGCCCGTGTTTGTGTCGAGCAGAAAGTAGGGTGATATCTCCGTCTCTGACGCGTTGACGGTGTTCGCGGTTATTGTTGTGCCATCGCTGTCGCTTACGGACGCCGTAAACAGCGGTCGTTGATATAGAAGGGCTCCCCGCCTCCACAGTTCTATAGAGACCACTGCATCGAACTTGTCGGCTACTCCGAAGTACCGACGGAGAGAGCTGCCAAAGTCAGATGAAACCCGATAGCTTCCCTCCCCAGTAGTCGAAAGTAGAACCTGACCGTAGTACCCGGAAACATTACCAACAACCGGCTGGGCGAGAACCTTGGTCGCGCACGGAACAACGACGACAGGTACATTAGCTGCTGATGCCACCCTAAGCGCACCGAGGTTGGTGCAGGCTTGCGCGGTGGATTCAGCCCCAGTCGCTGGCTTGGGAATGATCAACGTCAGCGACGCAGTCACAGCAAGCGCTAGAATTCGCATCTCATCCCACCCCAAGGTTCCCTAAATCATTAAGCATTCAAAATGCTCGTTCGGCAATTGCGGAAAGCGCCGGTACCCCACCTGTGGTTATCTGGTGGGAATGGTTGGGTGCCATAAAGTGGCAATCGGTGGGCGGTGATGCTTCGCTGGCGAGCAGGGGAATAGGTGCCACTTTA
>JBIKII010000361.1:0-2561 GCA_044361705.1 Caulobacter sp.
TCAAGCCGAAACCGAAGCAAAGGCTCAAGCTAAGGCAGCAATCCTTGATCGTTTAGGTTTAACTGCTGACGAAGCAAAATTGATACTTGGCTAATGAAGGCTTGGTTATCTAAAGCTGCTGTTCAGTTAAGAGAACAAACAGATGACTGCTTCCCTGACAGGGATCGTAAAAGTGATGGATGGATTGCTTCTCTGGCACACTTATCTAGAGCAGCCAAATCCGATCACAACCCTGATGAGAAAACAGGATGTGTCAGAGGACTGGATATTTCTGCTGGGCTATCTGACGACAAACGGATTTCAGCGTATCTGGCAGATCAGATTAGATTGTTCGGGAAAACTCAAGGGCGTATCTCTTATGTAATCTTTGAGGAAAAGATAGCCTCACCTTTGCTTGGTTGGAAATGGCGTAAATACAAAGGTGCTAATAAGCATAATCATCACATACATATTAGCTTTAAAAAAGATCAAGATAACAATTCAGAGTTTTTTGACATACCACTACTAGGAGGCAAGTAATGAAACTAACTAACAAACACAAAGCAGCAATTAAGTCATATCTAAGAGCTGTTGCAGCCTCTGGTATTACTGTCCTATTAGCAATTGTTGCAGACATTCGACCAGAACTTGCAATTCTTGCTGGTGCGTTAATTGCACCTCTTGCAAAAGCAATTGATCCAAGTTCAGGTAAAGAAGCTGATTATGGCGTTAATGCGAAATGACACCGAACGAATGGGTTGGATTAATCGTTGGTTTAACTACGCTAGGCGCGACTGGATTGTTGGCTCTACGATGGGTTATTAAGTCTTACTTACAGGAACTTAAGCCCAATTCTGGATCTAGCATGAAGGATCAATTAACAAGATTAGAACAGCGTGTTGATGATCTGTATTCTTTAATAGTTAAGCGATAATTTATTTTATGGCGAACACACGAAAACCTATCAAACGCAAAAAGATCAATCGTCGCGTAGTTCGCCAAACTCCTGATCCAACAAAGATTGATGCGCATTACATTATGTTGCACGAATGTTATAAAGCAGCTCGTAAGGCAGGATTTACACCAGAGCACGCATTCTGGTTAATGACCGAGCATAAGACTTTCCCTGATTGGGTCGTAGGCGATGGCGGAATTATTCCATCAATAGATCCAACTGATGATCAGGATGATGATTAAGCGCATCGCGTTCGTGAGTGACCTCCAAGTGCCATTCTTCAATGAGAAGGCAACGAAGTCAGTAGGCAAATTTTTAACTAAGTGGAATCCACATCGCACTATTTGCATCGGAGATGAAATTGATCTTCCGCAACTTGGTGGTTTTAACGCCAATACAATTGATGAGATGGTTGGCAATATCCATGATGACAGAGTATTGACCCAAGAGGTTTTAACTTATCTTGGTGTAACTGATGTGGTAGGCAGTAATCATGGGATTAGGCTTTATCGATCAATCAAAAAACGATTGCCCAGCTTCTTAAATCTTCCTGAAATGCAATATGAAAAGTTCATGGGTTACGACAAGTTAGGCATTAAGTTTCATCCTTTTGGTGTGGACTGGGCGCATGGTTGGACTGCCGTTCATGGCGATGCTTTTCCACTTAGCCAAGTGCCTGGACAAACAGCCTTAAATGGGGCTAGGAGGCTAGGAAAGAGCGTAGTGTGTGGGCATACCCATAGATTAGGGCAATCAGCCTTTACAGAGGCTTCTAGGGGTCAATTAGGTAGGACTGTATGGGGAGTAGAAGTCGGAAATTTGGTTGATTTGAGCAGTTCAGGCATGGCATACACAAGAGGTTACGCAAACTGGCAAACTGGGTTTGCTGTGGCTTATGTTCAGGATCGTAAAGTGCAGGTAATTACTGTGCCAATCAATGCAGATGGCAGTTTTATATTTGAGGGCAAGGTATATGGGGCTTGAAACAGACTATAAGCACCGCACGATTGATGATCATATCGATGAATTTGAGGATATTGGCGTTATCTAATCGTTATAAAACACACCGACACTCAGGTAGATAATTAACTTGATTTAGGTCAAACTTTATGTATTCACAGAGATACTGTGGATATGTAGGGAGCGACATGTTACTAGATATAGGCAGCCGAGAAGCTGCTTTAGAGTATGCAGATAAAGGTTGGGCTGTATTGCCTTTACTGCCAAACAAAAAAGATCCACACTTTGATCTATGTCAAAGGGCTTATCTATCAGCTACAACCGACCAAGAACTTATTAACTTTTGGTTTGATTATGATGACAAAATCAACTTAGGCATAGCCTGTTATCAATCAGGTCTAGTGGTCTTTGATATTGATTACCGCAACGGAGGCGAGTTACTTCCTGAGTTTGAGCCTACTTACACAGTTCAAACTGGTGATGGCTTACACCTTTATTACACAGCTGATAAATCTGATGTATTTAAGGGTAAATTAACTGATGGAATTGACATCAAATGGAAAGGGTATGTTGCTGCTGCACCATCAATACATCCGTCAGGAGCAACCTATAAAGTAATCGATGACAGAGATCCTGTTGCGATGCCTAAAGTAATACGGGAGTGGGC
>JBIKII010000311.1:0-2554 GCA_044361705.1 Caulobacter sp.
CTCCTTGCGCCAGCGACGCACATAAAGCCTCGCCGCGATCTTTCGGACCCAGGCCGAAAAGGTGCCCTCCCCCCGAAACTCCGAGACGCGCTCGAAGGCGGCGAGAAAGGCGTCCTGCGCGATATCGTCAGCCAGCGACGGCTCGGCGCCCATGCGCCGCAGCAATCCCCGCACCGCCGACCCGTGACGGCGAACCAGTTCGCCAAAGGCCGGCCGGTCGCCCGCCGCCGCAAGGGCGGCGAGCTCGACATCGTGCAGACTGGCGGGTGTTCTGACCCCGGCCATGTGCTTGCGCTCCCCTTCCAATCCCGATCCGGTCGGGGCTACCTGGCTTTGTTGGGGTTGAAGAAGCTGAGGACGATATAGGCCAGACCGATGATCGCCGGGATCGCGCCGATCCCCAGCAGCGGGTGGAAGGCATCCGCTTCATCAAAGCCGACGACGAACCCGAACGCGCCGATGCCCAGGCCGACAGCGAGCCAGATGATGCCGGTGCGCAGATCGCTCAGCGAGGTCGGCGCGACCTTCACGTTCTTGGTCATGGCGTCGATGATTTCGGTCGGCAGCGGCAGACCCTTGTCGATGGCGGCGCGGAGCGTCGCGTGCAGTTCGCGCCGCTCACGGCTCTTCAGCCAGGATGGCACGATCACGATGGCGCCGATCATGGCGAACATGCTGATCGGGATCAGGATGGTGAAGTCCATAGGATGTCCTCGTTGATCATTCGACGACGCCTGATCGGGCCGCCTTCTGACTGATAAGAGGCGCCGGCGGAGGCCAACGGATGCGGCGCGCCGGATGAAATCTTCGTAACGCGGATCTAAAGACGCAAACGGGGCGCCGAAAGGTTCCGGCTGATCATCAGAAACGCGATGGTCAGGGTCAGCACCGCCGCAGCCGGCGCCAGCATCCGGGACACCGGTTCGATCAGGGCGCTGAGCGCGGGTGCACAGGCCCAGAGCACGACGGCGGCGGCCACGGCCAGCACCGCGCTGTTCGTCAGCCCGAGCAGCAGCTCGCGGCGGGCTACCCTCCGCGAAATCTCCGCGATGAAGACCGGATCGTGTTCGGGGCCCTGTCCTTCCAGGAGGAAGGCGGAAAGACGCTGCTCGGCCGTCATGGCTTGTCTCCCAATACACTCAACAGCTTATCCCGACCGCGCGCGACATGCGACTTGATCGTGCCCAGCGGCAGACCCAGCGCATCCGCCGCCTCGCTGTGCGACCAGCCGTCCGCCAGACAGAGCGTCACCGCGGCGCGCTGGTCGCCGGGAAGCTCCGCCATCGCAGCCTCCAGCGCGAGACGATCCTCAGCGCCCAATCCGGACGTCTCCCCGTCCCGCTCCTGCGTCCAGGCGTGATCGCGTCGGGCGGAACGGGTGGCGGAGCGGTTCATCGTAAGCGCCTTTCGCCAGGCGATCCCGTAGAGCCAGGGCCTGAAGCCGTCGTCGTCGCGCAACCGGTTCAGGCTGCTCCAGGCGGTGACAAAGGCCTCCTGGGCGACGTCGTCGGCATCCGTCCCCGCGGTTCGGCGCAGGAACCGGCGCAGACCCTGCTGGTGCCGCTCCACAAGTCTCCCGAAGGCAGCCTGGGAGCCGCCCCGGGCCGCCCTGACCAGCGGCGCGTCCACCGTCAGTCCTTCGGCGTCCGCATCATGAGGGTCGCCACCAGCGAGGACAGGCAAACAGCGCCCATCACGAAGGTGACGATCAGGAACGCCGGTCCCGCCTCGTACAGGTCAGTCTGGGCGGCATAGCCGAACCCGAGGGCCAGCGACCCGAACAGCGCCACGTTCGGCCAGCCGCCGACGCCACGTCCGCCGTAATAGCGCCGGCTGCGGCGGCTGCGCCCCTCATCGCGGTCCCAGTCTTCGTCGGATGAGGACTTGTTCAGGCTTTCCATCAGCCCCGGCGGGATTTCCCTGCCGCTGGCGACATAGGTCTTGATCAGGTCGAGCGTGTCGCGGTGACGCCGCAGGTTCATCAGGCTCTGCCATGCGCTGGCGATGAACCAGAACAGCGGGAACAGCAGCCACCAGTAGGACCGGAACAGGTCTTCGAAGGTGTCCATTGCCCTAGCCCTCCGAACGACGGCTGAGCTTGTCGATCAGGCCCGCCGGGATGTCCTTGCCGCTCGCGGCGTAGGACTTGATGAGATCGACCGTGTCGCGACGGCGCAGGTGGCGCAGCCAGGCGCGCCAGCCGACGATGATGAACCAGGCCATCGGGAACAACAGCCACCAGTAGGAACGGAACAGGTCTTCCATGAACTTCGCCTCCAGCCCCGGCGCGATCATCGCGCCTTTCTGAGAGGTAGTCGCCACCGATCCGCAGCCTGGATGCAGGGGCGTGGAGATTTTTTCCGCCGCTCTGTACGCCACCCGGGGCGCGAGAGCCGCGGTCAGATCTGGCCAAACACCCTGGCGTATGTGTCCGGCTTGAACCCCACGGTCAGAGCGCCATCCACGTCCAGCACCGGCCGCTTGATCATCGAGGGCTGCGTCAGCATCAGGCTGATGGCCTTCGTCTGATCAAGCCCGGCCTTGTCGGCGTCGG
>JBIKII010000016.1:0-30212 GCA_044361705.1 Caulobacter sp.
ATGTCAGCCTTCGTCGCCATCTGGGCGATGTCAGCCTTCGTCGCCATGTGGGCGATGTCCACCTTCGTCGCCATTCCGGAAAGGTCCGTCTTCGTCGCCATGTCGGCGACGTCAACCTTCGTGGCGAGGTGGCTCAAGTCCGGTGTCATGGCCGCATGCTGAAACACCGAGACCACCGCCTCGGCCATGCCCTCCGGCATGCCAGCTTCACGAAGCTGCTTCGAAGCGCCGAGCGTATCGAACGGGAAGGGCGTCATGGGGGCAACCTAGCCGGTTGTTCCTATTTTGTCCACCATTCCGCGAGCGCCCGATCGCCAGGGAATGCGCATCGAGGGCCTGATCCTGGCATAGGCGCTTCAAAGGCGGTCAGTCGGCGTCGTCGGAGTCCTGGGCGACAAGCTGCTGAAGGGCCACCTGAAGCAGTTCTTCTTGCCGGATCGGCTTTGCGATGTGCGCGTTCATGCCGGCGGCCATGCAGCGGTCGATGTCTTCGGGCATTGCCGCAGCAGTCATGGCGATGACCGGTACGGCGGCGGCGGGACCGCCAAGCGCCCGGATCGCCCGGCACGCGCTCAAACCATCCATCACCGGCATGTGCAGATCCATGAGCACCAGGTCGTAGGCGCCCGACTGCACGGCCTCGACCGCGAGGGCGCCGTATTCGGCGCTGGAAACCGCCATGCCAGCGGCCTCGAGCATCAGGGTCGCGACCTGGCGATTTACGGGGTGATCATCGACGATCAGGACCTGGATCTGACGGCCGTCCATATCGACGGTCGGGTGTCCGCTTACTGAAGCCGGCGCCAGGCGCGCGCGCGGCAAGGTCAGCGATATCCAGAACCGCGAGCCGACGCCCACCTGGCTCTCTACCCCGATTGCGCCGCCCATCCGCTCGATGAGCGAA
Organism: Caulobacter sp.; assembly: GCA_044361705.1. Classification (GTDB taxonomy): domain Bacteria; phylum Pseudomonadota; class Alphaproteobacteria; order Caulobacterales; family Caulobacteraceae; genus Caulobacter. Next base: position 905 of record JBIKII010000016.1, read on the forward strand.
CGGGAAATCGTCAGACCAAGACCCGCGCCGGCGTAGCTCCGCTGATCGGACGCATCGGCCTGCGAGAAGGGCGTGAACACCAGATCGAGCTTATCGGGCGCAATGCCTATGCCGGTATCATCAACGGTGATGGTCAGCGTATCGGCGTCGCCGGTCCGCGTCGGCCGGCAGTCGGCGGACACGGCAATGCGGCCCCGCTCGGTGAACTTGACGGCGTTGCCAAGCAGGTTGAGCAGCACCTGGGCGAGACGCCGCTCATCGCCGACGTGGGCCAGATCGTCCGGAATGCTCGAGCTCATGACCAGCCCGATCTCACGTCCCGCCAGCAAGGGCCGGACGATCTCCAGCGATCGGGCGACGATATCTTTCGCCCTGAACGGTGTTTCGACCAGCTGCAGGCCGCCCGACTCGTTGCGGGAGTAGTCGAGAACATCGCTGATCAGGCCCAAAAGCACTTCGCTGGAATCGCTGATCGTACGGATCTGGCTCTGGGCGTCGGGCGTCAGATCGGTGCGGGCCGACAGTAGCTGGGCGTATCCGGCGATGCCGTTGAGCGGCGTGCGCATTTCGTGACTCATCACCGCGAGGAAGCGACCCTTCGCGCCGGCGGCCTCGATGGCTTCCTTACGAGTTTCCCGCGCCGCAGCGAGGGCGCGCCTCGAGGCGGCCTGGGCGCGGATCCGTTGCGACAGCACACCGATCAGAACCAGGGCGCTGAATTGCAGGGACGCCAGATAGAGCTGAAGCCAGAGTATCCGTCCGGAGATATCGGAGGAGAGGAACGCAAAACCGCCGGCGCCGGTCACGGTCGCGCCGGCGGCGACCATCGCGAAGGCCAGAATGGCGAGCAATGAGAACGGCGGGCTTAGCCGCAGTACGAGCAGCAGGCCCACAGGAAAGAACAGGTAGTAGAGGGCGGGATGGTCGAAATGGAAGAGGGACGCCGCACAGGCGACGGCCACGGCGATCCAGGCATAGCGTTCCCATGGGCCGGCGGAGCCGCTGTGGTTGAACCGATGGAACCGGGCCAGCAGCAGGACGCCAGGCAGGCCCAGCATCATGCCGAGAAAGTCGCCGGCGGCCCAGGCCAGCCAGACGCTAAGGAAATCGTTTCCGAACAGGGTCGCCGACAGGGTTGAGCCGAGGGTTGCGACCCCCAGGGTCGCCGGCAGCACCGCCAGCAGGGTGATGCGCCGAAACCGGTAGAGGATGGTTATGTCAAGGGCGGCGCCGCCAACGCGCCGGACCAGGATGGCGGCCGCAACGGATTCCAGAAGGTCGCATCCGGCGATCAGCATCGCCTGTGCGGGTGGGGTGCCGCTGATGGCGGCTCCGAGAAAGTCCGTGATGGTGCAGAGAACGGCGATCTGGATCGCCGGGATTCGCGGCAGCAGAAGCAGCGCGCCCGCCAGCAATCCGTTGTTGATCCACATCACCGCCAGCCCGCCCGCCCCCGTGGTCAGCGTGTAGGCGAGGGTGGCGCTGGCGACGTAGGCCGCAAGCAGCGCAAAGGGCAGCAGTGGGTGCCGCTCTGTCTGAACAGTCCGAAACAGACCCAAGCGACAACCTGGACACGACCAGCTCGTGGCGGCGACTCTCAGCCTGGCCTGTTGAGGCGTGGTTTACCCGAGTTGGGCCCCCTATTCGGCGAGCGCGGGCTCCTCGATCTCCGGTGCGCCCGGTTCGCGAGGCGCGACGCCGTCGATCTCGAAGTCGAAGGCGATCTTGCCGTCGCGGAGAACCACCTTGACGTGGCCGCCCTTGGCCAGCTTGCCGAACAGGATGTCATCGGCCAGCGGCTTCTTGATATGCTCCTGGATGACCCGGGCCAGGGGCCGGGCGCCGTAGAGCTCGTCGAAGCCGTTCTTGGCCAGCCAGTCGGCCGCCTCGTCGGTCGTTTCGATGGTCACGTTGCGGTCGGCCAGCTGGGCTTCGAGCTGGATGACGAACTTCTGCACCACCTGACGGATGATCTCCTGGGTCAGCGGCTTGAAGGCGACCACGGCGTCCAGGCGGTTGCGGAACTCCGGCGTGAAGATCCGCTTGATCGCCTCGTCGCTCTCCCCGTCGGCCCGACCGCGGCCGAAGCCGATGGTCTGGCGCTGGGCGTCGGCGGCGCCGGCGTTGGTGGTCATGATCAGGACCACGTTGCGGAAATCGACCTTCTTGCCGTTGCTGTCGGTCAGCTGGCCGTTGTCCATCACCTGCAGCAGGATGTTGTAGACGTCCTGGTGCGCCTTCTCGATCTCGTCGAGCAGGACGATGGCGTGCGGGTGCTGGTCGACCGCGTCGGTCAGCTGGCCGCCCTGGTCGTAGCCGACGTAGCCCGGAGGGGCCCCGATCAGACGGCTGACCGTGTGGCGCTCCATGTACTCGCTCATGTCGAAGCGCAGCAGCTCGATGCCGAGGGTGGAGGCCAGCTGGCGGGCCGCCTCGGTCTTGCCCACGCCGGTCGGGCCGCTGAACAGGTAGCACCCGATCGGCTTGTTGGGATCGCGCAGGCCGGCCCGGGCCATCTTCATGGCGCTGGACAGCTGGGCGATAGCCTCAGGCTGGCCGAAGACGGCGCGTTCGAGGTCGTTCTGCAGTTCCTTCAGCGCCTCGGTGTCGGTCTTCGAGACTGACTTCGGCGGGATGCGGGCGATCTTGGCGACAACCGCCTCGATCTCCTTCACGCCGATGGTCTTCTTGCGCTTGGATTCCGGGAGCAGCATCTGGCCCGCGCCGGCTTCGTCGATGACGTCGATCGCCTTGTCCGGCAGCTTGCGGTCGGTGATGTACTTCGCCGACAGGTCGACCGCCGTCTTGAGGGCGTCGTTGGTGTACTTGAGCTTGTGAAATTCTTCGTAGTAGACCTTGAGACCCTTGAGGATTTTCAGGGTGTCCTCGGTCGTTGGCTCGTTGACGTCGATCTTCTGGAACCGGCGCACCAGGGCGCGGTCCTTCTCGAAGTGCTGGCGGAATTCCTTGTAGGTCGTCGAGCCCATGCAGCGCAGCGAGCCGCTGGCCAGGGCGGGCTTCAGCAGGTTGGAGGCGTCCATCGCCCCGCCGCTTGTCGCGCCCGCGCCGATGACCGTATGGATCTCGTCGATGAACAGGATGGCGTTGGGGTGGTTCTCCAACTCCTTGACCACCTGCTTGATCCGCTCCTCGAAGTCGCCGCGGTAGCGCGTGCCGGCCAGCAGGGCGCCCATGTCGAGCGAGAAGATGGTCGCGCCTTCCAGCACTTCCGGGACCTGGTGGCGGACGATCTTGAGCGCCAGGCCCTCGGCGATGGCGGTCTTGCCGACGCCTGGATCGCCGACCAGCAGCGGGTTGTTCTTGGTCCGACGGCACAGGATCTGGATGCAGCGCTCGACCTCGGCCATGCGGCCGATCAGCGGATCGACCTTGCCCTGGCGCGACTTCTCGTTGAGGTCGACGCAGTAGGCTTCCAGCGCCTCGCCGCCGGTCTTGACCGCGGCCTTCTCCTCGTCGGGTTCGCCCGAGTTGGAGCCCTTGGCCTGCTTGGGCTCGGTGGCGCCCGGCTTCTTGGCGATGCCGTGGGCGATGTAGTTGACCGCGTCGTACCGCGTCATGTCCTGCTCCTGCAGGAAGTAGGCGGCATGGCTCTCGCGCTCGGAGAACACGGCGACCAGCACATTGGCGCCGGTCACCTCGTCCCGACCGGACGACTGCACATGGATCACGGCGCGCTGGATCACGCGCTGGAAGCCGGCCGTCGGCTTGGCGTCCTCGCCGTCCTCGACGATCAGACTGCGAAGCTCGGTGTCGAGATAGCCGGTCAGGGTCTTCTTGATGGCCGCAAGGTCCACGTCGCAGGCGCTCATCACCCCCGCCGCATCCTCGTCGTCCGTCAGGGACAGGAGCAGATGCTCCAGGGTCGCATACTCGTGCTTACGCTGGTTGGCGTAGGCCACGGCGCGGTGGAGGGTCTCTTCGAGATTGCGCGAAAACGAGGGCAAGCTGGGCTCCTCAATCCTTTTCCATAGTGCACTGAAGCGGATGCTGATGCCGGCGGGCGGAGTCGATCACCTGCGACACCTTGGTCTCGGCGACCTCGTAGGTGAACACACCGCAGACGCCGACGCCATTCTGGTGCACGTGCAGCATGATGCGGGTCGCATCCTCGCGCGATTTGTTGAAAAAGCGCTCAAGCACGTACACGACGAATTCCATTGGCGTGTAGTCGTCGTTCAGCAGAAGCACGCGATACAGGGAAGGCTTCGCGGTCTTCGGCCGGGTCTGTGTGACCACCGCCGAACCCACGCCGTTCTGCCCGGAACCTGACTTCTTCTCCGCCATGTACATCCGTTCCCGGCGACCCGGGACAGGGCCGCCTTCCAGTCAATTAGATATGGAAACGCCACCGCTTTGGAAGGGGCGACGGCCCGCTATGCGCTGCTTTGGCGCGCTCGTGATCAGGAATTTCACGCTGGACGGCCTCCAGCCGCCCGGGAGCAGGGTCCGAAGGGGTCGATCCGCGACATCGTGGCGCGAGTTCGGGCGCAACGGCGACCGGTGAGTCGCGTCAGTCGGGTTCTTCGCTCCGAAGCGCCCGGCCTGTCACGACCGCGCCCTTGCCGAAGCGGGCGCGCAGGGCGTCGACGGCGGTTTCGCCGCGCAGGGCCCGGCGTTCGTCGTCGTCGAACAGGTCCGAACCGGTCTCCTCGGCGGGGGCGAAATCCGACAGGCCGGCCCCGATCAGACGATAGGAAGTTCCGCCCGGCTCGGCGGCCAGCAGCTCGCGGGCGACCTGGAACAGGATCTTCGCTGTCCGGGTGGGGACGGGCAGGGTGCGGCGGCGGGTGACGATCTGGAAGTCCGGCCGCCGCAGCTTCAGATGCGCCACCCGTCCGGCGATGCCCTCGGCGCGCAGCTGGCGGGCCACCTTCTCGCACAGCGGCCAGAGGCGGTCCTCCAGCGCCTCGGTCGCCGACAGGTCCTCGTTGAAGGTCGTCTCGGCGCTGATGGTCTTTCGCCCCTCGTTGGGGTTCACGGCGCGCGCGTCCTGTCCGAGCGCCAGCTTGTGGAGGTGCAGCCCGTTCTGACCGAAGCGGTCGGCGAGGTCTCGCAGGTCGGCGGCGGCGATGTCCCCGACCGTGCGGTAGCCGGCTTTCTCCAGGCTGGCGACCATCACCGGTCCGACGCCGGGCATGATCCCGACCGGCTTGCCAGCCAGAAACGAGACCGCCTCTGCGGCGCCGATCACCGAGAAGCCGCGCGGCTTGTCGAGGTCCGAGGCGATCTTGGCCAGGAACTTGTTGGGCGCGAGGCCGATGGATACCGTCAGGCCGATCTCCGCCTCGATCTCCGCCTGCAGCCTGGCCAGCGTGACGGCCGGCGGGGCCCCGTGCAGCCGCTCGGTGCCCGACAGGTCCATCCAGGCCTCATCCAGCGACAGGCCCTGCACCAGCGGCGTCAGGTCGCGGACCTTGCCGAAGATGCGCTTGCTCTCGGTACGGTACTTCTGGAAGTCGGGCTTGAGGATCACCGCCTGCGGGCAAAGGCGCGTGGCCTTGAACATCGGCATGGCCGAGCGCACGCCGCTCATGCGGGCGATGTAGCAGCAGGTGGTGACCACGCCGCGCACCCCGCCGCCGACGATCAGCGGGACGTCGCGCAGCTCCGGCCGGTCGCGCTTCTCGACCGAGGCGTAGAAGGCGTCGCAGTCCAGGTGGGCGATGCCCAGGGCGTCCAGCTCCTCATGCCGGATGACGCGCATCGAACCGCAGGACGGGCAGCGGCGAGGCTGGTCGTCTCCGGTCCGGAAGCAGTCGCGGCAGAGGGACTTCATGAGCCCTGTATCCCCCTTCCCGCGGGGAGGCGGAAGGGGCGCTCAGCGGGCCGGCCAGAGCCAGGCTGCGCCGCGGACGCCGGAGGAGTCGCCGTATTTCGCCGGGACGATCGGCGTCGTGAACTGGTCGGTGAAGGCGTAGTGCGCCACGACCGGCGGCACCCGCTCATAGAGGTCCTCGACGTTGGACATGCCGCCGCCCAGCACGATCACGTCCGGGTCGAGCAGGTTGCACATCGCCGCCAGCGCCCGGCCCAGCCGGTCGACGTAGCGGTCCAGGCAGGCCTCGGCCGCCGGGTCGCCGGCCCTGACCCGCTCGATGATCGCCCGCCCGTCGGCCTTCAGGCCCGTGCTGCGCTCGTAGTCCTCGCGGAAGGCGGAGCCGGACACCCAGGTCTCCAGGCAGTCCGTCCGGCCGCACCAGCACTGGTGGGCCTGGTGTTCCTCACGGGTCGGCCAGGGCAGGGGGCCGTGGCCCCATTCGCCGGCGATGCCGTTGCGGCCTTCCAGAGCCTGCCCGCGCAGCACCACGCCGCCGCCGCAGCCGGTGCCCAGGATAGCGCCGAACACCACGTTCGCGCCGGCCCCCGCACCATCGACTGCCTCCGACAGGGCGAAGCAGTTGGCGTCGTTTTGCAGCCGGATCGGCCGGCCCAGGGCCTGTTCGACGTCCTCCTTGAACGGGCAGCCGTTCATCCAGGTCGAGTTGGCGTTGCGGATTCGCCCGGTGACCGGAGACACCGACCCGGGCACGCCCATCCCGACGGTGGCGCCGGATGCGCCCGCCTCGCGCTCGGCCTCGAGCACCAGGTCGCGAACCGCCGCCACGGCCGCGTCGTAGTCGCCGGGATTGGGGGCCCGCACCCGGGCCAGGAAGGCGCCGTCTTCGCCGAGCACGGCCGCCTCGATCTTGGTGCCGCCGAAATCAACGCCGATGCGGATCACCGGACCGCCGCCTCAAGCGCCGGGCCCAGCGTCGTCCAGTCCTCGTGCAGGCCGTGGCGGTCCGGCGCGGTCGGGGCCAGGGGGCGCAGGCGCGTGTCGGCGATGATCTGGAAGCGCTTTACGGCCGGCGCGGCCTGCGCAGACGATTCGAGGTTGGGCAGCAGGTCGTCGATGAAGCAGGCCGGCCCGCTCGTGCGGCGGCTCATTTCCAGGATGGTCGGACCCTTGAGTCCCGAATGCAGGATCATCGGGTAGTCGAACCCGTGCGTGCTCAGCCAGCCGGTGCGCGACTCCAGCGCATGGGCCGGGGCGTTGGTCAGGATCACCACCCCCGCCTTCGTCGACAGCGTGGCCAGGGCGTCTGCGGCGCCCTCCACCGGATCGAGGTCGCCGGCGCCGTTGCGGAAGAAGTCGTCGAACAGCGCCTTGCCGGTCTCGAAGTCTAGGCTCTCGGTCTCGCCCGGGCGGTAGAGGTTCTGGAACAGCGCGAAACGGTCGATCCGCATCTCGTAGCCGTGGCGGCCGACATAGCGCTCGAACCCCGACATGAAGTGGGCCAGCACCTCGTCGACGTCGACGATCAACAGCGGCGCGTCGGCGTGGATGGACAGGTCGGAGAGGGTCAGGGGCTGGGGCAAGATCAGGTTAGCTCGGGTTTAAGGATATTCGGGGACTACTGCGTCCGAGAAGTTGCGGCGAGTCGCTTGTTTTCGCGTCGCACCAGATGGCTGGGGTTCAGGTCCGTAAATGGCCAAGAAGGTCCTCATCGTCGAGGATAACGAGCTCAATATGAAGCTCTTCCACGACCTGCTTGACGCGCAAGGGTACGAAACCCTTCAGACGCGCGAAGGGTTGCAGGCGCTCGCCATCGCGCGCGAGCACCGCCCCGACCTGATTCTCATGGACATCCAGCTGCCCGAGATCTCCGGGCTGGAGGTCACGAAATGGCTGAAGGAAGACGACGACCTGAACCATATTCCGGTCGTGGCCGTTACCGCCTTCGCGATGAAGGGCGACGAGGAACGGATTCGCGAGGGCGGCTGCGAGGCCTACATCTCCAAGCCGATTTCGGTGTCGCACTTCCTCGAGACCATCAAGCGGCTTCTGGACTAGGGGAGGGCAGGCGATGAGCGCGCGGATCCTGGTCGTCGACGACATCGAAGCGAACGTGAAGCTGCTCGAGGCCCGGCTGACGGCCGAGTACTACGAGGTGCTGACCGCCAGCGACGGGCCCACCGCGCTGGCGCTGGCCGCGTCCGAGAAGCCCGACATCGTGCTGCTGGACGTGATGATGCCCGGCATGGACGGGTTCGAGGTCTGCCGCCGGCTGAAGGACGACCCCATCACCCGTCACATCCCGGTCGTGCTGGTCACCGCCCTGGACGGGCGCGCCGACCGGATCACCGGCCTGGAGGCCGGGGCCGACGAATTCCTGACCAAGCCGATCGACGACGTGATGCTGTTCGCCCGCGTCCGCAGCCTGACCCGCCTCAAGCAGGTGCTGGACGAGCTGCGGGCCCGGGAAGCCTCCGGCCGGCGCATCGGCGTCATCGCCGGCGCCGCCGCGCGCCTGGGCGGCTCCGGCGGCCGGGTTCTGGTCCTGGACGACAACGAACGCCAGGCCCAGCGCCTGATGGCCGAGCTGTCGGTCGAGCATCGGCCGGTGGCCGAGACCGACCCCGAGAAGGCCCACATGACCGCGCGCGGGCCCGTGGATCTGATCGTGGTCAACGCCACGGCGCGCGGGTTCGACGGCCTGCGCTTCGCCGCCAACATCCGCTCGGACGAGGCCACCCGGCACCTGCCGATCCTGGCCATCGTCGATCCCGATGAGCGCCACCGCCTGGTCAAGGCGCTGGAGATCGGCGTCAACGACATCCTGACCAAGCCGATCGATCCGCAGGAGATGGCGGCCCGCGCCCGGACCCAGATCCGCCGCAAGCGCTACACCGACTTCCTGCGCGACAATCTCGACCATTCGCTGGAGCTGGCGGTCACCGACCAGCTGACCGGCCTGCACAACCGCCGCTACATGGAAGGCCAGCTCGGCGCCCTGGTGAAGCGCGCGACGCACGGCGGCGACCCGGTCTCGGCCCTGATGATCGACATCGATCACTTCAAGAAGATCAACGACAACTTCGGCCACGATATCGGCGACGAGGTGCTGCGCGAGTTCGCGGTGCGCCTGGCCTCCAACGTCCGGGCCATCGACCTGCCTTGCCGCTACGGCGGGGAGGAGTTCACGGTCATCATGCCCGGAGCCCGGCTGCAGGACGCCGAGCGCGTCGCCGAACGCATCCGCCTGCATGTCGCGGGGTCGCCGTTCCGGGTGTCCGGCGGTGAACTGCTGACGGTGACCATCTCGATCGGCGTCTCAAGCACCACGGGCGAGGGCGATACGCCCGAGCAGCTGCTCAAACGCGCCGATGAGGCCGTCTACGAAGCGAAGGCGGCGGGTCGTAACCGCGTCATCGCCAAGGCGGCCTGATATCCACAGAAATGCGCGTTTCGGTTCGCCCGTCGCGTGACTTGTGTCTGGTATCCGACACAACGCATGATAACAATTACCCTCGGGTAATTGTTCAAGGAACTGCGTTTTATGATTTATGGCTGGCGCAAAGTGGCGGCGCCGCTTGCGATCGCCCTCGGGCCGACGGTGATCATCGTGGCCATCCTGCGGAACTGGCACGGCTGGGAAGCGCCGCCCTTCTGGCTTGACGACTACGCCGCCGGCATCGCGTTGCTGGGCGCCGGCATCTTCTCGCTCCGGGACCAGGGCAGCATCAAGGGGCGGTTGCTCAGCGCGTCATTCGCGCTGTCGGTGGGCGTCATGTGGGCCTCGCTTTTCGAGCCCACGGCCGGCCTGCACCCCGCGCCGCAAGAGTGGAGCGCCTTCCCGGCGACGAGCCGTCTCCTGACCCTCGCCGCCCTCGTGGCCTCCGTCCTCGGCCTCGTGCTCAGCCTGCCCAGCAAGCGTCCGCCCTTCGTGGGCACGCGCCCCGAGACCGGAAAGCGAAAAGGCCGGCGCTAGGGGCGCCGGCCTTCTAAAAATCCCGCAGGGGCCTTGAGGCCTCCTACTTGATCTTGCCTTCCTTGAACTCGACGTGCTTGCGCACGACCGGGTCGTACTTCTTGAGCACCATCTTCTCGGTCTTGGTGCGGGCGTTCTTCTTGGTCACGTAGAAGAAGCCGGTGTCCGCCGTCGAGTTCAGACGGATCTTGATGGAAGCCGGTTTGGCCATCGATGGAATCCTTCGGTAGCCGCGTGGGCCGAAACTGAGAGGCGCGGAAAATACTCGCCGCCGGCTGGAAGTCAATGACTGTCGCAGATAGGGTGCCGCATGACCCTTCGCCCGCTCGCCGCCGCCGCCGCCCTCCTTGTGGCCGCCTGCGCCACCGCCCCGGCCCCGACGCCGGCCGACGCCTTCTTCAGCCGCCTGCAGGCCCTGTGCGGCAAGGCCTTTGCCGGCCGGGTCGTGACCAACGATCCGCTCGACGCCGACTTCGCCGGCAAGCCGCTGGTGATGCGGGTGGCCGCCTGCACCGAGTCCGAAGTGCGCATCCCGTTCGCCGTCGGCGAGGATCGCTCCCGGACCTGGGTGATCACCCGGACCGCGGACGGCCTGCGGCTCAAGCACGACCATCGCCACACCGACGGGACCGAGGACGAACTGTCCCAGTACGGCGGAGACACCGCCACGGCGGGATCGGCCGCCCGCCAGGAGTTTCCGGCCGACGCCTTCAGCCGCACCCTGTTCCTGGGCAAGGGCAATCCCGCCTCGGTGACCAACGTCTGGGCCGTCGAGGTCCATCCGGGTGAGACCTACGCCTACGAACTGCGCCGTCCGAACCGCTTCTTCCGGGTCGAGTTCGACCTTTCGAAGCCGCTCTGACATCAGGCCAGTGGCTTCACCAGCGCCTTGCCGCGCCGGTAGGTCATCAGGAAGGGGGAATCCCCCGCCGCCAGGGACCGCAGGATCGCCTCGGTGATGTCGAACAGCGGCAGCTTCAGGGCCTCGTCCAGCGGCCGCCAGGCCAGATCGGCCAGCTCCGGTGATTCCGCCGCCTCGCCCACGGCCAGGTCGGCGTCGGCGACGAAGAAGCGGGCGTGGAAGCGCACGGGGCTGTTGGTGGGGGTGATGGCCCGGGCGGCGACCGTCAGCGCGCCGAACTCGGCGGGCAGGATCAGGCCGGTCTCCTCGGCGGTCTCGCGGATGGCGGCGGCGGCGAGGGCGTTGGCCAGCCGGCTGGGCGCGGCGGCGCGGCGCACGCTGTCCTCGGCCAGCGAGCTGAGGACAGGCTGGTCGAAGTCCGCCCGGTCCAGCTTGCCGCCCGGAAACACGAAGACGTCCGGCGCGAAGCGGGACTTCGCGGGCCGTCGTCCCATCAGCACCGTTGTGCCGGCGCGCTCGCGCCGCAGCAGGATCAGGCTGGCCGCGTGGCGGGGGCGGACGGCCTTGCCGTGGTCAGGGGCGCTCACAGGTGCTCCAGCCGGCGGGCGCCGTTGAGAAAGCGCATGAACGGGATCGGCCGTGGGCCCGCCGCCAGCCGCTCGGCGATCTCGGCGACCACGAAGCGGGTGATGTTGGGCAGGTCCAGCGCCAGAGCCTCGTCCAGGTCGACCCAGGCGATTTCGTCGAGCTCGCCGCAGTCGGGCCGGCGCTCCAGGCTGAGCAGCGACTCCGCCTCGGCCATGAAGAAGCGCGCGTCGAAGCGCTTGGGCCGGTAGGGCGGTGTGATGGCGCGGGCGACGTAACTCAGCGCCGAGAGGTCGGGCAGGGCGCCGGTCTCCACGAAGGGGCGCCAGGGTCCGGCGAGCGGCCTCGCCGGCGCTTCCTTCGCCAGCAGCAGCCCGGCCTCCTCGAAGGTCTCGCGAATGGCGGCCAGCCCCAGGGCGCGGGGCAGCAGCGGGCTGTCGTGCCGCGCGGTGAGCGTCAGCTTGGCCTTCACCTCCGGATCGAGCTCGCTGGCCGAGGGCGCGGTGAAGTCGCCCCGGTCGACGCGCCCGCCCGGAAACACCCACTTGTCGGGCATGAAGCTGTGGCCGCCGTGGCGACGCCCCATCAGCAGGCGGGGCTTTTTCGCATCGCGCCGCACGATGATCAGGGTGGCGGCGTGGCGCGGCTTTACTGTCTTGCCGCCCTTCTCGCGCATGGCCCCGTCGCTGCGGGGATCATAGTTGGGGTCGAGCACGGGTCCTGTCATGCGCGGAGCATAGGCCTCGACGCGACGGGCTGAAAACCGTGACCCAACGTCATTCTACGGGCGGCGGCGTCACCGGGTACAGGATGACGGGGGGCATCGGCTTGAGGATCAGGATCGACAGGTCCCGGTCAGGCGTCCAGTTCGTCTTGCGCACCTCGAAGGTGGTCGGGCCGACCTTCTTCACGCCGCTGGCGCAGAAGCTGACGAGGTTGGCCGGGGCGCCCTTGTCGATGACCATCCGGAAGTCGCCGATGGGTCCGGCCCAGTTGCCGCCGGTCTTCAGGACATAGGCGATGCGCTGCTCATTGAAGGGCGGGTATCGCCACTTGCCTTGCGCCGTCTTCACCGCGGCCAGGAAGGCGCTGTCGATGCAGTAGCGGTCGCGGGTTTCCGCCCACTCCGGGCTGCCCGCGAACGACGGCGCCCCGACGATGGTGCCCACGGAGCCTCCCGTCGCCGGCTTGTAGCTGTGCTCGACCACGATCTCCCTGCCGGCCGGGAAGGTCTGTTCCCAGTGGAAGGTGGTCTTCAGGATCCAGGCGGGGTTGAGGTGCTTCTCCCAGCCCTTGCCGGCGTCGTACTCGTCCGGGACCGCAAGGCCCAGCCGTACGGCTTCCGCCTGGTCGGCCGGCGACAGGGCGTCCAGGCGGCTGACGATGCCGTCGACATGCAGGGCCAGCGGGACGCCGCGCGCGGTCAGCCAGGCGGTGCGGTCGACGTCGCCGACGTAGGCCTTCTGCTCGACCGCCATCCGCACGGCCTTGCCGTCGACCAGCGTCCGGAAGGCCAGCAGGTTGGCCGGGTCCTCGCCGCCGGGGATGTTGGTGTCGTGGAAATAGAACTCCGGCCCGCCGATGTCCGGCATCGGGAAGGCCACCCGGGTGGTGACGTCCTTGCCGGAGGTGTTCACGAACACATACCGCACCCGAACCGCGTCGGCGGAGATGTAGAGGTCCTCCGACTTCATCACGATGGCGTCGGTGCGGGTCAGCACCAGACCCCCGGCCGCGAGCTCGGCGGTCGAGTCGTTGGCGGCGGCCGGCCCGGCGAGGGCGAGGGCGGCGAGGATGGCGAGGACGATGCGGTTCATGTTGGCCCCTGTTGAGGCGCCGACCGTAACACGGGACCGCAAACCCGCGTCCAGCCCGCGCGGGATCAGCCGGGCAGGGCGGCCGACCGCTCCCGCGCCGTAGCCGCGCCCAGGTAGTTGAGCTCGATGGTCACGCCGTTGGGGTCGTTCAGGAACAGCTGCCGGATCGGCGCGTCCGGCACGCCGATCTCGCGGTAGCTGACGCCGAGCCCGTCCAGACGGGCCTTCACCGCGTCGATGTCGGCGATGGCGAAGGCGACGTGGCTGAGCGCCGCTGCGTCGCAGCCCACGCCGGCCGTCGGGCGCGTCATCAGATGCACCACCGGCCGGTCGCCGGCGTAGAGCCAGTGGCCGTCGAAGGGAAAGTCGGGCCGCCAGCGCTCGGTCAGGCCGAGGACCTCGACATAGAAGGCGCGGGTCTCAGCCAGCCGGTCGGTGGCGATGTTGATATGGTCCAGGTCGAGGATCACCGCCGCTTGCCCTTCCGCACGCCCTTGGGCGTGCCGCCGCGCTTGGGGCCGCCGCGGCCGGGGTCCTTGCCGAAGTCGCCGCGCCGGCGCACGCCCAGCCGGGGGCGAGGGGCGTTCGGGTCGGCCTTCACCGGTTCACTCAACATCTCGAACAGCAGGCCGCCGGTCACGGGGGTGGCCTCGCGCAGCTTGACCTGCACCGCCATCCCCAGCGGCCAGCGGGCGCCGGTGCGCTCGCCGACCAGGGCGTGGCTGCGGTCGTCATGGACAAAGAACTCATCGCCCAGCGAGGAGACCGGGATCAGGCCGTCGGCGCCGGTGTCGACCAGCCGCACGAACAGGCCGAAGCGGGTGACGCCGGTGATCCGGCCCTCGAACTCGGCCCCGACCTTGTCGGCCAGGAAGGCGGCGACGTAGCGGTCGGTGGCGTCGCGCTCGGCGGCCATGGCCCGGCGCTCGGCGTGGGTGATCCGCTCGGCGGTGTCCTTGATCTGCTTGATGTCCTCATCGGTGAGGCCATCGGAGCCCAGGCCCAGCGCGCGGATCAGGCCCCTGTGGACGATCAGGTCGGCGTAGCGCCGGATCGGGCTGGTGAAGTGGGCGTACTTGGCCAGGTTCAGGCCGAAGTGGCCGATGTTCTCGGCGTTGTACTGCGCCTGCATCTGGCTGCGCAGGACGACCTCGTTGACGATGTCGGCGTGCGGGCCCTCGCGGGTGTCGTCGAGCAGCTTGTTGAAACGGTGGGTGTTGGGCGCCTCGCCCTTGGTCCAGGGGATGTCCAGCGTCTGCAGGAAGTCGGTCAGCGCCTGCATCTTCTCGGGGCTGGGCGTGTCGTGGATGCGGTAGATCAGCGGGGTGCGCTTCTGCTCCAGCGTCTCGGCGGCCGAGACGTTGGCCTGGATCATCATCTCCTCGATCAGCCGGTGCGCCTCCAGCGACGCGCGCTTGGTGATCGAGGCGACCTCGCCCTCGCTGCTGATGATGATGCGCCGCTCGTCGCTCTCGATGGCCAGCGGCGAACGGGCGAGCCGGCCCTTCAGCATCAGGCGGTAGGCCGTCCACAGCGGCTTGAGCACGCCCTCGACCAGCGGGCCTGTCTTGTCGTCGGGATCGCCGTCGATCGCCGCCTGGGCCTGTTCGTAGCTGAGCTTGGCGGCCGAGCGCATCAGCCCGCGCACGAAGCGGTGGCCGGTCTTCTTGCCGTTGCTGTTGAAGACCATGCGCACGGCCATGGTGGCGCGGTTCTCGCCCTCGCGCAGGCTGCACAGGCCGTTGCTCAGCCGCTCGGGCAGCATCGGCTCGACCCGGTCGGGGAAGTAGACGCTGTTGCCCTTTTCGCGGGCCTCCTCGTCCAGCGCCATGCCGTGGCGGACGTAGGCGGCGACGTCGGCGATGGCGACCCAGACGATCCAGCCGCCGGCGTTCTTCGCGTCGGGGTCGGGATGGGCGAAGACGGCGTCGTCGTGATCGCGGGCGTCCGACGGGTCGATGGTGATGAACGGCAGGTCGCGTAGATCCTCGCGGCCCTGCAGCGTCGGGTCCTTCGCGGCTTCTGCCTCGGCTTCGGCCTGGGCGGTGAAGCCCATGGGAATGCCGTGGGTGTGAATGGCGATCAGAGAGGCGGCGCGGGGCTCGTCCTCGCGGCCGATCCGCTCCAGCAGCTTGCCGCGCTTGGGGCCATAGCGCTGGCTGCCCGGCTGCAGCTGGACCTGTGCGAGCACCAGGTCGCCGTCCTTCAGGTCGCGCGCCTCATGGACGTCGAGCAACAGCACATCCTTGGACTTGCGGTCGACCGGCTCGACGCGGACCTCGCGGGCGCTCTTGCGGATGACGCCCAGAATGCGGTGGGCGCTCTGGCCCAGCTTCTTGATCAGCCGCGCCTCGGTCTCGCCGCTCTCCAGCCGCTCGAAGCGGACCAGGCAGCGGTCGCCGACGCCGGGTGCGCCGGTGACGGCCTCGTTGCGGTCGGGGGCCAGCCGGATCAATGGCAGGTCCTCGCCGCCCTTGACCAGCTTCACATAGAGATCGCCATCGTTGTCACGCTCGACGACATCGGCGACGCCGACCGGCGGGAAGGCTCCGGCTTCGGAGAAGCCACGGCGGCCGCGCTTGCCCAGCGCGCCCTCGGCCTCCAGGCCCCTGAGCATCTCGCGCAGCGCGCGGCGGTCCGCGCCCTTCAGCCCGAAGGCCTTGGCGATATCGGCCTTCTCCGCCTGGCCCGCGTCGCGCAGGAAGCGGATCAGGGTCTCACGGTCGGGGAGCCCCTGGGGGAGGCGGGGCGTGCGGGGCGTGCGCGGGGCGCGGGACTTGGACATTGCCCTTGGGATAACGCGGGAGGGCGACAAACGCACCCTCCCATTGCATCCCTACTGGTAGGCGGGCGGGTAGCCGGTCGTCGACGGCTTCGCATACCGGTCGCGCAGTTCGAACGCGCGGCTGGTCTTCGGCTGCTCGACGCCCTCGATGAACACCGCCAGCGGCCAGCTGGTGGTTTCCAGCGGATCGCCGTTCCACAGCACCACGTCGGCGTCCTTGCCCACCTCCAGGGTGCCGGCCGAGGTCTGGCCCCAGATGCGGGCCGGCGTCGAGGTGATCGAGGCGATGGCCGCCTCGCGCGGCAGGCCGTAGGCGACGGCGAGACCGGCGTTGATCCGGGCCTGGCGCAGGTTGTTGAAGTCGCGGCTGCCCATGATCGCCACCTGGACCCCGGCCCGCTGCAGGCGGGCGGCGTTGTCGAGGCGGGAGCCGAGCTTCTCGAACTGACTGGGCAGGCTGGCCTGGGAGTCGATCAGCACCGGCACGCCGGCCGCCGCGATCTCGTCGGCGACCATCCAGCCCTCCTCGACGCCTTCGAGGATGATCCTGATCTTCTCGTCGCGGGCCAGCTTCAGCGCCTGGCGGATGTCGGCGGCGCGGTGGACGCGGATCAGCAGCGGGGTGCGTCCCTCGACCACCGGGATCAGGGCCTCCAGGTCGATGCGCGACAGGCCGAACTCGCGGGTGCCGCCGCGCTCGTAGGCGGCGCGGTTTCGGGCGAAGGCGCGGGCGTCCTCGAGGGCCGCCTTGACCAGCACCATGGCCGCGCCGCGCGAGCCGCCGGCCGACCGGGCCCCGGCCTGGCCCAGATCCAGCGCCACGGCCACGCGGGCCTTGATCAGCGGATCGCGGTCGCCGGCGCCGAGGGCGACCACGGCCGCCTGGCCGGCGAACATCTTCGGATCGCCTTCGCCGCCGCCGCCGCCGCCGGCGAAGTCGTCATGGCCGTCCCCGGCGCCGCCGTCGTGAACGTGGCCGCCGCCGCCCCGGGCCAGAACCGGGGTCACCACCACGCGGGTGATGCCGGTCTGGCGGGCCAGCGGGATCATCGCCGAGTCCGGATTGATCCCGTAGCTGATGTCGAACCCGGCCGAGAGCCGGCCGGAGTTGTCGTCTCGGGTGGACGATTCCAGCTCGACCTCGGAGACCGACAGGTTGGAGGAGGGGGCGATCATGCCGGGGGTGACCACGCCGCCCCTGGCGTCAATGACGCGGGCGCCGGCCGGGGCGGTGACGCCCGCGCCGACGGCGATGATCTTGCCGTCCCTGAGCACGATGGCGCCGGAGGGCACGGCGCCGGCCGCCGTGGCGGTCTCCAGCCGGGCGTTGATGATGGCGACCGTCTCGGCCGAGGCGGTCGTGGCCAGCGCGAGGGCGGCGATGGAGGCGAGGAGCAGGCGTTTCATCAGTGGAAGGCTCCTTCGCCCGGGCGGCCCAGTTCGAAGTCGGACTTGGGCTGGTAGCGCGGGTCCTTGCGGTCGTAGACGAGGGCCCCGTCGAGGTAGACCTGCTCGGCGAGGGCGTAAACGCTGAACGGATCGGCGCTCCAGAGCACCACGTCGGCCCGCTTGCCAGCCTCGAGCGTGCCGGTCTGGTCGGCGATGCCCATGGCCTTGGCCGGGTTGGCGGTGATCCAGGCGATGGCCTCGGCGCGGGTGATGCCGAAGCCGATCTGGTTGCCCGCCGTCATCGCCAGGGCGGCTTCCTGGTTCAGGCGCTGGGTCATGGTCTCGTCATCGGAGTGGATGACGGTGCAGGCGCCGGCCTTGTAGGCGATGGCCGCGTTGGCCTCGATGCCGTCCAGCGACTCCATCTTGAAGCCTTGCCAGTCGGCCCAGGTGGCGAAGCAGATGTCTTCCTTGGCCAGCACCGCGCCCAGTTTGTAGGCCTCGCTGGCGTGGTGGAACATCGTGATCTTGTAGCCGAACTCGCGGGCGATATCGATCATCACGGCCATCTCGTCGGCCCGGTAGCAGTGGTTCTGCACCAGGATCTCGCCGCGCAGCACGCCCGACAGGGTGTCCATGGTCAGGTCCCGCTTCGGGGCGTCTGCCTTCTCGCCCTTCTCGACCTTGGCGCGGTACTCGTCCCAGCGGCGGGTGTAGTCGGCCGCGTCGATCCAGGCGCGGCGGTAGCCGGAGACATTGCCCATGGCCGTGGCCGGCGTGCGGCTCTTGCCGCCGTAGACGCGTTTGGGGTTCTCGCCGCAGGCCATCTTCACGCCGTAGGGCGCGCCGGGGAACTTCATGCCCTGCATGGTGATCGACGGCACATTGCGGACCGTGACCGAGCGGCCGCCGAACAGGTTGGCCGAGCCGGGCAGGATCATCAGGGTGGTCACCCCGCCGGCCCGGGCCCGGTTGAAGCCCGGGTCCTGCGGCCAGATCGAGTGCTCGGCCCAGACGTAGGCGGTGTTGGGGTCGGTGGCCTCGTTGCCGTCCGACCGCGCTCCGACCGCCGGGGAGGGATAGACGCCCAGGTGGCTGTGGGCGTCGATGATGCCCGGCGTCACCCACTTGCCGCGTCCGTCGATGACGGCGACGTCGGCGGGAATCGGCGTGTCGGGGCCGCCCACCGAGACGATCTTCCCGCCCGACATGAAGATCACGCCGCGCTCGATCTGCTGGCCGGTGGCGGTCAGGATCGTGGCGCCGCGGATGGCGGTCGGCCGCGAGGGCAGGGCGGCGTAGGTGCTGGGGAAGGGGTCCGGCCTGGCGGCGGGGTCAAGTCCGGCGCGCACCGGCTTGGCCGGGCTGCTCTCGGCCCTGGCCGGCTTGTCGCCTGAGAATCCGGCCATGCCGGTGGTCGCGCAGGCGGCCATGAGGACCGCCGTGGCGGAAGCGGCCAGCGCCGCGCGTAGTCTGGGTGTCATTGCCCCGTCCCGTACTCGAAGGCGGTGAGATCAGACCAATTGCCGGACGCGGTCAATTCGAGCGAGGATTACAAGCCGGTAATCTTGGCGGCGGCGCCCGCGGGCGGGCTGCCGCTTGCATCCCCTTAACCTCCGCCCGATATCGAAGGGACAGCGATGGCGCGGTATGATTCGCGACACGCCTCCAAGCGAAGGGCCAATCATGACTGACTACATGCACACCGCGATGAATCTCGTCCCGATGGTGGTCGAACAGACCAGCCGCGGCGAGCGCGCGTTCGACATCTTTTCGCGCCTGCTGAAGGAGCGGATCATCTTCCTGACCGGACCGGTCGAGGACGGGATGAGCGCCCTGATCTGCAGCCAGCTGCTCTTCCTGGAGTCCGAGAACCCCAAGAAGGAGATCAGCATGTACATCAACTCGCCGGGCGGCGTGGTGACCAGCGGTCTCGCGATCTACGACACCATGCAGTACATCAAGAGCCCGGTGACCACGGTCTGCATGGGCATGGCGGCCTCGATGGGCTCGCTGCTGCTCTGCGCCGGCGCCGCCGGCCAGCGCGTCGCCCTGCCCAACGCCCGCATCATGGTCCACCAGCCCTCCGGCGGCTTCCGCGGCCAGGCGTCCGATATCATGCGCCACGCCGAGGACATCCTGAAGACCAAGCAGCGCCTCAACGAGATCTATGTGAAGCACTGCGGCCGCACCTACGAGGAAGTCGAACAGACCCTCGACCGCGACCACTTCATGAGCTCGGAAGAAGCCAAGGCCTGGGGCATCGTCGACCACGTCTACGAAACCCGCGAAGCCAGCGAAGCCGGCGCGGCCTAGGGCGTTTCAGGCGTTCGCGTTACGGAGAGGCCCGGTGGAAACGCCGGGCCTTTTTTCTTTTCTCCCTCCCCCTCGTGGGGAGAGACAGACGAGGCAAAGTCTCGTCAGGGTGGGGCAAGCCCTATGGCCGCCCCTTGAACACCCGATAACCTTTCTCGTCGGCGATCTTCAGCATCTCGCGGTCGCCGGAGGTGTCGCCGTAGGCGGCGGTGAGGTGGACGTCCTCGCCGAAGGCCTCCTTCAGGCGGCGGACCTTTTCGGGCCCCCGACAGTTGGGGCCGGCCAGGGTGCCGATGACCCGGTCGCCCTGGTCGAAGGCGATGCCGCTGCCCAGCAGCTTGTCGCAGCCCAGACCCCGGGCGAACGGCGCCACGATGATGTCCGGCGAGGCGGTGACGATGACCATGCGCGCGCCGCGCTGCTGCCAGCGCCGCCAGTTGGCCAGGGCGTCGGGGCGGAACAGCGTGGCCG
Organism: Caulobacter sp.; assembly: GCA_044361705.1. Classification (GTDB taxonomy): domain Bacteria; phylum Pseudomonadota; class Alphaproteobacteria; order Caulobacterales; family Caulobacteraceae; genus Caulobacter. Next base: position 20,903 of record JBIKII010000016.1, read on the forward strand.
AGGCGTAGTTGGCGAAGGCCTTGGCCTCCTTTTCCAGCTGCTCGCGCGGCACGCCGGCCAGGAACTCGCGCACGGCGGCGGCCTTGATCCGCCCGCGGTTGCGATGGAACAGATAGGCGGCGCCGTCCGGAAACAGGCGCGCGCAGCCGGCGGCCCAACGGCCGGGCCCGGCGCGCCATTTCAGGAACGCCGTGAAGCTGTCGCGCACCGTCAGCGTACCGTCGAAATCGAAGGCCACGATCGGCGCTTCCGACACCGGGTCGGCCATCATGGGCCGCGCGACGGTCAGGCCTCGCGCCAGCATCGATGGTCTGCGTGTCATTATCACTTTGATCCCGCCCCCTGAGCGGCCTGTTTTCGATCACGATTCCGACAGTTGTGACACTGTCGAGACGTCGCGCGGCCTTGCTCGCAAGACCGGCGCCACAGCGGTCGCTTGTGCCGGAACGGGGCAATTCCCATCTGGGGCGTCGATCCGGACGGCCGGTCCGGTGAACCGGGCGGATGCCGGAACGCCCGGACTTTGGCCCTGGACCCCTTGTCCGCGCTGTCCGGATCGGGGATTGTCAAGGATTGGAAAACCCCCGGCGTGTATCCTGCAAGACCGGTTGGCAGGGAACTTCCGGTGGGAATGGCGAGTTCGACCCTCAGGGTCGATCGCCCGAGCGTGAGAAGACAGATGACCAAGGCCGCCAGCGGCGATTCCAAGAGCACCCTGTACTGTTCTTTCTGCGGAAAGAGTCAGCATGAGGTGCGCAAGCTTATCGCCGGACCGACGGTGTTCATCTGTGATGAATGCGTCGAACTCTGCATGGATATCATCCGTGAAGAGCACAAGATCGCCTTCGTGAAGTCCAAGGACGGTGTCCCGACCCCGAAGGAAATCCGTGAAGTCCTCGACGATTACGTCATCGGGCAGGATCACGCCAAGAAAGTGCTCTCCGTCGCGGTGCACAATCACTACAAGCGCCTGAACCACGCGACGAAGAACAACGACGTCGAACTGGCCAAATCCAACATCATGCTGGTGGGCCCGACGGGCTCGGGCAAGACGCTGCTGGCCCAGACCCTGGCCCGAATCATCGACGTGCCGTTCACGATGGCCGACGCCACGACGCTGACCGAAGCCGGTTATGTGGGCGAGGATGTCGAGAATATCGTGCTGAAGCTGCTGCAGGCCGCCGACTACAACGTCGAACGGGCCCAGCGCGGCATCGTCTACATCGACGAAATCGACAAGATCAGCCGCAAGTCGGACAATCCCTCGATCACCCGCGACGTGTCGGGCGAGGGCGTCCAGCAGGCGCTGCTGAAGATCATGGAAGGCACCGTCGCCTCCGTGCCGCCGCAGGGCGGGCGCAAGCATCCCCAGCAGGAGTTCCTGCAGGTCGACACCACCAACATCCTGTTCATTGTCGGCGGCGCCTTCGCGGGCCTGGAGAAGATCATCTCCAGCCGCGGCCAGGGCACCTCGATCGGCTTCGGCGCCAAGGTCGCCGATCCGGAAGAGCGCCGCACCGGCGAGATCCTGCGCCAGGTGGAGCCGGACGACCTGCTGCGCTTCGGCCTGATCCCCGAGTTCATCGGCCGTCTGCCGGTCATCGCCACCCTGGAGGACCTCGACGAGGTCGCCCTGGTGAAGATCCTGACCGAGCCGAAGAACGCGCTGATCAAGCAGTACGCCCGTCTGTTCGAGATGGAGAACGTCGGCCTCAAGTTCACCGACGACGCGCTGAACGCGGTGGCCCGCAAGGCCATCCTGCGCCGCACAGGCGCCCGCGGCCTGCGCTCGATCCTCGAAGGCATCCTGCTGGAGACCATGTTCGAGCTGCCCAGCTACGAGGGCGTCGAGGAAGTGGTGGTCAACGCCGAAGTCGTCGAAGGCCGCGCCCAGCCGCTGGTCATCTACGCGGAGAAGAAGGCGGGGTAGGGCGAGACCCGGCAGGCTCGCCTCTGGATTTCCGGAGGCAAGCCTGCTACCTTCGCGCTCATGGATCAGGCCATCATGACTGAAACGGTCAAGGTGCAGGCGGAGTTGCCTGTCGAGTTGTTCAACGCCCTGAAGGAACTGGCGACCCGTCGGGGCGTGAGCGCCAACACCATCGTCCAGCAGGCGATCCGGACGGAAAAGCTGCTTGCCGACAATGTCGCGCCGGACGACAAGGTGTTGATCACCAAGAAGAACAATACGGTTCAGCAGATCCTCTTCGAGAAGCTGAAGTAGGCCTCTGATATGGCCGGGACCGACATCCAGGACCTCAGTCAGATCGACGGGACCCGGGGAAGCGGTCCGACCGATGCCGTCGGCAGCGTTTCCTCCTTCACCGAGCCCTACAATCCCGCCCGGGCGCAGGAACATGTGCGCGGGCGGGTCGCCATCCTCCTCATCATCGCGCTGCTGGTGATGGTCGCCACGCTGTCGCTGGTCGGGCTGGCGGGCGCGAAGGCCTGTTGGGATCATCCGGGCCACTGCGCCGCGATCAAGGGATCGATGGAGGCCATCAAGCTGGTGCTCGACACCGGCCTGACCGCGATCGTCGGCCTGGTCGGCGCCGTCACCGGCTTCTACTTCGGCGCCAAGTCAGGCGCGGCGACGGACAGCGCGGGCTGACGTTTCGGTGGGGGGGAGCGAAATTCGCCCTCCGCCGCGCTAACCTCCTCTCATGAACACGCGAAAGGGCCGGGGCCGGCCCGCCCATCCTGACGTGCTGACCCCCGCCGAATGGACCGCGGTCGACGCGGCGCGGCACGGGATGAGCACGGGCGAGATCGCCCGTCGGCGCGGCGTCAGCCGGGACGCGGTCAAGCAGCAGCTTGAAGCCGCGCGCGGCAAGCTCGGCCTCGAGGGCCGCGCCGGCCTGCGCGCCTTCACCGGCGTCCGCGCCGGCAGCCCTCTCCACGGAACGGAGCCCGACATGACAATGCCCCTGCAGCTCGGCCCCATCGGCCAGATCGCCCGGTCGGTGACCGACATCGCCGCCGCCGAGGCCTGGTATCGCGATGTGCTCGGCCTGCCGCACCTCTATACATTCGGCAAGCTGGCCTTTTTCGACTGCGGCGGGGTGCGGCTGTTCCTGGAGGAGGGCGGCGGGGGCAACGCGGCGGTGATCTACTTCCGCGTCCCGGACATCCGCGCCGCCCATGCCCAGCTGGAAGCGCGGGGCGTGGCCTTCGAGGGCGCGCCGCACCTGATCCACCGCCACGCCGACGGGACCGAGGAATGGATGGCCTTCCTGCGCGACAACGAGGGCCGCCTGCTGGCGCTCATGTCCCAGGTCGCGCCCGTCTGACGGTCTTGCTGTCTCACGGCCGCTGACCGATCATCTGCGGGTTCAGCGTATCGGGAGGCGGTCTTGCCGCGCATCAGAAGTCTTCTTGTCGCCCTGCTGGCGCTGATCGCCACGCCGGCGCTCGCCGCCAGGGCCCCGGCCCAGTACGCCGGCGAGGACGGCGGCTATGTCGCCTATGCGGTCGGGACGATCGCCATCGGCATGCGCTTCGACTTTCCCTACGGCCGCGTGGCGCTGCCGGACGGGACCGCCGTCAACGACTGGAGGGGGTTGATCGAGCCGAAGCTGGGCGGCGCCATCTATCTGAAGATCAAGAACCCCGACTTCGAGGGGCGGGAGACCGGCCAGATCGTCGTCCGCCGCCTGCCGCCCGGCGACTACCTGATCGACAACTTCGCCTTCTATGGTTCCAGCCCGACCGGCGCGGCCTACGACTGGTCATCGGCGAAACCCTTCGCCATCCGCTTCACCATCCGGCCTGGCAAGGCGACCTACATCGGCAGCTTCATGCGCGCCCCGTCGCTGGGCACGCCGCTGGAGCCGACCCTGGGCGCGGCGGGGTTCTTCGTGGTGGCGGACCGCTCGGCCCGCGACCTGCCGCTCATCGGCCCGAAGCTGCCGGCGGGGTGTGAGGTGGTGACGCAGGTCACAGACGTGGACGCCTTCGGCAGCCCGGCGTTGCGGAGCGCGGAGCCTTAAGGGGGCACGCTCCCGCCATCCCCGTCATCCTCGCCCCTGTGGCGAGGAGCCCTGCGTCCGTTCGCAGGTGGGAGCGTGATCGTCATCGCACGTGAAAGCTGAACGAGGGGTCCTCGGGACAAGACCGAGGATGACGAGGAGATTGGCTCTGGGCGTCCATGCGTGGCCCTAACGGGCCAGCCGTGGCCGGAGCGCCCCCTAGGCGGCCTCCAGCTCGCACCCCGCCAGGGTGATGCGGTGCATCAGCCGGTAGTGGCCGTGGTAGTCGTTCTTCGCGAAATGCCAGGTCGCGCGGTTGTCCCAGATGGCGACCGTGCCGGGCTCCCAGACCAGGGTGTGGACGTGGGCCGTGTTCATGGCGTGGGCGTAGAGCTTCATCAGCAGCGGCATACTCTCTTCGCGGGTCATGCCCTCGAACCGCAGTGTGAAGCTGGGGTTCACGTAGAGCACCGCCTTGCCGCTGCCCGGGTGTTTGATCACCACCGGATGCACCGTCTCCGGCGTCTCGACGCCGCCCTTGGCCAGCTCGGGCTGGTCGGTGTTCGCATAGACGCCCTTCTCGCCGAACACATGGTCGGAGCCGTGCACGGCGCGCAGGCCGCGGACCTGGGCCTTGAGGTCCTCGTCCAGGGTGTCGAAGGCCGCGTACATGTCGGCGAACAGGGTGTCGCCGCCGCCGGGGGGCAGGTCGCGGGCGACCAGCACCGAGCCCATGGCCGGGGCGATGTCGTAGCTGTGGTCGGTGTGCCAGCCGCCGCCGATGTTGGTGGTCTGTTCGGCGGTCTTCTCGACCTTGGCGATCACCGGATAGCCGGGCGCGGCGGGGAAGAAGCGGTTGACGTCGATCGGCGCGATCCGCTCGGCCAGCGCGATGTGCTGCTCAGGGCTGATCGACTGGCCGCGGAAGAACAGGACGCCGTGGTCGAACAGCGCCCGGCGGATGGACGCCACGTCGGCGTCGCTGGCCCCCGCCAGGTCCACGCCGGACACATAGGCGCCGCAGCCGTCGGCGGGTTCGATCTTCAGAGCGGTGGCGAGCATGGCGGTCTCCCTTGTCGTTGGCCCGATCAGGCCACGGGGTTGGCGACCTGACTGTCACTTCAGTTACAGTGGGCCATGCCCGCCGCCGCCCTCGATCTCGTCGCCGCCATCCCCTGGTTCGCCCGCCAGCCCGCAGACCGGCGGGACGCCCTGCTGCGCGCCGGCCGCCTGTCCCGCCGGGGCGCCGGCGAATGGATGCACGGCGAGGGCGACGAGGAGACCGGCGTGCTGGCCGTGGTCGAGGGCGGGCTCAAGCTCTACGGCCAGGCGCCCGGCGGCCGCGAGGCGCTGATCGGCCTGCTGCCGGCCGGAACCCTGATCGGCCAGAGCGTCGCCTTCGGCGGCGGCCCGCGCATCGTCACCGCCATCGCCGCCACGCCCGCCACGGTGTTCACGCTGAGCGACCGGGCCCTGCGCCAGGTCGCGGCCGACCATGCCGGCCTCTGGGAGGCGCTGTCGGCGCTGGTCTACGGCCAGCTGCGCCTCAACGCCCAGGCCGTGGCCGAGTTCGTGGCGCTGAAGCCCCGCCAGCGGCTGATCTCCCGCCTGCTGCAGATGTCCGCGCAGGCCGGCGGCGAGATCGCCGTCTCCCAGGCCGACCTCGCCGAGATGATCGGCGTCACCCGCAAGGCGGTGAACGGCTGGCTGGGCGAGCTGGAGGGACAGGGCCGGGTGGCGCGGCGGTACGGCGTGATCGCGGTGCTGGACCGGGCGGGGCTGGAGCGGATGCTCCTTCAATAATCGTCATGGCCCGACTTGTTCGGGCCACCCATGCGTGGTGAAGCGGACGCGGGTTGCGTGCTTCGACACGCGCCTGCGGCGCTGCTCAGGATGACGACGTTGGAGAGCTTTCCAACCCGGTCATCCTGAGCAGCCGCGAAGCGGCGTGTCGAAGGACGCACGATCAAGACCGTGTTCATGGGTGGCCCGGACGAGCCGGGCCATGACGGAGTGGGGGAGTGCCTATGAGCAACCTTTACCAGCTGCTGACCGCCAACGGTCGCCCCTCGGCGCCCTTCCTCGAGCGTCCGGACGGCCGCGTCGACAGCTATGCCGACCTCGACGCCCACACCGCCCGCTACGCCCACGCCCTGCGCGCGCTGGGGGTGAAGGCCGGCGACCGGGTGGCGGTGCAGGTCGAGAAGTCGCCGGAGAACCTCTACCTCTATCTGGCGACGATCCGGGCGGGCGCCGTCTTCCTGCCGCTCAACACCGCCTACACCATCCGCGAGCTCGACTATTTCATCGGCGACGCCGGCCCCACGCTGGTCGTCTGCGACCCGCTGGTCGAGGAGGAGATCGCCGGCCTGATCGACCCGATGGACGCGAAGGTCGCCACCCTCGACGCCCACGGGCAGGGGACCCTGACCGACATCGCCGAGAGCCGGCCCTCGACCTTCGCCACCGTCGAGCGGGAGGCCGGCGACCTCGCCGCCATCTGCTACACCTCGGGCACCACGGGACGGTCGAAGGGGGCGATGCTCACCCACGGCAACCTGGCCAGCAACGCCGCGACGCTGGTGAAGCTGTGGAAGTTCACGGCGCAGGACGTGCTGATCCACGCCCTGCCGATCTACCATGTTCACGGGCTGTTCGTGGCGACCAACGTGCTGCTGCTGGCCGGCGGGTCGATGATCTTCCGGCCGAAGTTCGACGCGGCCGAGGCGCTGTCGCTGATGCCCCGCGCCACCGCGCTGATGGGCGTGCCGACCTTCTACACCCGCCTGCTGGCCCAGAGCGGCCTGACCCGCGAGGCGGTCGCCGGCATGCGCCTGTTCATCAGCGGCTCGGCCCCGCTGCTGGCCGAGGTGCACCGCGACTGGTCCGAGCGCACCGGCACGGCGATTCTCGAGCGCTACGGCATGACCGAGACGGGGATGAACACGTCGAACCCCTATGACGGCGACCGGGTGGCCGGGACGGTCGGCTTCCCGCTGCCGGACGTCGCGCTGCGAATCGCCGATCCGGAGACCGGCGCGCCGCTGGCGACCGGGGAGATCGGCATGATCGAGGTGAAGGGGCCCAACGTCTTCGCGGGCTACTGGAACATGCCCGAGAAGACCGCCGCCGAGTTCCGCGCCGACGGCTTCTTCATCACCGGCGACCTGGGGACCATCGACGCGCGCGGCTACGTCAGCATCGTCGGGCGGGGCAAGGACCTGATCATCTCCGGCGGCTTCAACGTCTACCCGAAAGAGGTCGAGGAGGAGCTCGACGCGCTGCCAGGCGTGGTCGAGAGCGCCGTCATCGGCCTGCCGCACCCGGACCTGGGCGAGGGCGTCACCGCCGTGGTCGCCACGGGCGGCAAGGGCGCCTTCAGCGAAGACGCCGTCATCGCGGCGCTGAAGGACCGGCTGGCGCGCTTCAAGCAGCCCAAACGCGTCCTGTTCGTCGACGACCTCCCGCGCAACGCCATGGGCAAGGTCCAGAAGGCGCTGCTGCGGGAGCTGCACGCGGGACTTTACAAGGGCAGCTGAGCCGTACCTCGGTCGTCATGGCCCGGCTCGTCCGGGCCACCCATGCGTGGTGAGAGGGAAGGCGCTCTGCGTGCTTCGACACGCGGTCTGCGACCGCTGCTCAGCATGACTATGGTGGGCAGCCTTCTTGCTCAGTCATCCTGAGCAGCCGCGCAGCGGCGTGTCGAAGGGCGCACGGCGACCGCCGCGTTCATGGGTGGCCCGGACGAGCCGGGCCATGACGAACGGGGAGGGAGGCGGCGGCGAGATTCCCTTTACACCGGCGCCAAGTAAGTCTCTATTCGAAACCCGCTACGGAGGCGCTGTGAATGTCGAAGAAGTCCGTACTCGTCATCGGGGCCGGAGACGCCACCGGCGGGGCCATCGCCCGGCGGTTCGCCCGCGAGGGCCTGGCCGCCGTCATCGTGCGCCGCGACGCCGAGAACCTGACCGCGCTGGCCGGGCAGATCCGCGCCGAGGGCGGCGAGGCGCATCCGTTCGGCGTCGACGCCCGGCTGGAAGAGCCGATGGTCGAGCTGTTCGAGCGCATCGAGACCGACATCGCGCCGCTGGAGGCCGTGGTCTTCAACATCGGCGCGAACGTCAACTTCGGCATCCGCGACACCACTGCCCGCGTCTACCGCAAGGTCTGGGAGATGGCCGCCTTCGCCGGCTTCCTGACCGGGCGCGAGGCGGCGAAACACATGGTCCCGCGCAGCCGGGGCACGATCCTCTTCACCGGCGCGACGGCGTCGCTGCGTGGCGGCAAAGGCTTCTCCGCCTTCGCCGGCGCCAAGTTTGCGCTGCGGGGCCTGGCCCAGAGCATGGCGCGGGAACTGGGTCCGCAGGGCGTTCACGTCGCCCACACCATCATCGACGGGGCGATCGACACCGAGTGGATCGCGACCAACTTCCCGCAGCGCCATGCGCTGAAGGACCAGGACGGCATCCTCGACCCCGACCACATCGCTGACGCCTACTGGATGCTGCACAGCCAACCCCGCGACGCCTGGACCCACGAGCTGGACCTGCGGCCCTGGATGGAGACCTTCTGATGCCCAAGACGCTCGAGTTCCTCTTCGATGTCGGCAGCCCGACAACCTACCTGGCGCACAAACGCATCCCGGACCTGATCGCCCGCACCGGGGCTGAGGTGGTCTATGTTCCCGTCCTGCTGGGCGGCATCTTCAAGGCCACGGGCAACGCCTCGCCGGTGATGGTGCCGGCCAAGGGGGCGTACATGGGCGCCGACATGGCGCGGTTCGCCAGGAAGTTCGGCTTGCCGCTGAACATGAACCCCTTCTTCCCGATCAACACCATCACCCTGATGCGGATGGCCGCCGGGATGGTGGGGGAGGAGGCCTTCCCCCGGCTGGTCGATGCGCTGTTCGACGCCATGTGGAAGGACCGCAGGAACATGGGCGACCCGGAGGTTCTGGCCTCGGTGCTGGGCGGCGCGGGCCTTGATCCGGCGGCGCTGCTGGCCATCGCCGAGAGCCCGGAGGCCAAGGACCGCCTCAAGGCCAACACTGAAGGCGCCGTCGCGCGCGGCGCCTTCGGGGCGCCGACCTTCTTCGTCGAGGACGAGATGTTCTTCGGTCAGGACCGGCTGGACTTCATCGAGGAAGCCCTGACCGCCTGACCCGGAAGGGGCGCTTGACCCGCGCCGCGACTTGGCGAATCTGTCGCCGCCGGGTCTGATCGTCATACAAGCGTCCAGATCGGCGGCGAGATTCGCAGCCCCGGACGTGGAGACGATCAAGATATGGAGCCGCCTTCCAAGGACGATCCGGCCAATCCCTATGGCTTCAGGAAGGTCTGGGG
>JBIKII010000312.1:0-2546 GCA_044361705.1 Caulobacter sp.
CTGCTGGCCGCGCGCGCGAAGATCAACGCCATGCTCGAGAAGGACGGCGTGAAGGTCTCGGTGAACGACCTGGTGATCAAGGCTGTGGCCGTGGCGCTCAAGCGCGTGCCGGAGGCCAACTCCAGCTATACGCCCGAGGGCATCGCCCTGCACCATCACGCCGACATCGCCATGGCCGTGGCCATCGACGGCGGCCTGATCACCCCGATCATCCGCGCCGCCGAGACCAAGGGCCTGGCCCAGATCGCCGTCGAGGCCAAGGATCTGGCGGCCCGGGCCCGCGACAAGAAGCTCAAGCCCGAGGAGTTCCAGGGCGGCACCTTCTCGGTGTCGAACATGGGCATGATGGGCATCAAGTCCTTCGCCTCGATCATCAACGAGCCGCAGGCCTGCATCATGAGCGTCGGGGCCGGCGAACAGCGGCCGGTGGTGAAGAACGGCGGCCTGGCCATCGCCACGGTGATGACCGTGACCCTGACCTGCGACCACCGGGCGGTCGACGGCGCCATCGGCGGCCGTTTCCTCAGCGTGTTCAAGGCGCTGATCGAAGATCCCCTGACGATGATCGTTTGAGGCCGTGACCATGGATTTCGACGTCATCGTCATCGGCTCGGGCCCGGGCGGCTATGTGACCGCCATCCGCGCCAGCCAGCTGGGTCTGAAGACCGCGATCGTAGAGCGGGCCGAGCTGGGCGGCATCTGCCTCAACTGGGGCTGTATACCGACCAAGGCGCTGCTCAAGAGCGGCGAGGTCTATGAGCAGCTGTCGCACCTTGGCGACTACGGCTTGTCGGCGAACGGCGCGAGCTTTGACTTTCCGGCGATCATCGCCCGCTCGCGCGGCGTGGCGAAGAAGATGGAGGGCGGCGTCGCCTTCCTGATGAAGAAGCACAGGATCGAGGTGCTGTTCGGGACGGCGAGCCTGGAAAAGGGCGCGCCCGCGCCGAAGGTGACCGTCGCGCTCAACGCCGGCGGCAAGCGGACAATCACCGCCAAACACGTGATCCTGGCCACCGGCGCCCGGGCGCGAACCATCCCTGCCATCGGCCTGGAGAGCGACGGCGACCGGGTCTGGACCTATCGGGACGCGCTCGTCCCCAAAGCCTGCCCCAAGAGCCTGATCGTCATCGGCTCGGGCGCCATCGGCATCGAATTTGCGAGCTTCTACAGGGCCCTGGGCGCGGAAGTTACGGTGATCGAAGCCCTCGACCGCATCCTGCCCGTCGAGGATGAGGAGGTCTCCAAGGCCGCTCACAAGGCGTTCGAGAAGCGAGGGCTGAAGTTCCGCGTCGCGGCCAAGGTGACGAAGCTTAGCAAGAGCAAGACCGGCGTCGCCGTGGCGCTGGAAACGGGCGGCAAGGCCGAGACGCTGGAGGCCGACGTGGCCATCGTCGCGGTGGGCATCACCGGCAACGTCGAGAACCTCGGCCTCGAAGCGCTGGGCGTCGCGGTCGACCGGGGCCACATCGTCACCGACAGCCACGGCAAGACCAACGTCGCCGGGCTCTACGCCATCGGCGACATCGCAGGACCGCCCTGGCTGGCGCACAAGGCCAGCCACGAGGGCGTTCACTGCATCGAGCACATCGCTGGGCTGAAGCCGGCCAACCTCTCGGCGCCGATTCCCGGCTGCACCTATTCAAACCCGCAGATTGCCTCGGTCGGCCTCACCGAAGCCGCTGCGAAAGCCGCCGGCCATGAGCCGAAGGTCGGCCGCTTCCCGTTCCGCGTGAACGGCAAGGCCGTCGCCGCCGGCGAGATCGAGGGTTTCGTCAAGACGGTGTTCGACGGCAAGACCGGCGCGCTGCTGGGCGCCCACATGAGGCCACCGAGGAAGACCTGATGGCCACGGTGTTCGCCCACCCGACCATGAGCGAGGCCATGCACGAGAGCGTGCTGGATGCCTATGGAAGAGCGCTGCACATCTGACCTATGGGGACATGTACCGAAGGTACGTGTCCCCCGATCGAGCGGCTAATGGGTCTAGGGGACACGTACCTTCGGTACATGTCCCCGGCATTGGCTACTTCTTCCGCATGCCATCCATGCTCCACGCCCCCGGTCCCGCACAGGCGAGGAACAGAAAGATGAAGCAGAACAGCAGGGCCGGCTCGCCGCCATTGAGCGCCGGGTAGGGGCCCTTGGCGCCGTGGACCATCCAGTAGGCCACGGCCATCATGCCCGACAGGACGAAGGCGGTCGGGCGGGTGAGCAGGCCGAGGATCAGCAGCGCCGCGCCGACGATCTCCAGCCAGCCGGCGGCCAGCATGATCGGCGGCAGCGGGCCGTCCATGGCCGCGGCCGGGAACTGGAAGATCTTCATCAACCCGTGTTGCAGGAAGGCCAACCCCGCGACAATGCGCAGCAAGGCCTGCGCCTGCGGCGCGTAACCAGACAGTCGTTCGATAGCGTCGTCCTCCCCTGGAAGGCTTCCGCTACGCCGCCCGCGCGTCCGTTTCGGCCATACGCTGGATCGCGGCGTAGTCGGTCTTGCCGGTGCCCAGAACAGGGACCTCCGGAATCTTGACGATCTTGCGCGGCACCGA
>JBIKII010000313.1:0-2537 GCA_044361705.1 Caulobacter sp.
CCGCCCTGGCCGTGGGCCTGGCCTTCGACGCAGCGGTCGACCCTGTGATCGGATCCTGGTCCGATAATCTGAAATCCCGACTGGGCCGCCGTCTGCCGCTAATGCTTGTTGCGGCGCCTCTGCTGGCGCTGTCGGTCGGATTGTTGTTTTCGCCGCCGCGTGACCTGGACCAGTTCGCGCTTTTCGGATGGTTGGCGGTCATGTCGATTGCGGCGCGAAGCGCGATTTCGTTGTTCACCGTGCCCTACCTCGCACTCGGCGCGGAATTGGCGACCGACTACAGCGAACGCACCAGTGTCGTCATGTATCGCGCCGTAGCGGGCATTCTGTCAGCTGTCGTCGTGACGGCGGTTGGCTATTCCGTCTTCTTTGCCAACGGCGGACTGCAATTGCCCGATGGCTACCCAGGCTTTGGCTGGTCAGTGGCAGGCCTCCTTCTGGTGTGCATGACCCTGTGCTGTCTGGGCGTACGGCGCTATGCCGCTGGCCTACCCCAGCCAGGACATACGCCTTCGTCTCTATGGAAACGGCTGCCAAGGGAAGTCGGAGAGATTTTCCGCAACAGGTCGTTCCGCATCCTGTTCCTGTCGGCGGTCATCCTGTTCGTGGCGCTCGGCCTGAACGCGACGCTCAACGCCCACGCCTTCGTCTTCGTCTGGCACATCAAGAGCGAGCTGATCCAGTTCATCGGCTATGCCTACATGGCCGGCATGCTGCTGGGCGTCGCGGGCGCGCCGATCCTTCAGAGGGCGATGGAGAAGAAGTACGTTGTCATCCTCGGCTTCGGACTGCTCATCGCCAACTGGCTGGTGCTGCAGGGGTCTATGCTTGCCGGACTCTATCTGCCGCAGGGCGATGCCGCGCTTCTGCCCATGCAGATAAACTCATTCGTCGCCGGCATCGGCACCGGGTTTGTGTCGGTGGCCTATCCGTCGATGATGGCGGACGCCGCCGACGAGCATGAGCACCTGTTCGGGCATCGTCGAGAAGGTCTGTATTTCGCGGGACTCGGATTTGCCAACAAGGCGGCGTCGGGGCTAGGCGTTATGGTGGCCGGGGTGGCGCTGGATCTCGTGCGTTTTCCCACGGAGCTCGGTCAGACCGTCGGGGCGGTCCTGCCTGCTGACGTTCAGTTCCGCCTCGTAATGGTCTGGGGGCCTGTCCCAGCGGTTATCGCCATCGTCGCGCTCCTGATCTTTGTTTCCTACAACATTACCCGCGCCCGCCACGCCGAGATCGCGGCGGGGCTCGATCGCGGGCCGGCTCCCGGCTGAGGGGCCGGTCACCACATCCATTCCGCCGCTCCGACCGGGGCGGCGGTCAGTGCGTCACGGAGGATCGCGATGACCTATGACACCCTGCCCGCAAAACTCCCGACCGACCGGTCTCTGGACACCCCGGAGGTCGCCGCCCTCAGAGCGCATCTTGAAGCCAACAACGGTATCAAGGGGCTGGACATCCTCGAGCCTGGCGACACCGCCCACGCGGTCGAGCTGTTCCGGCGGGACGGCTTCGTGGTCATCGCCAATGTGCTGAACAGCGAGCAGATCGACATCCTCGGCAAGGGCTGCAACGCGGTCGCCGCCGACATCCTCGCGCTGGATCAGGACCGCGCGGGCAACCGGGGATCGCATCGCTATTCATTCGGCGGCTCCAGCCTGACCCGCAGTCAGCTGCACCGCCCCGAATGGCAGATGCTGCTCGACATTCCGACGGTCACCGAGGTCGTCAGCGCGATCTTCGGCTCGCCCGACTACTCGCTGCGCGCGGCGAGCGGAGACTTCTGCCTGCCCGGCGCGGTGGAATACCAGCCGCTGCATTCAGACATTCGCGACTGGCAGAGCAACAAAACGACCCCCTTCAGCGCCTTCCATGATCCGCGCGGCCAGCTCACCATCCGCGATCTGCCCTGTCCCTATGTCTGCGTGAACTTCCTGCCCCAGGAGGTCACCCGTCTGAATGGCCCTACCCGACAGATCCCCGGCACCCAGCATTCCCGCACGCCGATCCCCGGCCTCGACGCCGAGCCCGAATGGATGCGGCTGAGCACGGTCTGCCCGGCGCCGGCCGGCGCCATCATGGTGCGGGACGTGCGGGCCTGGCACGGCGGCACGCCGAACATTTCGAACGCCATTCGCGCCATTCCCAACCTCGAGTTCTACGCGCCGTGGTTCCGCGAGCCGATCGTCCCGGGCATCAGCTATCGGGACGCCAGGAACCTGTCCGAACACGCCCAGCGTCTGGTCCGCTACTGTGTGGCGGATTCGAGCGAGACGCTGGTCACCGGTCCGACCCTGCGCGCGCCCTGAACCTGCCGTCCGGAAGACATCCCATGAAGTACCGACGACTTGGCAGAACCGCGCTGAAGGTGAGTGAACTGTGCCTCGGCACGATGAACTTCGGCCCGCGCACCCCCGAGCCTGAGAGCTTCGCCATTCTTGGCGCCGCCGTCGCCGCCGGGATCAACTTCATCGACACGGCCAACCAGTACGGCGGCCATCTGGGCGTGGGTGCGACCGAGAGCCTGCTCGGCCGCT
>JBIKII010000314.1:0-2531 GCA_044361705.1 Caulobacter sp.
CGCGCGCTGGTTCTCGCTGCCGGGTGGCGAAACCCTCTATGACCCCGGCCAGCCATCGCGGGAGCTGTATTTCCTGCGCGCTGGCCGCCTCGGCGCCTTTCGTCGTGAGGAAGGCCAGGAGCGGCACTTCCTGGGCGTGATCCGGCCGGGTGAACCGGCAGGCGAGATGGCCCTGATCGCCGGCACGCCCCATTCGGCCCAGGTCGTGGCGCTGCGGGATTCCGAGGTGCTGGCGCTGTCGCGGGAAGACTTCTTCGCCGCCGCCGACCGCGACCCGGCGGTGATGACCGAACTGGCGCGGCTGATGATCCTGCGCACACGCCAGGCCGCGACCCAGGCCTCGATCGGCGAGCCCACGGTGTTCGGCTTCGTGGCCGTCGACGCCGGCCGCAAGATCCGCCCGCTGGTCGACAGGATTGCGCTGGAAATCGCGCGCATGGGCCATTCCGTCACTGTGGCCGGCGTCGAAGCGACGCATGCGCCGACTGAATGGTTCTCCAACGTCGAGGCCGACCACGACTACGTCCTCTATGCCGCCGAACACGTTGAGACGGCCTGGAAGTCGATCGTCGGACGGCAGGTCGACCGGCTGTTCCGCGTCGGTCGCGGCGACAAGGCGCCACCGGCTCACGTGGCGGCCTACGCGTCCGAGACGCTGCAGCAACAGCAGCTCGTCGACCTGATCCTGGTCCAGAAGGCGGGCGCCATACGACCGTCCGGATCCGAGGCGTGGCTCGACGCGACCAACGCCGCGCGCCTGTTCCATGTCCGGGATGGCGCGACGGCGGATGCGGGCCGTCTGGCCCGGGTGCTGACCGGGCGCTCGGTCGGGCTGGTGCTGTCAGGCGGCGGAGCAAGGGCCTATGCCCATATCGGCGCGATCAAGGCCCTGCGCGAGCGCGGCGTGCCGATCGACTTCGTCGGCGGCGCCTCGATGGGCGCGATCGTCGCCGCCGGGGTGGCGATGGGCTGGGACGAGGCGGAGATGGATGCACGCATCCGCGACGCCTTCGTCGACTCCTCGCCGCTCGACGACATCGCCTTCCCGATGATCGCCATGACGCACGGCGAGAAGGTGCGGGAGCGCCTGCGGGTCCATTTCGAGGAGACCCAGATCGCGGACCTGTGGCTGCCGTTCTTCTGTGTGTCCTCGAACCTGACCACCGGCGCCTACCATCTGCACCGGCGCGGCACGCTGCGGCATGCGCTGAGGGCCTCGATCGCCCTGCCCGGGGTCATGCCGCCGGCGATCGACAACAACAATGTGCTGGTCGACGGCGCGGTGATGAAGAACTTCCCGTCGGATGTGATGCGCTCGATGCAGCTGGGGCCGATCGTCGGGGTCGATGTCACCCGCGGCCGCAGCATCACTGCTGACGACGTGGCCCGGCCGTCGTCGATCTGGCGCTGGATCCTGTCGGGTGACTGGCGCAAGGGCCCGCCGATCGTCGCCCTGCTGATGCGGGCGGCGACCGTCTCGACCGGCCGCGACCTGAACGCCGCACGCGAGGCGACGGACCTGCTGATCATGCCCAATACGGACGGCATCGACATTCGCGACTGGAAGGCGTTCGAGCCCGGCGTCGAGGCCGGATACAAGGCCGCCCTGGCCGCCCTCGACCGGCTCGACCGGCCGGTGACAGAGATGCGCAAGTCGCGGGGGAGAGGCTGATTCGTGCACCGCTGACCCCGACGAACGCCGGGATGAGCGGGTGTTTCAGCGCACCGCGACCATGAATAACCGGGGAAACGGGAACAGCGTCACACCGTCCTCGCGCGGCGGGAAATCCGTGGCGATGCGCGCGCGGAAGGCGTCCAGGAACGCCTCCAGAAGCGCTTCGTCGTCGGCCAGAACGTCAAGATAGGGTCGCAGCGCCGTGCCACGCATCCACTCAACGACAGGATCCTCGCCCTCCAGGGCATGGAGATAGGTGGTGGTCCAGATGTCGACTTCGCCGCATATGCCCGACAGCCAACCATAGTAGTCGGCCAGCGCCGGGGTCGGGTCGATCCGCCGCGCATCGCGGGTCAGGGACGCCCAGGGCCCCGCCTCCGCCGTCTCGCGCAGGATGCGGTGATGCTGCGTCTCGAACGCCATCGGCATCTGGCAGGCGAAGACCCCGCCCCGCTCCAGCAGCCCGACGAGGCGCGGAAACAGCGTTGCGTGATCGGGCAGCCACTGCAGCGCCGCGTTGGTGAAGATCAGGTCCGGCGGCGTGGTCGGCGCGAAGGCCTCGACGCTCCCGAGCACCCAGTTGACCTCGCTCGGGCGGTTCTTCGCCTGGCGCAGCATGTCGGGGCTGGAGTCGAGACCGTGAACGCGCGCCGTCGAATGGCGCAGGGCCAACAGCGCCGCGTGCTCCCCGCTTCCGCAGCCGAGGTCCCAGATCTCGCGGAACCGGCGGTCGGGGATCTGGACCATCAGATCGAGCGCAGGCCGGTCGCGGTGCGCCTTGTAGCGGTCGTAGAGGTCGGGGTCCCAGCTCGGCATGACCATGCCCTACACCGGTTGCATGCCGTGGTCATCGACC
>JBIKII010000315.1:0-2529 GCA_044361705.1 Caulobacter sp.
GCATTCGTCAGGCCGCACCACCTTCAAGGACCTGATCGGCGACAGCGCGGCCATGACCATGGTCAAGCGGCTGGGTGAACGGGCGGCCAAGTCGTCGATCCCGATCCTGATCACCGGCGAAAGCGGCGTCGGCAAGGAAGTCATCGCCCGCGCCGTACACGGAACATCGGACCGCGCCGGCAAGCCGTTCGTGGCGGTCAACTGCGGCGCCATCCCCGAGAATCTCGTCGAGTCGATCCTGTTCGGCCACGAGAAGGGCAGCTTCACCGGCGCTTCGGAAAAGCACCTGGGCAAGTTCCGCGAGGCCGACGGCGGCACCCTGTTCCTCGACGAGGTCGGCGAGCTGCCGCTGGACATGCAGGTCAAGCTGCTGCGGGCGCTGCAGGAGAGCGAGATCGACCCGATCGGCGCCAAGCGCTCGGTCCGCGTCGACGTCCGCATTGTCTCGGCGACCAACCGCGACCTGGCGAACGCCGTGGCCGAGGGCCGCTTCCGCGAGGACCTGTTCTATCGCCTGAACGTCTATCCGATCGAGGCGCCGTCCCTGCGCGAGCGGCGCGAGGACGTGCCGGCCCTGATCCAGCACTTCGTGAGCCGGTTCAATGTCGAGGAAGGCAAGCGCGTCGCCGGCGCCTCGCCCGAGACCATGGCCATCCTCACCGGCTTCGACTGGCCTGGCAACGTCCGGCAGCTGGAGAACGCCGTCTACCGGGCCATCGTGCTCTCCGACGCGCCCTTCCTGCAGCCGCACGATTTCCCGGCCATCTCCGGGGTGAAGGTCGCGCCCGAGGCGCTGTCGGCCGAGCCGATCAAGCCGCTGCCCAGCGCCCAGGAACTGATCAGCGAGATCGGCAAGGACGCGCCCGTCCGCATCCTCGACGCGCGCGGCCACGTCCGTCCGCTGGAAGAGATCGAGCGGGAACTGATCCAGCTCGCCATCGAAATCTACGCTGGTCACATGAGCGAGGTGGCCCGCCGCCTCGGCATCGGCCGCTCGACCCTCTACCGCAAGGTCCGCGAGCAGGGCCTGGACGTGGGTGAAGAGGGCCTGGAGGAGGCGTCCTGATGCGTCGACAACCGATCCTGTGGCGGCCCAGCCGCGACGAGCGGCTGCGCACCCTGCTGACCCGCATGAAGCTGGCCGCCGCGCGCACCGCCGTCGCCGCCGCCTGACCCTTGCGTCCCCCGGCGTAAATCGCCCTAAGTCTCATCCGTGAACGAGACGCCGAAAGGGCGCGCGGATGGAAACGGCAGGCGTGGATCTTGCGGCGGTGGCCGCCTGGATGGACGGGCAGGGCCTCGGCTCGGGGCCCCTTGAGGACGCCGTGCTGCTGGCCGGCGGCACCCAGAACATCCTGCTGAAGTTCAGCCGCTCCGGTCGGTCCTACGTGCTGCGGCGACCGCCGCCGCACCTGCGGGCCAACTCCAATGAAACCATGCGGCGCGAGGCGCGGGTCCTGGCCGCCATCGCGGGGACCGATGTGCCCCACCCCGGCCTGATCGCGGCCTGCGGCGACGAGACGGTGATCGGCGCGGCCTTCTACCTGATGGAGCCCATCGACGGCTTCAACCCCACCACCGGCCTGCCGCCGCTGCACGCCGGGTCCGAGGCGATCCGCCATCGCATGGGCCTGTCGCTGGTCGAAGGGATCGCCGCGCTCGGGGCGCTCGACTACCGCGCCCTGGGCCTCGAAGGTTTCGGCAAGCCGGACAACTACCTTGAGCGTCAGGTGGCCCGCTGGAAGGCGCAGCTGGACTCCTACGCCGAGTTCGACGGCTGGACCGGGCCGGCCGAAATCCCCGGCGTCGACAAGGTGGCCGCCTGGCTGGACGCTCACCGCCCCTCGAGCTTCCAGCCCGGGATCATCCACGGCGACTATCACCTGGCCAATGTCATGTACCGCCATGACGGCGGCGACCTGGCGGCCATCGTCGACTGGGAGCTGACCACCATCGGCGACCCGCTGCTCGACCTCGGCTGGCTGATGGCCACCTGGCCGGAGGGCGAGACCCCGGCCCCCGGCGCGGTCGGCGTCCAGCCCTGGACGGGCTTTCCGACTGCGGAAGAGCTGGTCGAGCACTATCGCCCCCGCACCACCCGCGACCTCGCCACCCTCGATTGGTACGCCGTGCTGGCCTGCTACAAGCTGGGCATCATCCTTGAGGGCACCCACGCCCGCGCCTGCGCCGGCCGGGCCCCGAAGGCCACCGGCGACCGCCTGCACGCCACCACGATCGGCCTGTTCCAGCGCGCCCTGCGCTGGATCGGCTGAGCGGGGTCAGCGGAACAGCTGCAGCAGCATCGACGGCGCGCGGTTGGCGATGCCCAGGGCCATGATGGCCAGCTCCTGCTGGACCTTCAGCGCCGTAAGCCGGGCGCTTTCCCGGGCCAGGTCCGCGTCGACCAGGCGGCCGACGCCGGCGTCGATGACGTCCTGCTGCTTGCCGACGAAGGTCAGGTGTCGGTCGAGCGACTTCGAGCCGGTCCCGAACTTGCCCGCCGCGGCGTTCACATTGCGGATGGCGCTG
>JBIKII010000017.1:0-29882 GCA_044361705.1 Caulobacter sp.
CCCGCGGCATGGCCGGGCGCGCCCGGGCCCTGGCGGTGTCGACCTACAGCCAGGCCGCCATGTTCGCGGCCTACCGACAGCTTCTGGACCGTGCATGCCGAAGGTAGTTCACCTCATTCCCTATGACGGCATCGGCGGCGTTGAGGCGGCCGCGCGGACCATGGCCGTCGTCGACGAGCCCGACCTGTCCTTCGCGCTGCGCTACATCTTTCCGGAGGTCAGTTCGCGGGCGGGGCGGGGCGCGACCTTCAACCTGGCCCGGCTCGTCGCCGCGGCGGTGGCCCTGGTCGGTGAGGGCCCGGACGTGCTGGTCGTCTCCCTCTGGCGGTCGGCCCTGGTCGGCATCCTGGTGAAGCTGCTGCGGCCGCGCACGAAGCTGGTGCTGTTCGTCCATAACTCGCTGGACGCCCACGCCGCCGACCGACTGGCGACGCGCGCGGCGCTGAGGATCTGCGACGCGGTCTGGACCGACAGCGACGCGTCGGTGGCCCAGCGGTTTCCGGGACTGTCCGGCAAGCCGGTGACCATCATCTCCTATCTGTCCCAGCGGCTGGAGCCGCTGCCCGCCCGGGCGGATGCGCCGCCGGCGCCGGTGTTCGCGTTCTGGGGCCGGCTTTCGCCGCAGAAGAACGTCGGACGCGCCTTGGCGCTGTTCGCCAGGGTCCACGCGGCCCGTCCGGACGCGCACTTCCACGTCATCGGCCCCGACGGCGGGGAGGCGGCGCAGCTGCGGGCGCGGACGACTGAACTGGGCCTCGGCGCGGCGGTGACCTTCGAGGGCGGCATGCCGTTCGAGGCGGTAGGGCGGCGGCTGGCCGAGACCGGCGCCCGGTTCTGTCTGCAGACCAGCCGCTACGAGGGGATGGCGATGTCGGTGACCGAGGCCATGCAGCTCGGGCTCGTCCCGGTGGTCACCCCGGTTGGCGAGATCGCGCGCTACTGTCGCGACGGCGAGAACGCGGTGCTCGTTGACGGCCCGGACGCCGACGCCCGGGCCGCGGCCAGGGTGCTGGACCTGCTGGAGGATCCGGCGGCGTACTCGGCCCTGCGCGCGGCCGGTCTGGAGCGGTGGCGCGAGACGCAGCTCTACCGCGATTCCGTCCTGGCCGCCGCCCGAGCCCTGCTCGGGCGCCCGGTTTGAAGGCGATCGCGGCGACAACCTCGGCCACCCCGGTCCGGGGTGGCATTGCGCATTGCCCATGGCCCTGCCCGCCGTATAGAAGCGCCAACCGCTCCGGGGCGACCCGGTGACCGCTGCGGCGGCGTCCGCTGACGTCGCCCATACCCCGGGTCCTGCTCATGGCGCATTCCGTAAGCCTCATACTCCTCGCCTATCGGCAGCAGGACTATGTGGAGCAGGCCATCGCGTCGGTGCTGACGCAGACCTGGCCGCGGATGGAGATCATCCTCTCGGACGACTGTTCGCCCGACGGGACGCTGCAGGTCATGCAGCGCCATGCGGACGCCTACACAGGCCCCCACAGGCTGGTGGTCAACCAAACGGCCGGCAATCGCGGCATCGTGGGGCACTTCAACGAGGCCGTCGCCCTGGCGAGCGGCGATATCGTCATCTATCTCGCGGGCGACGATATCGCCACGCCGGACCGGGTGGCGACCCTTGTCCAAGCCCTTGAGGCGCATCCTGAGCTGGCGTTCATCGAGTCGCGGTACGTCGCCTTTACGGACGAAACGCGTCCGGAGCCCATTCTGGAGCGCCTGGCGAAGGAGGCGGACGCCCGCGGCGACACCCCTCCGAAGCTGACGATCTTCGACATGGCGGCATACCGCGCCGGGCATTCGCCCTGGCTGTCCAGCAGCACGCGGGCGTTTCGTCGTGATCTGTTCCTGAGGTTCCCGCCGCTCGATCCCGGGCTCGCGAGCGAGGACAGCAGCTCGGCCCTGCGCCTGCTCTATCAGGGCAAGGCCGCGCAGATCGAAGCGCCGCTGCTGCTGAAGCGGGCGCATCAGTCTAACCTGACGGGCCCGGAGGCGCTCCGAAAGCTGGATTTTGACCGCATCGGACGCCAGTACATCGCCGACGCCGGCCACGCCGAAGCGCTGGGCCTGATGACCCATGACGAGCGCCTGGCCTTCGAGGTCTGGGCGCTGGACCGCATCGACCGCCGCAAGCTGCGGGTCCTGTTCGACCTGGACTACCCCACGCCGTCCTGCCTGTTCACGCAGATCCTGCCGGCCAGAAGTCTCCGTCCGCGCGAGAAATTCTATGCGATCCGGCGCTGCGTCAGCGGGCTTTTCAGGCGCTCCCGCTGACCGCCGCCCGGCGGACGAGAATGTGATTGCCTTGGGTCAATCGCGCCCGCTATCTGACCCGACAGTGAACAGGAGCGACCGTTTTCATGGCCGGCCCCCTCGATACAGTCCGGCGCCATGTCCGTGAGCTGCCTGACCGATCGGCGCAAACCGCCCGGTTCCTGCTCGACAGCAACGCCCTGGTCATGCGCTGGCCCAAGTACGGCGAAGCGGCCGCCAACTGGGGCGACAAGCTGAACCCCTGGATGGCGACCCGGATCTCCGGCCAGCGGGTCGTTCATGCGTCGGAACTCTACCCGGTCACGCGCCCGCCCGTGCACTACTGGATCGGCAGCCATCTGGGCGCCGCCAGCCATGATCCGCGGGCGATCGTGTGGGGGGCGGGCTTCATCAGCACGGATGCGCCGGTCGGCGATCGCGCGGCCGAGCTGCGCGCCGTGCGCGGCTGGCGGTCGGTCGAGAAGCTGCGCAAGGCCGGCGTGACGCCGCCCGACGTGGTCGGCGACGCAGCCCTGCTGCTGCCCCGATTCTACCAGCCCGCGCCGCCGCCGCGTCGCCACGCCCTGGGCCTGATCGCCCACTTCCGCGAACGGAACGATCCCTTCTTCGCCGCCGCCCGGGACTGGGACGATGTCCTGCCCATCGACATCAACGGCGAGATCGGAACGGTGGTCGACCAGATCGCCAGCTGCGACCGCATCATCTCCTCGTCGCTGCACGGCATCATCTGCGCCGACGCCTACGGCGTGCCGGCCTACTGGCTGCATTCCTCGGAAAAGGTGGTCGGCGACGGCTTCAAGTTCCACGACTACTTCTCGTCGGTGGGACGGCCCGAGCGGGATCCCTTCCCGGTCGGGGCGACCACCAGCCGGGCCGAGGTCGAGGATCACTTCTTCGACTACAGCGTCGAGATCGACCTCGACGCACTGTGGCGGGCCTGTCCGGCGAGGCGGGACGCATGACGGCCAGGTCGGGCGTCTATATCGCGCGCCTCGACATCGGCGAACCTCACCTGATGGGCGTGGCGCGGAAGATCGAAGCCCAGGTGGCGGCGCTGACCGCGGCGGTTGGACCGGTCGAGACCTGGTTCCTGCGCGGCCTGGCCGTCGAGCGGAACGGCACGACCGTGCACCGGCAGGCCGCCGGCCCGCTGGCCCGTCAGCGGCTGCATGCGACCGGCTTCTACGGCGCCATCGCCCGCGCCGCGCCGACCGCCGACTACATCTATGTCCGTCACCAGCGGTGCACCCCCGCGCTGCTGGGCCTGCTCGCCCGGCTCCGGCGCCAGTCGCCCGATCGCCCGGTCTTCGTCGAGGTGCCGACCTGGCCCTATGAGGCGGAGCAGGTGACGCCGCGCGACCGGCTGCTCGGCGCGGTCGACCGCCTGACCCGCGACCGGCTCGGCCGGTACGTCGACCGGGTGGTCACCTTCTCCGAAGCGACCCGCATCTTCGGTATCCCGACGATCCAGACCGACAACGGCGTGCGGCCTGAGGACTTTCCCGTCGCGCCGGCGGCGGCCGGCGAGGCGGTCCGCCTGGTCGGGGTGGCCAATCTGGGCCTGCGCCATGCCTACGACAGGGTGATCGACGGCCTTGCCGACTACGTCGCCGCGGGCGGACGCCGGGACGTGACGTTCGACATCATCGGCTCGGGCAGCGTCGAGGGCTTCCTGCGCGAGCGGGTCGCGACGCGCGGCATGGGCGAGCGGGTCCGCTTCCTCGGCCCGATGTCGGGCGCGGCGCTGGACGCCCATCTCGCGTCCTGCCAGATCGGCGTCTCCAGCCTGGGCATGCACCGGATCAAGGCCGACACCTCCGACATCAAGTCGCGCGAGTATTGCGCGCGCGGGCTGCCGTTCGTGATCGCCAATAGCGACCGGGACTTCGGACCGGACTTCCCGTTCGCCTTCCACGCCCCGGTGGACGATACGCCGGTCGACATCGGCGCGGTCATCGGCTTCCTCGACGGTCTGCGGGCCGCGCGTCCGGACTATCCAGCCCGGATGCATGATCATGCGCTGGCCCGTCTGAGCTGGACCGCCAAGATGGCCCCCGTTATCGCCGCCCTGAACGATCTTGCGGCGGCCAGGATCTGATGCTCGTGGAAGTCTCGCTCGTCATCACGACCTTCAACCGCTCCGCCGGGCTGGAGCGGCTGCTCCAGGTGCTGGATGCCGGGCCCGACCGCGACTTCCAGGTGGTGGTCGCCATCGACGGCTCCACCGACGACACCGAGGCCATGCTGGCCAGGCAGCGGCCCGGCTTCGATCTCAAGTGGGTCAACACCCATTGCCCCGACTACGGGCTGGCGGTGGCCCGCAACGCCGGCATCCTGGCCGCCGACGGTCGGGTGGTGGTGGTGCTGGATGACGACAGCTTTCCCGAGCCCGGGTTCATCGCCGCCCACAGGGACTCCGCCCGGCCCGGCGTGATCACCGGCGGCCCGCGTCGCCCCTCCGATCCCGCCGACACCCGGATGATGGCCAAGGTGGCGCGGCTGGACAGCCTGCCGCCGCTGTCGCCCAAGACCATCCGCACCCTGTATCGCGAACGTCCCGACCTGTTTCTGATCGAGAACAATATCAGCCTCCTGCGTGAGGACTGGATCGCCATGGGGCTCTTCAGCGAGCGGCTGAAGCTCTACGGCTTCATCGGACAGGAGTTCTTCGCCCGGGCGCGGTTCCTGGACCTCAGCTACCAGTACAACCCGGCCGCCGCTGCCGTGCACCACGGCGAGATGGAAGGCGACAATGGTCTGAGGCGGTCCCGCAAAACCCGGCAGACCCGGATGGCGGCGCTGCTTCGCCCGACCCTGATGACGCCCCGGCATTTCAAGGCCCAGATCGCCTGGGCCAGGGCCAGGGCCGATGGCGCTCCCGAGGTCACACTTCCGGCCTGGCGGGTCGAGGCCGGCCTCGCCCTGCCCTTGCGCTGGTTGAAGACCAAGGCCGGCGAGGCCCGCCGCGGCCTGCGCGACCGGATCCGGCGGACGCAGCGATGAAGCTGCTCGTCTACACGGCCGTGTTTGGCGGCTACGACCGCGTCTTTCCGCCTGTCGTTCCGGAGGCGGCGCTGGACTATGTACTGGTCACCGATGACCCCGCCCTGAAGCCCGCAGGCTGGCGCGTGCTGCTGGTCGACCCGGCTTTCTACGGATCTTCCAAGGCCGCCAACCTTCACTTCAAGGCGCTGATGCATCGCGAGATGCCGGGCTACGACGCCTCTCTGTACGTCGACGGCAATGTGCGCCTGCTGGGCAGGACCTCGGAGGTCTTCGCCAAGTTCCTGGCCACCGGCGCGGCCCTGGGCGTCTTCCGCCACCCCAATCGCGACCGCGTTGCCGACGAGGTCGAGTCCTGCATCAACGGCCGCAAGGGCGATCCGGCGACGCTGCGGGCGGAATACGCGGCCTATCGCGAGGAAGGCTTCGCCGACGATCAGGGGCTTATCGAGGCCACCATCATCCTGAAGAACCACAACGCCCCCGACATGGACCCGGCGATGGGCCTGTGGCGCGACCTGTTCAGCCGGTTTCGCACCCGCGACCAGCTCAGTCTGCCCGTCGTCAAGGCGCGCACCGGCTTCAGCTGCGCCTATCACGACTTCAACTTCCGCCACCCCAATCCCTGGTTCGGACACTATCCGCACCGGGGCGCCGCAGGGGTCCGCCCCCTCTATGCGGATGTCTTCGCGCGCGCCTACGACAGCGCGCCGCACCGGCTGATGTTGCGGGCCTGGCAGGGCTGGTGGACGCTGCGCCGCTGGCTTCGGCCGACCGCAGGCGGCGGGGCGACGTGACCAGTAACGCGACCAGGAGCGGGCCTTCGCCCGGGATCGGATGAAGGTCTTCCTCACGGGCGGCGCCGGCTACATCGGCTCCCATACGCTGACCCAGTTGCTCGGCGACGGGCACGACGTCTGCGTCTATGACAATTTCGCCAACAGCCGGCCAGCGGCGCTGGCGCGGGTCCGCACCCTGTCCAATCGCGACTTTGAGGTGGTGGAGGGGGACATCCGGCAGGGGGACCGGCTGGCGGATGTGCTGAAGGCCTTCCAGCCGGACGCTGTTATCCACTTCGCCGGGCTCAAGGCGGTCGGCGAGTCGGCGGCCTTCCCGCTGGAATACTACGAGAACAACGTCCAGGGCTCGATCACCCTGCTGCGGGCCATGGACGCCGCCGGCTGTCGCCGGATCGTCTTCTCGTCCTCTGCCACAGTCTATGGCGAACCCCGGCAGGGGCGCCTCGACGAGAGCCACCCGCTGGCGCCGACCAACCCCTATGGCCGCACGAAACGGTTCATCGAGGAGATCATCGGGGACTGGGCCGGCGCCACCGTCGGCGCGTCCGCCGTCCTGCTGCGCTACTTCAATCCGGCCGGGGCGCATGAAAGCGCACGGATCGGCGAGGATCCGCGCGGCACGCCCAACAACCTTGCGCCGTTTGTGTCCCAGGTGGCCGCAGGGCGCCGGGAGAGCCTGAAGATCTTCG
Source organism: Caulobacter sp. (assembly GCA_044361705.1). GTDB lineage: Bacteria > Pseudomonadota > Alphaproteobacteria > Caulobacterales > Caulobacteraceae > Caulobacter. The sequence goes on from JBIKII010000017.1 coordinate 6,764, forward strand.
GCGGAGACTATCCCACGCGGGACGGCACCGGCGAACGGGACTTTGTCCACGTCACTGATCTGGCCAGAGCCCATGTCGCCGCGCTCGACTACGTCGCCGCCCATCGCGGCTGCGAGGCCATCAATGTCGGAACCGGCGCCGGGGTGACGGTGCTGGAAATGGTCCGCGCCTTTGAGAGGGTTTCGGGCCGGACGATCCCCTACGAGATCGTCGACCGTCGCGCCGGGGATGTCCCGACGAGCGTGGCCGACGCCGGTCGGGCGCGCGCGCTTCTCGGATGGACGGCCCGGTTGGGCCTCGACGACATCTGCCGTTCGGCATGGGGGTGGCAATCGCTAAACCCCGACGGCTATGAGCCCGACGCCCCGGACGAGGAGCGGAAGCCCTAGAGCGGATCGGTCTTCGACGCTCGACCGTTGGGCGTGGCGTCGAGTTGTGGTTTAGGTGAGCGCGGCGGCCCTGTCCGGCCCGAGGTGGGATTGACGATGCTGAGTCTTCTGAAGCGTGTGTTCCCGGTGCGAACGCCCACCCAGGCCGGCGCGCGCTTCCTTTACCTGCACGTTCCCAAGACCGCGGGCTCGGCTGTGAAGGCCGCCATCGGCCGGTCGGCGCAGGCCGGGCTGTTCGTCACCAAGCCGCACGCCACGGGCTTCGCGGACCTGTCGCGCGCCGAGCGGGCGCTGGAGACCTTCATCACGATCCGCGAACCGGTATCCTGGTACCTGTCGCTATACAATTTCAAGATGCACAGCGAGAGCGACAAGGGTTACGCCGACATGGAGCGCAACCGGCTGGAGGACTTCGTCGACGACGTCGTCTATGGCCGCAACGGCGTCGACGGCTTCATGCGCTGGAACCGTCCGGCGGAGCGCAAGCCGCACGTCCGGCGGATGGTCCAGGCCTATCTCGGCGCCGGCGCGCAAGCGCGGCTGGGGTTCGCCACCCTCAACCTGCTGTTCTACAGCGCGGCGAACTGGAAGAGGGTGCTGGCCGCGCCCGACCCCCATGCCCTGCTGGCGCAGAGCCTCTCCGGACCCGAGGGCGTCAGGCACGTTCTTCGTCAGGAAACGCTGGGCGCGGACTTCGAGCGGATGACGGGCGGGAGTGTTTCCGACATCGACCTGAAGACCCGGGTCAACGCCATGGACAGCAATCCCTACACCGCCTTGATCGACCCGGCCGCCGTCGCCCATATCCAGGCGGCCGACCGGTTCATCTTTTCGCGCTACTACCCGACCCCATCCACATGACCCGAGCCACCGCGTGCGGCGCGCCCCGACCGCGCGCCGCGCCCTGGACAGCCTGCCGACCATGAAGACGTTTTTCGCCGCCATCGACCTTCTGACCCCCGCCGAGCGGCGACGGGCGATGGTGCTGCTCCTGCTCGTGATCGCCATGGCCATGCTCGACGTGATCGGGATGGCGTCGGTGATGCCGTTCCTGGCCGTCATGGCCAATCCGGAGATGATCACGAACTACGCGGCGCTGAACCAGCTCTACACGCGCATGGCCTTCACCAGCACCGACCAGTTCCTCTACTTCCTGGGCCTCGCATCGTTCATCCTGCTGGTCGTGGCGGCGGTGGTGCGGATCGGCGGCCAGTACGCGGTGAACCGCTACACCCAGATGCGCACCCACAGCATCGGCGTGCGCCTGCTCGACACCTATCTGCGCCGGCCCTACGCCTTCTACCTCAACCGCCACACCGGCGACCTCGCCAAGGGCCTGCTGTCTGAAGTGAACCAGCTGGCCAGCCAGGTCTTCGCGCCGCTGTCGCAGGTCATCGCCCAGAGCATCTCGCTCGTCGCCCTGCTGACCCTTCTGATCGTCGTGGATCCCGTTGTGGCGCTGATCATGGCGTCCGTGCTGGGCGGCTCCTACGCCCTGATCTACCTCACCATCCGCCGCTACCTCGGCCGGGTGGGCCTGGACCGGGTGAAGGCCAACCGGGCCCGCTTCCAGGTCGTGGCCGAGGCGCTGGGCGGTATCAAGCCGGTTAAGCTGCTGGGCCGCGAGACGACCTACGTCGACCGCTTCTCGGCCGCGTCGCGCCGCATGGCCGACTACCAGTCGATGAACACCACCCTCGCGACGGCGCCCAAGTTCCTGATCGAAGCCATCGCGTTCGGCGGCATCATCCTTCTGACGCTCGGGCTGATGGCCCACTACGGCGGACACCAGGCCGGCGCCCTGGGCAAGGTGCTGCCCCTGCTCGGCCTCTACGCCTTTGTCGGCTACCGGATGCTGCCGGCGGTTCAGGCCATCTACGGCGCCGTCACCCAGATGCGCTTCGGCGCCGCCGCCCTGGCCGGCATCCATGCGGACTTCGAAGGCCGCGACGAGCTGGCCCTGCTGCCCCGGGAGCCGGCCACGGCGCTGCCAGCTCGCGAGCTGGTAGAGCTGCGTGATGTCACCTTCAGCTATGACAGCGACAAGGCCGCCGGCATCAAGGGCATCGACCTGACCATCCCGATCGGCTCGACCCTCGGCATCGTCGGCAGCACCGGCGCGGGCAAGACGACGCTGGTCGATGTGCTTCTGGGCCTGTTGCAGCCCCAGTCGGGCGAGATCCGCGTCGACGGCGTGGCGGTCACGCCCGACAACATGCGCGGCTGGCAGGCTGATCTCGGCTACGTGCCGCAGGACATCTTCCTGGTCGACGCCAGCGTGTCGGAGAACATCGCGCTGGGCCTGCCGCTCGATCGCATCGACCAGGACCGCGTGCGCGAATGCGCCCGGATGGCGCAGATCCTGGACTTCATCGAGGGCGAGCTGCCGCAGGGCTTCAAGACCTCGGTCGGCGAACGCGGCGTCCGTCTGTCCGGCGGCCAGCGCCAGCGGATCGGCATCGCCCGGGCGCTCTACAACGACCCGGCGATCATCATCTTCGACGAGGCGACCAGCGCGCTCGACAACCTGACCGAACAGGAAGTCATGCGGGCCGTGGCGGCCCTCAGCGGCCAGAAGACGGTGATCATGATCGCCCACCGGATGAGCACGGTGCGCAACTGCGATCGCATCGCCGTCCTGCAGAAAGGCCGGCTGACAGCGGTCGGCGACTACGACACCCTCTACAAGGACAACGCCGCCTTCCGGCGACTGGTCGACGCCCGCGACGCGGCCTGAGCAGGCCCTACGGGTTGTAGACGCCCAGCGCCGCGCGGATGGTCTGGGCCAGCAGGGCGGCCTTGGCGCCGGTCCCGCTGATCTTGGTCGGCACGGCCTCGCCCTTGGGATAGCTGCGCCTGACCGGCGTCTCCTGGACCCGGTAGCCCAGCCGTCCGGCCCGGACGGTGAGGTAGAACAGCAGCTCGTAGTTCATGAAGACATCGCGGAACGGCGCCACCCGGGGGTCGCTCAGCAGCCGCGCCGAGTAGCCCCGGAAGCCGTTGGTGGTGTCGGTCAGCCAGTGGCCGCCGGCCAGACTGAGCATGGGCGCATGCACCAGACGGTTGCCGACCGTGCGCTCCAGCGGCGTGTTCTCCGCCACCCCGCCCGGACGATAGCGCGAGCCCTGCACATAGTCGCAGCCGTCCTTCAGCAGGGCCACGAAGTGGGCCACCGCCTCGACATTGTCCTTGCCGTTGCCGTCGATGGTGACGACGCCCTGGTAGCCCTCGCGCAGGCACCAGGCGTAGGCCATGCGCAGCTGGGCGCTCAGCCGGCCCGGGCCGGTCTTGGTCAGCACCGCCCGTACGCCCGCCGAGCGCACGAAGTCCGCGTCGAGCGAGCCGTCGGTCGAGCCGCCATCGGCCACCACCACGTCCACCGGCAGGCCGGCGGCCTGGGTGCGCAGCAGCTGGGCGCGGATCCGCTGGCCCTCGTTGATCACCGGGATGACCAGCACATGGTCATGGGCGCGCGGGGCGAAGACATCGACGCGGTGCTCCGGCACGCGCCAGTCCGTGGGGGTGTCCGAAGCGGTCATGGTCACTCTGATGGGGCCGCCGCCGTTGGCGACCGGAAGACGACATACTTGCTGAGCAGGTAGTTGACGATGAACGACAGGCCGGTGGCGCAGACCAGCGCCGCCAGCGCCTGCTCCGGGGCGGGGAAGACGAAGGCCTCCAGCAGCGCGACGCTCGCCACCCGCACGCCCAGGGTGACGCCGAGCGCCAGCAGGTAAAGCCCGCCGCGACGGACGGACGGACGGCGATCCTTTGACGCGAAGGTCCAGGCTTCGTGCAGGCCGTAGTTCAGCGCCGCCCCGGCGAGGAAGCCCCCGAACGCCGCCGCCGGCAGCGGGACGCCCAGCCAGCGCGCCAGCGTCCAGGCCACGGCCAGGTCGAGGCCAAGGCCCAGCACCGACACCACGCCGAAGCGGAGGAAGTCGCCTGACAGCCGCATCAGGCGCCCGCCGCCAGCACCGCCGAGCGCCGCAGGTGGCGAAGATCGGCGTCGGCCCATTCAGGCTCGGTGGTCCGGACCAGATCGAACAGGTCGTAGATGTTGTCGACCTTGCCGCCCATGATCGAGATGATCCGCGAGTCCTGCGGCTGGCGCTGGTAAAGGATCGGACGGCCGTCGTCCTTCTCGTTCTTCACCAGCACGGTCTTCACTTCGTAGAGGGAGCGCCGCCACCGGGCCTCGACCAGGCAGGGCACATAGCGGCGGGCGTCGAGGATCATGTGCCGATGGCGCGTCGACGGCGTCATCCGCGCGAAGACCTCATAGGGCGACAGGGCGGTGTCACGGTCGGTCCAGCTGGCGTGCGGCGTGTAGCGGACATGGGTCAGCGAGTGCAGCCCCTCGGCCGGGTAGGGCATGGCCGAGAAGAACGGCCCGTCCATCACGGTGATCCCGTAGCCGTCGAGCTGCGGCGGCGGCTCGATCAGGGCCACCTCCGCCAGCTCATGCTTGATCGCCGCCTCGGGCAGGCCGCCGGACCGCAGGACCGCGTTGAGCTGGGCGTAGGTGACGTTGAAGATGTAGCGGGCGTTGATTTCTTCACCGGTCGACAGGCGCGCCACCGCGCCGCCGGCGACATCGGCGACCTCCTCGACGGTCGTGTTCAGGCGCAGGTCGATATCGAGCGCGTCGAGCTGACCGGCCAGATGGCGCTGCAGCACGCTGTAGTCGAACGCGAACTCGGTGCAGGCGAACGCCGCCTCGATGCGGGACGGATCGAACAGCGCCGCCTGCGAGGGCGTCGCCGGCGCGATCGGCGCGCCCATGTCGCGGAACATGTGAAAGAAGCGCTTGGCCGACACCTTCGAGCGGCTTCTGGCCACCGCATAGAGCATCTGGAAGTCGTCGACGACCGCGTCCGGGAAATCCGCCGCGAACCGCCGGTGTAGCACCATAGACTTCACCGCCGTCAGCGCGCTGCGCGGGTAGTGGAAGCCGGTGTGGACCCGGGCCTGGTTGACCCGCGAGGCGCGGCCCAGCAGCTCAGGGCCCGCTTCGACGACCATGACCCGGGCCGACACGGATCGCAGGAACAGCGCCAGGCTCGCGCCATAGAAGCCGCCGCCGACGATCAGGTAGTCGACCGGGCCCGTCCTGGTCATGAACCGGCTCGCCCGGCCAGGGCGGGATCGGCGCCGCTCCGGTCGGTGTCGATCTCGACGTTGAGCTCCTGCATGACCTGGCCGAACAGGTCGCCGGAGGCCTGCTCGTCGACGATGTCCTCGTTCGCCTCGCCAGACAGCAGTTCGATGACCTTCTGCAGCCCCATCGACAGCCCGAGGATGGCGCAGCCGAGGAAGAAGGCGGTCAGGCTGAGCACGATCGAGGTGGTGAACCAACCGGGCTGGGTCGGCATGGTCAGCCAGACCACCACCGCGTAGACGCTGAAGGCCAGCGAGGAGAGGATGACCAGCACCGACAGCACCGACACCAGCGACAGCACGCGCGGCGCGGAGCTGACCATCAGGCGCTGGATCAGGTTAAAGCGGCGTCCGATCTCCTGGAGCTCGCGGCGCGAGGCGACGCCGGCGTCCGCGTCCCGCCACAGCACCGGGATCCCGTGATCGGCGGGCGGGAAGCGCAGGGCCAGCAGTCTGTCCGGATGCGCCAGAAGGCGATTCAGCAGCGTGCGGGGAAAGGCGGCGGTCAGCATGTCGCGCGCGTCGACGCGGAAACCGGCCCCGCCGCCCAGCGCGCGCAGGGCGGGGTTCAGGAGGGTGTTGCTGCGACGCCGCCCGATCACGATGCTGCCGGCGGCCTCGGCGGCCTCGATCATTTCGAGCAGGTCCAGCGAGTCCAGCTCATCGACCGAGGAGAGCACGACGATGTCGCCGATGGCCTCGGTCGCGGCGACTGCACGACGGCGATAGAACGGCGCCCCGTGGCGAACCTTTAGCAGGCGGACGTTGGGCAACACGCCCATCAGGGGGGCGAACCCCGCCGCCGCGTCCGCGTCGGCGACCAGCAGCAGCTCCCAGTAGCGGAACCGCGTCGCGATGCGGGCCGCCAGCGCCTTCAGAGCCGCAAGGGTGGCGGCGTCGGGCCTGACTTCGGCGAAACAGACCGAGACCAGCAGATCGTCACGCGCTTTCATGGCCGTCCCGCCGGGTTTGCCTGCACAGTCGTCGCGGCCGCCGCCGCCAGACGCGCGACCGACGCCTCCAGCGCGCCCAGGCCAGGTTCCGGACGCGCCTTCATCTCGATGGAGAACCAGCCACGGTACCCCGCCTCGGTCATCGCCGTCATCACCCGTGCGGCCTGGTCGACCCGCGCCGGGGCGGGATCGAGGTTCGGCTCGCTGATGTGGACATGGCTGACCAGCGCCGCCGCCCGGCCGGCAACTGCCTCGACGGTGTCGAAGTCGCCGTTCATGTGCAGGGCGCCGACGTCGACGATCAGGGTGATGGCCGGATGGTTGACCCGGCGGACGAAGGCCTCGGCCTGCGCCACCCGATTGAGGAAGTTGGTACCGTAGGCGGCGGGGTTGGGCTCCACCGAAATGCGGGTTCCGGCCCGGGCGGCGGCGTCGCCGAAGCGCCGGAAGGCGTCCACCGCCAGGGCCTCCGCCGCCAGCGGGTCCAGGCCGTCCGGAATGTTGCGCTGGCGGGGCGAGCCGAACACCAGGTTTGGAATGCCGACCCGGCCGGCCAGGGTGATGGCCCGGTCCATGCCGGTCCGCAGCCGCTCCAGGGCGGCCTCACCCTCGAACAGCGCCGCGCCCTCGACGCCGAACAGCAGCGACTGCATCGAGACGAGCTCGAGGCCGGCCGCGCGCATCGCACGCAGCGCCGCCTCGACGTCCGCCTCGGTCGGAACGAACACATCGGCGGCGCCGTCGAAGAACAGACCCGGCGCGATCTCCAGACCCGTGATGCCGGCCCCGCGCAGGATGGCGTAGGCCGCGTCGCGGTCGGCCGGCGCCCAGGCGATGTTGGAGACCGCCAGCTTCATGCCGCCGCTCCGCCGCGCGCGCAGAAGGCCGCGACATCGGACAGCACGGCCTCCGCGCCGGAGATGTAGCCCCCGTCGCGACCCCACAGACCGGCGTGACGGGTCCGCATGTCTTCCTGATGCAGCCGCGCGCCGGTCAGCGGCATGGCCCGGCCGGTCGCCGCCTCGAAGACCCGGCCCGCGTCCAGCGGCTCGGGCGACAGGTGCAGGACGTCGAGCCCGTGCGCGAGACCCACCCCGATGTCGGCCCACAGGCGGTTCATGGCGTAATACTGGAACCGCGAGGCGGGGTTGGTGAACTGGATCGCCGAGAGTCCCAGCGCCGTCACCGCCGCGTCGAAATCGGCGCGGCGACCGGTGGCCTCCAGCGCGTCACGGTCGATGACGAACAGGCCCAGCGCCGGGTCGGGCCGGTAGAGGTCGTCCAGGCGGCCGGCGAGATCGGCGGGCAGCTGGTCGCGCAGGGCCTGCAGCGGGGCCTCGCCCAGCATGCTCGGCATCGGGTTGAGGATGTCGAACAGGAAGTTCTTCTTCAGCCCCGCGCCGAACAGGGCCGGCAGCCGCACGACAAGGCAATGGTCGAAGCGATCCGCGCAGGCGCGCTCAAGGACCCGGCGGTTGACGCCGTAGGCGGTGCTTTCCTGGAATCCCGCGGCGTCCTCATCGGCCGCCGTGAAGTCGGCGAAGACGGCGATGGTCGAGACGAGCACGAAGCGGCGCGCCTCGATCCCGGACAGCTGGTCGATCAGGCCGCCGATCCGCTCGGCGTCGCGGTCGGGGAAGCGGTTGGCCTCCATCATCGAGCCGGGCGCGGCGGCGCAGACCACGGTGTCGAAGGCGCGGCCCTTCGTCTCGCCGATGGTGCGGCTGTTGAAGCCGGCCCCGAAGGCGTGCTGCGCCGACAGATGGCCGCCGACGAATCCGGTGCTGCCGATCAGCGCGTCCATGGCGGGTAGTCCCTCTTGATCACTCTGACGGCTTCGGCGGACGACCGGTCACGCCGCGCGCGGCGCCGGCCAAAGCGCCCGGGCCTGCTTCACCGCCATCACAACCACATCCATCACCACGTAAACCAGCGCCGGCAGGAAGCCGATATACAGCAGGACGAAGTTGATGTGCGACTGCGTGTAGGAATGTCCCTTGGCGAACAGGAACCATGAGAAGGGCACGAAGGTGTAGACCGACAGCAGCCAGAAGTTCCTGAACCGCTCCGGGCGGCGGCTGGCGAACATCCAGGCCAGGCCCGCGAGCGCCACCGCCAGCATCACCAGAAACAGCTTGCCGGGAATGACCATCCGGCGCCGCTCGGGCCAGTCGAACAGATAGATCCGGAACACGTCGAGCGGCGAGGCGCGCAGGGACTCGGCGGCCTCGCCGGTGAAGCGCGAGGCGTCGCCATAGGTCCGGCGGGCAATGTCCTGCTCGTACATGGACCGGATGCCGTCGATGATGGTGTCGCCCCGGGCTCCGGCGTGGATCAGGAAAGCGACGACGAACCCGGCCACGCAGACGGCCATCACCATCGCCGCCATCAGGAAGTCGGGCCGGGGATCGGTGCGGCGGGGGTCGAAGTAGGGTCCGACCATGAAGACCGCCGCCGCCAGCACCGCCACGCAGGTCAGGTACTCGTAATTGATCAGGCATTTCAGGGTCACGGCCGCCCCGACCGCGACCAGCAGCAGGCGCCGCTTCCAGACCCCCTCGGCGCTGTAGAGGAAGGCCGCCGCAAGCGCCGGCAGCAGGAGCACGAACGGGTTCCAGTAGAGGTTGCGCGCGAAGGCGATAAACCACGGCGACAGCGCCATGCCGATCAGGAACAGCGTGGCGAAGCGCGGCCCGAAGATGGTCAGGTAGCGGCGGAACAGCATGACCAGGACCACTGCGGTCAGCAGCGACGGAATCAGCTGCAGCGCGCCCAGGCTGTCCAACGGGGTGTGGGCGTGGAGGAAGCCGTAGACCGGCTGCTGCAGGCCGTACTGGGTCGGATAGGCCGCGAAGCGCAGGTCGCCTGCGGCAACGGCGGGCTTGTTGAACGCCGTATAGGTCTGCGCGATCGAGCCCCGCTCATCGAAGGGCTCCAGATAGACCTTGCCGAGGTTGGCCCCGCGCTTGTCCATGCCGAGGTCGTCGGCGACGATGCCGCCCAGAACCCGGGCCTGACCGTTGGCCTGGAAGGTCTCGAAGAACTTGCCCGGCGCGAGTCCGCCGACATTCAGCTGGAAGATGGCCCACAGGCAGAGCGCCAGGACCACGAACGGGCCATGGCGGCAAACGCCCGCCCTGAATGTCTGAAACATCGCGCCCGACCCAGCCCCTGCGAACAGCGTTTCCCTTGGAAAGCAAAAGGGATGGCGGCGCAAGAGGGCCTTGGGCGACCTAGCGCCTCCGCCCGCCGAGTTCCTCGAACAGCGCCAGATAGGGTTCGATGCAGAGGCGTTCGGAGAACCTTTCCTCCGCCATCCGGCTGGCCGCGCGGGACATGGCGGCGACCTCGGTAGCGTCGCGTCCGGCGAGCGCCAGGGCCGCGTCGGCCAGCGACGCCGCCGACCGCGCCTCGAACAGGAAGCCGGTCACGCCGTCCTCGATGGCGTGGCGGCAGCCCTCGACATCACTGACAAGGGACACCCGGCCCATGCTTGCCGCCTCCAGCACTGTCCGGGGCATGCCTTCGCGGTAGCTGGGCAGCACCAGGCACTCGGCCTCCCGTAGCGCCGGACGCACGTCGGCCAGTTCGCCCACATAGTCGACATCGCCGGCGTAGCTGTGGACCTGCTCCAGCGGCACGCGGCCGGGGCCATCCGTCTCCGGGGGGCCAACGAGCACGAAGCGAAGGTCCGGCCGGCTGGCCCGGGCCTGGCGCGCCGCGTCCAGGTATTCGACCACGCCCTTCTCGGCGATCAGCCGGGCGACCATCACGAACGACCGCACCGGCCGATCGAGCGGGTCAAAGGCGAAATGACCGGTGTTGACGCCCGAGCCCGGCAGTACGGCGGTCCGCCTGCCGATCGACAACCGGATGCGCTGGAAATGTTCCAGGTCGCTCGGGTTCTGGAAGAAGGTGGCGTGCGCCCGGCCGTTGGCGACGCCGTACAGCCGCCGGACGACGCGATGCTTGGGATGGTTGCTCAGGAAGGCGGTGCCCAGTCCCGAGACGTTGGTCACATAGGGAATACCCAGCGGCAGGCAGGCCAGGCTGACCGCGAAATTGGCCTGGAAGGTGAAGGAGAAGACCACCGTCGGCCGGACCCGGCGCAGCACGGCGCTGATGCGGCTGACCACGCCCAGTTCGTGCACCGGGTCGAGGCTGCGCAGCTTCCAGTCGAGGGCGACCACCTCGCAGCCCATGGCATCCAGCGCCTCGGCCCCGGCGCCGCCCTGCCCCAGGCAGACCACGCGGACGCCGTCGGCCAGAAAGCGCTCGATCGTCCCGCGCCGGAAGTTGGCGAGGTAGAACAGCTTGTTGGCGCAGAAGGCGACACAGGGGCGGTCATCACGCTTGTCGGCCAACGTCAAACCCCGTCCTGGCGCGGCGCGGGGTCGACCCGCGCACCGGATGTCACAGGCGAGGGTCTAGACGATCACGGCCGGGCAGGCCACGGCCACGCCGCGCCGGGAGGCAAATTCTGTTGGCGGGCGGCGACCGCTTGCTCCATTTTGGCCGCCGACGCCCTGCGGACAACCGGCCGGAGCGTCCAGCGCGAGCGTCGAGGGTCCATGGAAGTCGAGCGTCTGGAGATTCCCGAGGTCCTGTTGCTTCGCCCCCAGCGCTTCGCAGACGACCGGGGGTATTTCGTCGAGGCCTTCAACGCGCAGCGGTTCGCCGCCGCGACGGGCCTTGCGATCAGCTTCGTGCAGGACAACCAGTCGCTCTCCCACGCGGTGGGCACCGTGCGCGGACTGCATTTCCAGCGCCCCCCGGCCGCCCAGGCCAAGCTGGTCGGCGTCTCCCGCGGACGCATCCTCGACGTGGCCGTAGACGCCCGGCGCGGCTCGCCCACCTTCGGTCGCCATGTCGCCGCAGAACTTTCGGCCGATAACGGCCTGCAGATCTTCGTGCCGGAGGGCTTCCTGCACGGCTTCATGACCCTCGAGCCGGACAGCCTGGTGTCCTACAAGGTCAATGCCTTCTATAACGCCGCCGCCGACGGTTGCGTGCGGTGGGATGACCCCGACCTGGCCATCGACTGGCCATCGCCCGGGCCAGCCCGCCTGTCGCCCAAGGACGCCGCCGCCCCGGCCTTCGCCGGATCGGATTTCGGTTTCGACTATGTCGCTGGAGAGTTCGCGTGAAGCTGTTGGTCACCGGAGGCGCGGGATTCATCGGATCGGCCGTGGTGCGCGCCGCGCTGGCGGACGGCCATGAGGTCGTTGTCGTCGACAAGCTGACCTACTCCGGCAACCCGGCCAATCTGACCGAGGTCGAGAGCCACCCGGGCTACGCCTTCGAGAAGGTCGACATCTGTGACCGCACGGCGCTGACCGGGGTCTTCGACCGTCACCGGCCGGACGCGGTCATGCACCTGGCCGCGGAGTCGCACGTCGACCGCTCGATCGACGGTCCGACCGTCTTCGTGCAAACCAACGTCATGGGCACCGCCGTGCTGCTGGAGGCCGTCCGCGCCTACCGGGCCGGCCTGTCGCCGGAAGCGGCGGCGGCCTTCGTTTTCCACCATGTCTCGACCGACGAGGTGTTCGGCGAGCTCGGCGAGACCGGCGCCTTCGACGAGACCACCCCCTACGCGCCCAGCTCGCCCTATTCGGCCTCCAAGGCCGCTTCGGACCTGCTGGTCCAGGCCTGGGGACGGACGTTCGGCATTCCCTACGTGCTGACCAACTGCTCCAACAACTACGGCCCCCGGCAGTTTCCCGAGAAGCTGATCCCCGTCGTGGTGCTGGCCGCGCTCGAGGGCCGCCCGATCCCGATCTACGGCAAGGGGTCGAACGTCCGCGACTGGCTGCACGTCGATGACCATGCCGAGGCGCTGCTGCTGGTGCTCGCCAGGGGCCGGCGGGGCGAGACCTACTGCATCGGCGGCGAGGCGGAGCTGTCCAACCTCGACCTGGTGCGCCGGCTCTGCGCCGTGATGGACCGGCTGCGGCCGGCCGGCGCCCCGCATGACCGGCTGATCACCTTCGTCGCCGACCGGCCGGGCCACGACACCCGCTACGCCATCGACATCTCCCGTATTCGCGGCGAGCTGGGCTGGAGCCCGGCCCGGTCGCTGGACGAGGGCCTCGAGGCCACCGTGCGGTGGTACCTGGACAGCGAGGCCTGGTGGGCGCCGCTGCGCAAGTCGGGCGCCGGCGAGGGCGAGAGGCTGGGCCTGGCCGTCGCCGGGACCTGACATGCGCGCCCTGCTCTTTGGCCCCACCGGCCAGCTCGGCCGCGAGCTCCTCGACCGCGGCGCGCGCCACGGCGTGACGCTGCTGGCCGTCGACCGGGCGATGGCGGACCTGACCGACGCGACATTGGTGGCGACGGTTGTCGAACGGGCCGACGTCGACATCGTCATCAACGCCGCCGCCTACACCGCCGTGGACCAGGCCGAGTCGGAGGAAGACGTCGCCCACGCCGTCAACGCCGCCGCGCCCGGCGCCATGGCCCGGACCTGCGCCGCGCGCGGCCTGCCGTTCATCCATGTGTCCACGGACTATGTCTTCGACGGCTCTGGAACAGCGCCCTGGCGGGAGACCGATCCCGTCGGACCCGTCGGCGCCTACGGCCGCAGCAAGCTGGCCGGGGAGCGCGCCATCGCGCAGGCCGGCGGGCGGTTCCTTATCGTGCGGACGTCCTGGGTCTTCTCACCGTTCGGGCGCAACTTCGTGAAGACCATGCTGTCGCTGGCCGACCGGCCGCAGCTGCGGGTCGTCGACGACCAGCACGGCCGGCCGACCGCCGCCGGCGACCTGGCCGAGGCGCTTCTCGTCGCCGCCGGCCGTATGGTCGAGGACCCCGACGGCGAGGTGCGCGGCCTGCTGCATTTCGCGGGCGAGGAGGCCACCACCTGGCGACGGTTCGCCGAGGCTGTGTTCGCGACGGCGGGCGGCCTCGCGCCCGCGATCACACCCGTCACGACCGCCGAGTATCCCACCCCCGCGACACGGCCGGCAAATTCGGTGCTGGATTGCGCACGGGTCGAGACGATACTCGGTATCCGGCCTCGCCCCTGGCGTGACGGCCTCGCCGAAACCGTCTGCGCGCTCGCGGACAGGGCTGGAGATTCGAACGCATGAGACGCGGCATCATCCTGGCCGGAGGGGCCGGCACGCGGCTGCACCCGCTGACCCTTGCGGTCTCCAAGCAGCTGCTGCCGATCTACGACAAGCCGATGATCTATTATCCGCTGTCGGTGCTGATGCTGGCCGGCATCCGCGAGATCCTGATCATCACCACGCCGGAGGACCAGGCCGGGTTCAAGCGCCTGCTGGGCGACGGCTCGGCGCTCGGCGTACGCTTCGAGTATGTGATCCAGCCCAGCCCCGACGGTCTGGCCCAGGCCTTTATCCTCGGCGAGGACTTCCTGGAGGGCGGGCCGAGCGCGCTGATCCTGGGCGACAACATCTTCTACGGCGCCGGATTCAGCGGTCAGCTCGCGAGAGCCTCCGCGCGTGTCGATGGCGCCACAGTCTTCGGTTATCGTGTCGCCGATCCGGAGCGCTTCGGGATCGCCACGGTCGACGCCGCCGGAAAGGTTACCAGCGTCGAGGAGAAGCCGGAACGTCCCCGGTCGAACCTCGCCATCACCGGGCTCTACTTCTACGACGGCCGGGCGAGCGGGCTGGCGCGCGGCATGAAGCCGTCGCCTCGCGGCGAACTGGAAATCACCGACCTGAACCGGCTCTATCTGGAGGCCGGCGATCTCAATCTGGAGGTGCTGGGTCGCGGCTTCGCCTGGCTCGACACCGGCACTCACGAATCCCTTATCCAGGCAGGGGAATTCGTGCGCACGGTCGAGCAGCGCCAGGGCCTTCGGGTGGGCTGCATCGAGGAGATCGCCCTGCTGAAGGGATGGATCGACCGCGATCAGCTGTTGCGACTCGCCGCCGGGTCGAAGAGCGCCTATTCTGACTACCTCAGACAACTGGCGCAGGGCGACCGCGACGGGGCCGGATAGAATTTTTCCGCTCCGGGCGGCCAGAGAGACGGAATGTTCACGATCGCGCGTTAAGAGTCTTAAGAGCTGGTCCTCGTGGAACGCAAACGCGGCGAGCACGCTCTGTCTGTTTATTGGTCGGACTACCCTCGGGCCGCCTTCCGCAACAATCTACCCGTTGCGGTGTTAGGTCGCAGGGCGTAAGAAGACAGGGATCAAACGGCGTTCCAGGTCGGGACCCTTGAGGGGAGTTACAAGGATGTACCGTAGCATTGCTGCGTTTGTTGCGGCCGGTGCGCTGCTGGCGGGTCAAGCCGCCGTCGCGGCCGAGGGAGCGCGCATCAGCGGCGTTTCCGGCTCCGTGATGGTTAGCCAGAATGGCCGGTTTGTGCCGGCTTCGAATGGCGCCGTCCTTCGCGCCGGCGACCGGGTGGTCGCTTCGAGCGGCTCCGCTCGCCTCGTTTACGGCGACGGCTGCAACGTGGCGGTCTCCGCCCGTTCGATGGCCACCGTCGCCGCGGCCTCGCCCTGCGTGGGCGGCTCCAGCGGCGTCGTGAAGATCTCGACCCAGAGCGATGACCAAGAGGGCGGCGCCTACGGTTACGGCGGCAACTCGGACCTCTACCTCTGGCTCGGCTTCGGCGTGCTGACCGCCGGCGTCACCGCCGCCGCCCTTGACGACGACTCGGACCCGAACAGCCCGTAGGCTTTCCGGTCCATCGTGACGAAACTTCGACTCCCCCGTCGGTTCGGCCGTGGGGGAGTCTTCGTTTCCGGCGTCCGGTCTCAAGTGGATCGGTAGACGCGCCTGGCCGCGCTAAGCCCGGAGCGAACGCGGAGACCCGCTGCGGATCTGTCCGCGCCCGGAGGGCGCGCCAGGGCCGCACGCACCATCCAGGCTAGATCAGGCGCAATCCATGCAGCAATCGGGCAGTCAGGCCACCACGGTCAGCGTCTCCTCCGACCGCGCCTTCCTGTGGCGGCTCTGCATCTCCGCCTGGCTGTTCCGCCTCGTGATCATCATCCTCTACGCCCTGACCGACGCCATCGAGCGATTCAACCTGTCGCTCGATCACCGGCGGTACGACAACGAGGGCATCTGGGTGATGAACGCCATGAACTATGGTGACTTCGCGCTCAAGAGCTGGATCGACGACGGCTGGTTCCAGTTCGTCGGCCTGATCTACTTCCTGCTCTGGCCCTCGCCGGTCCTGATCCAGCTGGTCAACATCACCCTCAGCGTGGTGACGGTGATCCCCCTGTTCCTGATGATCCGCGAACTCACCGCCGACGTCCGCGTGCAGCGCTTCTACGCCATCCTCATCGCCTTTTTCCCGTCGATCATGTTCTGGTCGACCCTGATGCTGAAGGATGCCGCCGCCATTCTCGCGGTGGCCCTGGTCATCTACGGCGTGTTCGTCCTGCGACAGCGCTTCTCGCTCTGGCCGCTGCTCGGCCTTGTGGCCGGACTGGTGATCTTCATCGGAACACGGACCTATCTGTTCATTGTGGTCGTGATGCTGATGCCGGCGGCTTTCCTGCTGTTCCCGGCCGGCAAGAAGCAGATCCCGTGGCGGATCATCATCCTGCCGGCCCTGATCGGGCTGATCCCGATGGCGATCGGCTACGGCTACTTCGCGTCCGGCGAGTTCCAGCAATCGATGTACTTCGACATCGACTACATCAACTCGGTCCGGGGCTCGATGTCGACCGGGTCGGGAGCCCTGTTCGACGACGGGGGCCACACCTGGGGGCGCGGCATCGGCTCGGATATCTGGCTGGCCGTAACCACGCTCTTCGCCATCTTCGTACCGGTCAATCCGTTCGAACTGGCCAACGTCCGGCAGCTGGCGGCGCTGCCCTTCGTCCTGGTGATGTTCTACCTGTTTCCGTTCCTGATCCGGGGCGTCCGCTACCTGTGGGCCCAACGGCGCCTGACCGCGCCGATCATGGTCATCGCCTCCGGCGTGCTGGCCGTCTACATCGGCGGCACGTCCAACACCGGCGCGCTGTTCCGCTGGACCGCCCAGGTGATGCCCTACTTCCTGCTCGCCATCTCGTTCGCCGCCTTCGCGCGACGTCGCTCGATCCTGGCCCGGTTCGCGACCTGGTCGGTCCTGGCGTTCAGTCGGCCGCGGCGGATCGCCGTCGCCTACTGAGGCCGGCGCGGGCGCCAGGCGGCGACGCGGGTCCCGCCGGGCAACGCCTGTCGGCGCTTCGGACGGGGGAGCGCGGGTCGTTCCTCCCGCGGCGCGACGGCCTCGGCCGTCTTCTGGCCCGGGTGCGGCAGCAGAAGCGCGCAGCCCAGCCCGAACATCGCCGACACCGCGCCTGTTCGCAGCGGATAGTCGACCAGCGAGTGCAGCATGAGCGCGCCCACGATGATCGCCCCGGCGCAGGCCAGAATGCCGTCGATCCCCGGCGTCCGCCAGGCGACCCAGGTCCTGCGGCCGAACCAGACCGTGAACAGGCCGATCAGGATCAGGGCCGGAAGCCCGGCCTCGAGCCACAGCTCCAGCAGATCGTTGTGGGCGTGGTTCAGGTAGGCGCTCTGCATGCCCTCCACCTGCTCGCGGCTGCGGTAGATCTCGTCGAAGGTGCCCAGTCCCGTGCCGAACGGCAGCTGGCGCAGCGCCTCGGCCGAGACGGTCGGCAGGCCGGCCATGCGCGGATCACTGGCCAGCTCGGCCATGAGTTCCGGCCGCGCGGTCAGGGCGCCGGCCCCGAGCAGCGCGCCGAAAACGACAAGCCCCCCGACAATCGCCAGAGTCGTCCGCCCGGACACCCGGGGGAGCCGGTCACGCAGCAGCACCAGGGCGCAGGCGGCCACGACGAGCGGGTAGAGCACCATACCGGCCCGCGACTGCGTGAGAACCGTCGTCACCGCGAGCAGGGCGAGCAGCACGGTCGCGATGATCATCGCCGGCACGCTGGGCCAGCCCTTGCGGTTGGGAAAGGTCGCCGCCAGCACGGCGGTCACCAGCGGCATGGCCACAAGCTGCAGAGAGGCCTGATGATTGCGGTTGGAGAAGAAGCCGACCGCCGACGTCGGGTTGGTCGTCTCGTACAGACGAAGCGCCGACTCCGGCCCCTCGGCGACCTGGGCCAGGCCCAGCAGGGTGCCCGCAATGGCGAAGGCGACGGCGACCAGGGCCGTCAGCAGACGCCCCCTCGTCTCGACCGTGATCATCGCGACGAACATCGCCAGCCCCGGCAACAGGGCGAAGGCCGCGTTCAGGCTGCCCTCCGGATTCAGGCCCAGGCCGTGCCATGGGACCGGCATTCCGGCCGCATCGTAGATCGCCGCGATCTCTCCGCGTCCGGGAAGGTGGCTCCAGATCAGCGGCGGCAGCGGGATCAACTGGATCAACGGCAGAGCGAGGATGGCCGCCGCCAGCATCAGCGGGCGCTTCCACTCCGTCCGCAGGTCGATGCGGCTGAGCCGGAAAAGGGCCAGCGCCAGGACGAGCAGCGCCAGCAGTCTGACGCCGGCGTTCAGCAGCTCGCCTTCGCGGGTCGCGCCCGCCAGGACAATGGCGGCCGCGGCCAGCAGCGCCGTGAGACCGCCGATGGCGCGGGCAGGAAGCGACGGCGCGCCGATGTGATAATCGCGCATGCCTATCCTTCCGATCCGACGGCTTCGATCTGTACGTTGTCGAACCAGCCCCAGGCCGTGGCCCCGCCCTTGCCGCCGGCCCGCAGTTCAAGCCGCTGAACCTCGCAGCCGCCGGGGACCGTGAAGGTCGTCGACAGCGGCGTCCAGTCCGGGCTCTTCCTGGCCGGCAGGCGCGTCAGCCCGCCGACCTGACCACCGACGCAGGACAGGGTCCAGTCCATGCCGCTGTCGCTCAGGCCGTCGAGCCGGGCGTCCATGCTCAGGCGATAGACCCCGGGCTCCAGCACCAGTGTCTGCCGCGCCTGGCTCAGCTCGCGCTCCGACGCCGCCCGCGCGCTCAGGGCCTGACCGCTGCGGCCAGGCGCCTGGGTGATCGAGGTGGTCTTGCGTTGCAGAGTCCAGGCAAAGGGCCCGGCCCCCGGAGGTCCGTCGAAGCCGCCGTTGTAGACATTGCCCAGCACATCGTATCCGGCGGGCGGCAGCAGAAGCACCCAGGCCAGATAAGCCTCGCGCGGACGCCCTTCGCGCAGGAGGCGGCCGGCCACGACGGACGACTCGTCGTCGGCGATCGTGGATCCGGCTTCCTTCACGGCGAGCAGGATCGACAGGGTGACATCCGGATCCTGGCTGGCGGACAGCTCACGCACGAAGGTAGCGCGCCAGGACGGACCGGTTTGCAGTCTCTGGCCCAGAGCCTTGGCCGCGGCCTCGTCGGCGCCGGCGGCGGACGCCATCAGCACCGCGGCCTCGCGCAGCGTACCGGAGTGCCGCATCAGGGCGTCGCCATGGGCGAAGGCGGCCGGAAAGTCGCGGGCCTTCAGGCGATCATGAAACATCCAGAGATGACTGGAGACGTCACGCTGGCTTCGTGAAGCGGCCAGGGTCATCAGTCGCCGGGCGCGGCGGACATCGCCCTCGTCCTCGGCGACCCAGGCTAGGACGCGCAGCGCGCGAACGTCGAGCGGGCTGGCCTTCAGGGCCTTGCGGGCGGCGGCGCGGGCCTGCTCGGGGGAGCGCCCGCTCGTCGCCGCGTCGCTGAACTCCCGCTCGGCGAGGTAGCCAAGCGCGCGCGGGTCAGCTGGCCGCCAGGACAGCGCTTCGTCAGGCGCGGACTGGGCCAGGCGCCCGGCCTGGGCGACGGCGACGATCTGCCAGGCCGCGACGCCGGCGACCAGCAATCCGACCGCCACCGCGACCGCACCGGCGCCCCGCCATCGGGGACCGCGCTCATCCCGGCGACGCGGAACAGGCGTCTCCGCGAGGGACACCGCCTACTTCCTGCCCTCGATCCTCTTGTTCCCGTAGTCGTACGAGTAGGCGTAGGCGTACCCGTAGCCATACCCGTAGCCGTAGCCGGCGCTGCGCACGTTGAACTTGCTGAGAATGCCGCCGAGGATGCGGGCGTTGCCCAGCGCCAGCCGGCGAAGCGCCGCCTTGGCCAGGCCGCGCCGTGTCTGACCGGCCTCGATGACCAGCACGGTGCCGGCGACGGCGCTGGCCAGCAGCGGGGCGTCGGCCAGACCCATGACCGGCGGTCCGTCGATCACCAGCAGGTCGAAGTTGGCTTCGGCCTCGGCGATCATCGCCCGGATCGTGGCGCCGGCGAGGAGTTCGGCCGGGTTGGGCGGCAGCGGACCACAGGGGATGAACGACAGGTTCGGTTGGTCGGTCGCCTGGATCAGTTCGGCCATCGTCGCCGAACCGGTCAGGTAGTTGGTGATGCCGGTGCCGGAGTCGGCGCGCAGGACACGGTGCAGGGACGGGTTGCGAAGGTCGCCGTCGACCAGCAGCACGTTCATCCCCAGCTTGGCGAAGTTGCGGGCCAGGGCGGTCGCCGTGGTCGACTTGCCTTCCGACGGCCGGGCGCTGGTGACCAGCAGACTGCGCGGCACGCCGTCGTTGGTCGAGAACTGCAGCGCCGTTCGCACCGAGTAGTAGGCCTCCGACAGCGAGCTTCTGGCGTCCGCCATGGCCTCGTCGATCGACACGCCCTTCTCGAGCATCGGGATGGCGCCCATGAGCGGCATGCCGAGCTTGCCCTCGATGTCCTCGGGGACCTTGATGGTCTCATCGAGGCTCTCGAGACCGAAGGCGATGGCAAGGCCGAGCAGCAGGCCGACACCGAGCGCGACGGCGAGGTTGTTCATCAGGTTCGGCTTGTACGGCGAGCGCGGCGTCTGGGCCCGGTCGACGATCGAGATGTTGTTGGCGCCGATGCCGCCCGCCACGCCGATATCCTTGTAGCGCTGCAACAGGCCGTCATAGAGGCTTCGGTTGGTGTCCACCTCGCGCTGCAGGATGTTGTACTGGATCGAGCGGCCGCGCAGGTCCATCACGCCGCCCTTGAGCGACGACACCTGGCCGGCCAGCTCCTGCTCCTGACGAAGCGCCAGCTGGTACTCGGCCTGGACAGACTGGCGGACCGACGCCGCCTCGGCGGCGATCTGGCCGTCCAGCGCGTCGATCTGGGCCTTCAGCGCCAGCATGATCGGGAAGTCAGGCTTATAGGTCGACAGGTTTTCCTGATACTTGGCCTGCAGGGTGGCCTGCTGGCTGCGCAGGCCCTGGACTGCCGGGTTGGCCATGATTTGCGGCAGCGACATGCCGGACGTGCGAGCCTGATTCCAGCGCTGTTCGGCGGCTATCCGCGCGCCCTTGGCGATGGTGAGGGCCGAGTTCATGGCCACCAGGTCGGCGGCGGTCAGCGAACTGCCGGCGGTGTCGGCCGCGCCGCCGGTCGGCGAGGTCGAGGTGGCGACGCTGACGATGCCCTGGCTCTGGGCGTAGGCGACCAGGTCCCGCTCGGACTTCTCAAGCTGGGCCTTCACGGTCGCGAGCTTCTCCTCGAGGAAGTTGCGCGCATAGCCCGCGCCCTCGAAGCGACGATCAAGGTTGGCGCCGATGAAGTTCTCGGCCACGGCGTTGACGACGCGCTGGGCGACTTCGCGGTCCGAGCTTTCATAGCTGATGTTGACCAGCCGCGAGCCGCGGACCGGCGCGATCGCCAGACCGTTCTTGACGCGGTTGGCGGCGACGCGCGCGCGCTGTGCGGGGGAACCCGAAAGGACCGGCGCTTCCTGTTTGCGGCCGAACAGGCGTCCGATGGCGCTGAAGGACGAGCCTTCTTCTTGCGACATGAAATCCGGATCGGAGGCGAGGTTTTCCCTCTGCACCACCCGCTCGGCCAGCGAGCGGCTCTTCAGCAGCGCGTACTGGGTCTCGTAGAAGTCGGCATCGCCGCCCTTAAGCGACTCGGTGCCTTCGATATCCACCACGCGCGCGGCTTCCCGGTCGATCTGGATCGTGGCTGTCGCCCGGTAGATCGGCGTGGTCATCAGGGTGAGCAGCACGCCCACGGCCAGCGCCGCCAGCACGGCGCCGCCGATCACGAAGCGATGCTTGACGATGATATGCCAGTAGATGCCGAGATTGAGGCCACCGCCTTCGTCATCATCGGAATCGAGCCCGGCGGCGTTCGCGGTCGCCAGCTGGCGACCGCCGCGCACGACGAGCGGCTGCGGGGAGGCGGTCGTAAGGTAGCTTCGCTCGCCGGGAGCCTCGCCCCATTCCCTATCGTCGTCTGCGCCGCTCATAAGTCCTCACACACAGTTTCCGACCATCGGTCCGGACGGTTCCGGGCCAAGTCAATTTCAAGAAGTCAAACGCACTGAACGCTTACAACAGCGGCCTGAACAGGCCAAACATCGGCATCACGCCGCGGAGTTCCTGGAAGGCGCTCTTCATGCCCGACCGCTCCACGACGATGACGTCGCGGGCGTAGATCTCCGGATCCTCGAGCGTCCCCGCCCGGATCGCCGTGAGGTCGTAGAGGGCGCCCATCTTCTGGTTATTGATCGTGCGGTAGATGATGATCCGCTTCTCGTTGGCGACGCGGTCGGCGCCCTTGGCCATGGCGATCACCTGGAGCAGCGTCGTGCGGCCCTGCAGGGCGTAGACGCCGGGGGCGGTGACTGCGCCGTCAACGGTGACCCGCTGGCTGGCGTACTGGCTGATGTAGATCGTCACCTCGGGGGACTGCAGGTACTTCTGGCGCAGCGCCGCGGCCACGTCGGCCTGCAGCTGCGGCACCGTCTTGCCGGCGGCGTTCAGCGGACCGATGAGGGGCAGGATGATCTGGCCGGCCGCGTCGACCTGGACGGTGCGGGTCAGGTCCGGAACCTGGAACACGTTGACGTCGAGCTGGTCCATCGGACCGATCAGGTAGCCGGTCGCGGCCGTCACCGGGTCCATCCGCACGGGATCGGGGGGCGCCATCTGGCCGCCGGTCTGGACCCCTTCCATCCGCGCAGGGCCGCAGGCGGCCGCGAGCAGGGCGGTGGCGCCGATCACGGCGACGACTGCGAACTTCCTGAGCATCAATCTCTCCAAACGCCAATGCGTCATGATTCAAGCCGCGCGGAACAAACGTCGCAAGGCCCCGATTCCGCCGCTGCTCCTGATCGTCACGCCAGCAGTGCGTGGACCGGTCGCGGGCACGGCGTTGGCCAGCACCATACCCGGGCGGGTGAAGACCATGTCGTGGGCGGCGGCGGCGCCCAGCCTCGCGGCCACCATCGCCACGGCGTCGGCCAGCAGCGGCTTTCGGTTGCGCAGGTTGTGGGCATCGGTGGCCACCAGATGGACCAGGCCCTCGTCGAGCATCCGCTCGGACCAGTACTGGGCGCGCTTGCCGAACCGGCCGGTGATCGACCCGGCGGTCAGCTGCATCCAGGCGCCGGCCTTGGCCAGGGCCTTCATCGTCTCGTAGTGGCTCTCGATCCACGACAGACGTTCCGGATGGGTGATGACCGGCATGTAGCCGGCCTGCAGCGTGGCCATGACCGACTGTTCCAGCCGGGGCGGCGCGACGTGATGGGGCGGCTCGAACAGGAAGTAGCGAGACCCCGCGAGCGTCGGGATATATCCACTGTTCAGCTCGGCGACCATGGTCGGGGTCAGATGCGCGTCGCAGCCGGCCACGAGCTTCAGCGGGATGCCGGCGTGGTCGAGGTCGGCCTGCAGGGCGGCGACACGAAGCAGGATGTCCGGG
>JBIKII010000224.1:0-4104 GCA_044361705.1 Caulobacter sp.
CGATGACCGCCTGGGTCACCGCGCCCTTGCCGTAGTCGGAGAGCAGGATGGCCCCGGCGTCGGCGGTGGCGTGCCGCACGGCGTTCAGCAGCTTTGCCTCGGCCTCCTTGCCGGCCGGTCGGGCGTCCTCGGCGTCGACACGCAGCAGCTGCTGGCCGGCGGCGACGTAGCGGGTCTTTACAGTGGTAGGACGTCCTCGTTCGGCGACGAGGTGACCCTCCATCCGATCGTCGGCGCCGATCATGCCCAGCGCCTCGTTGGCGGCGGCGTCGTCGCCGATCACCCCGGCCAGCGCGGCCGTCCCGCCGAGGGAGGCGACGTTGCGCGCGACATTTCCGGCCCCGCCGAGCATGGCGATCTCTCGGGTGCGGGCCAGGACGGGGATAGGCGCCTCGGGCGAGGTGCGCGTGACCTCGCCGTAGACGAAGCGGTCCAGCATGACATCGCCCACGCAGGCGACGCGGGCGCCCGCGACGGAGCTCAGCAGGGACTGGAGCGAAGCAAGATCCATGAGACGCAGGGTGTGGGCTTTGACGTCGGGGCGGTCAAGCGGGCGATGATCCGGTTCTTGCCCGGCGCCGTACACCTCTCGTGAGCGTCGCTTTGAAACAATCTGAGCCGGCAGGGGGCAGCCCTGTCCTGGTATGGTTCCGGCAGGATCTGCGCCTGGCGGACAATCCCGCGGTGGCCGCAGCCGTCGAGTCCGGTCGACCGATCATACCCCTCTACGTCCTCGATGAGACCGCACCGCCTCGCGGCGGCGCGAGCCTCTGGTGGCTGGACAAGTCGCTGGCGTCACTGGACGTATCCCTGCGGGCGCTTGGATCGCGGCTGATCCTGCGGCGCGGCGATCCGGTCCACCAGATCGGCGAGACCATCGCCGCGACCGGCGCCGGGGCGATGGTCTGGAACCGGCTCTACGACAAGCACTCTGTGGCCCGTGATAGCGCGCTGAAGTCCGACCTGCGCGCCGACGGCGTTGAGGCTCAGTCGTTCGACGGCGGCCTGTTGGTCGAGCCCTGGACGGTGAAGTCCGGCTCGGGCGATCCCTACAAGGTCTTCACGCCGTTCTGGCGCGCCGCGCGCGGCGTCCTGGTCGATCGCCCCGCCTTAGAGACGCCCGCGTCGTTGCCCGCGCCGCCGTCCTGGCCGGGCAGCGAGGCGCTGGCCGACTGGGGACTGCACCCGACGCGTCCCGACTGGTCCGCCGGCTTCGACCTCTGGAACCCCGGCGAGGCCGGCGCCCGCGCCCTGCTGGACCGGTTCCTGGGCGGCCCGGTGAAGACCTACGCCCACGCGCGAAACCTGCCGGGCGTCGAGGGCACATCGCGCCTGTCCCCCCACCTGCACTTCGGCGAGATCGGCCCACGCCAGGTCTGGCGCGCCGCTCAGGCGGCTATCGCGGCCGGCCACGCCCCCGCCGAAGAGGCCGCCAAGTTCCTCGCCGAGCTCGGCTGGCGGGAGTTCAACCACCACCTGTTGTTCCATTGGCCCGACCTGCCGACCGCCAACTTCAAGCCTGACTTCGACCGCTTCGTCTGGCGCGACGACCCTGCCGGTCTGAAGGCCTGGCAGACCGGCCGGACGGGCTATCCGATCGTCGACGCCGGCATGCGGGAGCTGTGGACCACCGGCTTCATGCACAACCGCGTGCGGATGATCGTCGCCTCGTTCCTGATCAAGCACCTGATGATCGACTGGCGCGAAGGCGAGGCCTGGTTCCGCGACACGCTCGTCGACGCCGACATCGCCCAGAACGCCGCCAACTGGCAGTGGGTGGCCGGGTCGGGCGCCGACGCGTCTCCCTGGTTCCGGATCTTCAACCCGATCACCCAGGGCGAAAAGTTCGACCCCGACGGCGTCTATGTCCGCCGCTGGTGTCCGGAACTGGCGAAGCTGCCCGCCGACGCCATCCACCAGCCCTGGACCGCCTCCGAGGGGCGATTGATCGCCGCCGGTGTCGCCCTCGGCCGCACCTACCCCCGCCCCATCGTCGACCATGCCACTGCCCGCACCCGGGCGCTGGACGCGTACGCCGCCGTCAAGGCCGCCTGAGGAATCCTGTGATGAGAACAGCCGTCATCGGCGCCGGCGTGGCCGGACTGGGCGCAGCCTGGGCCCTGAAGGACTCCCGGGAGGTCGTGGTCTATGAGCAGGACGCCAGGCTGGGTGGCCACGCCAACACCGTGACCATCGACTACGACGGCGCCGCCGTCGCCGTGGACACCGGCTTTATCGTCTACAACGCCGAGAACTATCCCAACCTCTGCGGCCTGTTCGACGCCCTGGACGTCGAGACGCGATCGACGGACATGAGCTTCGCCTGCGCAGGCGGCGGGGTGGAATGGTCGTCCAGCTTCCCGCGCGGCGTCTTCGCCCAGAAGCGCAACCTGCTGCGGCCCGACTTCCTGGGCATGCTGGCCGACATCGGCCGGTTCAACGCGCTGGCCCGCTCCGAACTGCTGCGGCCCGACATCGACGACCTGACGCTCGGCGCCTGGCTGAAGCTGCGCCGCTTCGGCAACGGCTTCCGCGACCGCTATCTGCTGCCGATGGGCGCCGCCATCTGGTCGACGACCGAGGCCGGCATCGGCGATTTCCCGGCTCGCAGCTTTCTGCGTTTCTTGTCCAACCACAGCCTGCTGCAGTTCCGGCCCTCGCTCTGGCGCACCGTGGTCGGCGGCAGCCACAGCTATGTCGCGAAGCTGGAGAAAGCGCTGGCCGGTTCGATCCGTTCCGGCGCGCCGGTCGTCTCGGTGCGACGCCAGGCCGGCGGCGTGTTCGTCCTCGACGCCTCCGGCCATGAGGATCGCTTCGACGACGTCATCCTCGCCTGCCACTCCGACCAGGCGCGGCGCCTGTTGGGCGATGGGGCCGACAGCGAAGAGGCCGCACTGCTGGAGGCTATCCGGTATGCCCCCAATCGTGCCGTCCTGCACCGCGACCCGCGCCTGATGCCCGAACGCACGCAGGCCTGGGGAAGCTGGAACTACATCGACAATTCCGGCGGAAAAACCGCACCTTACGTCACGTATTGGATGAACAATCTGCAAGGCATCGACGCTGCCCGGCCGCTGTTCGTCAGCCTGAACGGCCCCGAGCCTGACCCGGCCCTGACATTCGGCGCCTATGACTACGAGCACCCGCAGTTCGACACCGCCGCCCTCGCCGCGCAGCGCCGGTTCGGACAGATCCAGGGGCGTAGCGGCGTATGGTACGCCGGGGCCTGGCTGGGTTACGGTTTCCACGAGGACGGCATCACCTCCGGTGTGAAGGCGGCCCTGGCCCTGGGCGGACAGGTCCCGTGGGACTTCGTGGACCACCGGGTCGCGGCCATCGATCCCCAGACGCCGATGCGCGTGGCGGCATGAGCGCCTGGCTGTACGAGGGCGAGACCACCCACCGGCGCACCGGCGCGGTGACCCACGGGTTCCGCTACCGTCTGTTTCACCTGCTGCTCGACATCGACCGGATCGATGAGGACCTTCGTGGCCTGGCGATGATCCGGCGCGGACGGATCGGGTTGTTCAGCTACGACGACCGCGACCATGGCTGGCGCGATGGTCGACCGCTGCGTGGCTGGGTGCTGGAGCAGCTGGCGCAGGCCGGCGTGACCGCGACGGCGCACCACATCCGACTGCTCGCCATGCCGCGGGTGTTGGGCTTCGTCTTCAACCCGATCTCGCTCTTCTATGTCGAGGACGCCGCCGGCGGGCTCGAAGCGGTGATCTTTGAGGTCAACTCGACCTTCGGGCAGACCCACGCCTATGTCGCGCCGGCGGCCGGCCCGGGGTTCCAGCGCCAGATCGCCGAGAAGCGCCTGTTCGTCTCGCCGTTCTATGGCGTGGACGGAGCGTATCGCTTCGATGTCGGCCCGCCCGTCGAGACCCTCGACCTGGCCATCGTCAAGACGGACGCCGACGGCAAGGCAGAGTTCACCGCCACCCTGAGCGCCGAACGGCAGCCACTGACAGACGCCCGCATGTTGCGGCTTTTTATGGGTTTTCCGCTGATGACGCTTCAGGTCGTGGCCGGCATTCACTGGCAGGCCCTTCGCCTCTTCGTGAAGGGGATCCGGCTTGTCCCCCGGCCGCCCGCGCCCGA
>JBIKII010000210.1:0-4964 GCA_044361705.1 Caulobacter sp.
AGGGAGCGCCGATGACGATCACGGATCTGACCCCCGCCTCCAGCGGCCCCGGCTGGGACATCCCGGCGTTGCGTAGCGCGCCGCCGGTCTTTCGCACCGTCGTCCGGATCTGCGCCGAAAGCTGGCGCTATGGTTCGATCGTCTGGGTGCTGCCGACAGGGGAAGCCGTCCGCTGCAACGGCACCGAGCCCGGTCCGGACATCCGCGTCCAGGTCAAGGACTACCGCTTCCTGCGGCGTTGCCTGACGTCCGGCGCCATCGGCTTCGCCGAGGGCTACATGGCCGACGAGTGGGACACGCCCGACCTCGCCCATCTGCTCACGGGCTTCGCGCTGAACTTCGACAGGCTCAACGTGCTGGTCGAGGGCAACCCGATCGTTCGCGCGATCAACCTCGTGATGCACATGCTGCACCGGAACGACCGCCAGGGCAGCCGCAAGAACATCCACGCCCACTACGATCTGGGGAACCACTTCTATTCCAAGTGGCTGGACCGGACGATGACCTATAGCGCGGCGGTCTATGACCGGCCCGGGCAACCGCTGGACCAGGCCCAGCAGCAGAAGTACGCGGCGCTGGCCCGCTCCATGGCGCTGCAGCCCGGCCAGAGCGTGCTGGAGATCGGCTGCGGCTGGGGGGGCTTCGCCGAGTTCGCCGCAAAGGAAGTCGGCGCGAAGGTCACCGGCATCACCATCAGCCAGGAGCAGTACGACTTCGCGCGGAAACGCCTTTTCGAACAGGGGCTTGCGGAGAAGACTGACATCCGGCTGATCGACTACCGCGACGTCGAGGGCCAGTTCGACCGCGTCGCCTCCATCGAGATGTTCGAGGCGGTCGGCGAGGAGTACTGGCCGACCTACTTCAACAAGATCAACGACGTGCTGTCGCCCGGCGGCCGCGCCGGCCTGCAGATCATCACCATCCGCGACGAGCTTTTCGGCGTCTATCGCCGGCGGGCCGACTTCATCCAGAAGTACATCTTCCCGGGCGGCATGCTGCCCAGCGAGACCCGCCTGAAGCAGGAAACCGATCGGGCAGGCCTGGACTGGCAGTCGGTGATGCGGTTCGGCCAGGACTACGCCGACACCCTGGCCGAGTGGATGATCCGCTTCGACGCCGCCTGGGACGACATCCGCAAACAGGGCTTCGACGAGCGCTTCCGCCGCATGTGGCGCTTCTACCTCGCCTACTGCGAGGCCGGCTTCCGCACCGAACGGACGGACGTGATCCAGCTGAGCGTCGGGAAGACTTGATCAGCCGGCCAGGACGACCGCGCCCATCCGCTGCCGCACCGCCTCCGCCGAGGCTGTGATCTTCGCCCGCTCCGCGTCGCTGAACCGCGCCAGGTTCTTGTAGGGCATCGCCATGCGCGCGTTGCCACCCAGGCGTGGCTCGTTGCCGATCAGGAAGTCCCAGTAGAGGGCGTTGAACGGGCAGGCCCCCTCGTCTGTGCGGGCCGTCGGGTCATAGCGACACCCGCCGCAGTGGTCGCTCATCCGCTTGATGTAGGCCCCGCTGGCCGCATAGGGCTTCGACCCGACGATGCCGCCGTCGGCGAAGGTGGCCATGCCCCGCGCGTTGGGCATCTCGACCCATTCGTAGGCGTCGGCGAAGACGGTCATGTACCAGTCGTCCACCGCGTCGGGATGGACGCCCAGCAGCATCATCAGATTGCCGGTGACCATCAGCCGCTGGATGTGGTGGGCGTAGGCGTGGTCGCGGGCGGCGATCACCGTCTCCCGCACGCAGACCATGTCGGTCTCGCCGGTCCAGAACAGCCAGGGTAGCGCCCGGTCGGCCTCCAGGGCGTTGCGGCGGCTGTACTCGGGCATCTTCAGCCAGTAGACGCCGCGCACGAACTCCCGCCAGCCGAGGATCTGCCGGATGAAGCCCTCCACCGCGTTCAGCGGCGCGCGGCCGGTCCGCCACTCCGCCTCGGCGCGCCGACAGACGTCGAGCGGGTCGAGCAGGCCCAGGTTGATCGAGGTCGAGACCAGGCTGTGCCACAGGAAGGGCTCGCCGGTGGCCATGGCGTCCTGCCAGTCGCCGAACAGCGGAAGGGCGTCGCGCAGGAAGTGCTCCAGCGCCGCCTCTGCCTGCTCGGCGGTGGTCGGCCAGGCGAATGCGTCCAGCGTGCCGAAGTGGTCAGGGAACAGCCGCTCGACATCGGCGATGGCGCCCTGGGCGACGGCGTCCGGCGCGAACCGCCGACGGCGCGGCGCCCGCAGGTCCGGCGGCAGGCGTTTGCGGTTCTCGGCGTCGAAGTTCCAGCGGCCGTCGGCGGGCTGGTCGCCGTCCATAAGGAGGCCGGTGCGGCGGCGCATCTCGCGGTAAAACCACTCCATGCGCAGGTCCTTGCGGTCCCGCGCCCAGGCCTCGAACCCGGCATGGCTGCACAGGAAGCGGTCGTCGCTGCGGATCTCGACCGGGACGGCGCAGCGGTCCGCGAAGGCCGCCAGCGCCGTCTGGAGCCGCCACTCGCCGCATTCGGTGGCGACGACCCGCCCGAACGGCCCCGCCTCCGCCAGCGCCCGCGCCAGTTCGCCGGCGATCGCGCCCGTCGACCCCGGATCGTCGATCCGCACGTAGCGAACGCGAAGGCCCCGCGCCTCCAGACCGACGGCGAACGATCGCATCGCGGCGAAGGTCAGGGCGATCTTCTGCTTGTGGTGCCGGACATAAGTCGCCTCCTCCCGCACCTCGGCCATCAGGATCAGATCGGCGGGCGTCGCACCGGCCAATGAGGCGAGGTTCAGCGACAGCTGGTCGCCCAGCACGAGGCGAAGAGAAGGAGCGGAGGTGGGCAAGCGGGCGCTTTCAGATATTCTGGGGTTGCGATCCGGGTACGGCTCACGATGTTGACCGGATCAACACAGCCCGGTCTGCGGGCGTCCGGATGCCTCCATGTCTTACGCCGCCAGCGTTCTCGATCTCATCGGGAACACCCCCCTGATCCGCCTCAAGGCCGCCAGCGAGGCGACCGGCTGCGAGATTCTGGGCAAGGCCGAGTTCCTGAACCCCGGCCAGTCGGTCAAGGATCGCGCCGCGCTCTGGATCGTCCGCGACGCCGAAGCCCGCGGCCTGCTGCGGCCCGGCGGCCGCATTGTCGAGGGCACGGCGGGCAACACCGGCATCGGCCTGACCATGGTCGCCTCGGCGCTGGGCTACAGGACCACCATCGTCATCCCGCGCACCCAGAGCCAGGAGAAGAAGGACGCCATCCGCCTGGCCGGCGCCGAACTGGTCGAGGTCGACGCCGTCCCCTACTCCAACCCCGACAACTACGTGCGCTACTCCGGCCGGCTGGCCGAGGAACTGGCGAAGAGCGACCCGAACGGCGCCATCTGGGCCAACCAGTTCGACAACGTCGCCAACCGGCGGGCGCACGAAGAGTCGACCGGTCCGGAAATCTGGGACCAGACGGGCGGCAAGGTCGATGGCTTCATCTGCGCGGTCGGCTCGGGCGGGACCCTGGCCGGCGTGGCCTCGGCGCTGCGGGCCCGCAAGCCGGACGTGAAGATCGGTCTCGCTGACCCCTACGGCGCGGCCCTGTACCACCACTACGCCCATGGCGAGCTGAAGGCCGAGGGCTCCTCGATCAGCGAGGGCATCGGCCAGGGCCGGATCACCGCCAACCTTGAGGGTCTGGTCGTAGACCACCCATTCCGCATCTCCGACGAGGAGATGCTGACCACGGTCTTCGCGCTGGCGCAGGACGAAGGTCTGGTGATGGGCGGCTCGTCGGGGATCAACATCGCCGGGGCGGTCAGGCTGGCGCGTGAAATGGGGCCGGGCCACACCATCGTGACCATTTTGTGCGACTACGGTTCGCGCTATCAGTCGAAGATATTCAATCCGGCGTTCCTGAAGGAGCGCGGCCTGCCCGTACCTGGGTGGCTCTAGAGGGACCAAACGCATGGCCGACCCGCTCGTCTCCACCGCCTGGCTGGCCGACCACCTGGGCGCTCCGGACGTACGGCTGATCGACGCCAGCTGGTACTTCCCGCAGGAGGGCAAGAACCCGCTGGAGCAGTTCAGGCTGGCCCATATCCCCGGCGCGGTCTTCTTCGACGTCGACGAGATCGCGGACGAGTCCAGCACTCTGCCGCACATGCTGCCCAGCCCGGTGAAGTTCGCCTCGCGGGTCCGCAAGCTGGGCCTCGGCGACGGCTCCCGCATGGTCGTCTACGACCAGCTGGGCCTGCGGTCGGCCGCCCGCGTCTGGTGGACCTTCCGGGCCATGGGCCATGAGGACGTGGTCGTGCTCGACGGCGGCCTGCCCAAGTGGATCGCCGAGGGGCGTCCGATCGCCGATGGCCCGCCGCAGCCGCGCGAGCGCCATTTCACCGTCCGCTACAGCAACGACCTGGTGCGCGACATCGCCCAGGTGAAGCGCGCCCTGGCCTCGGGCAAGGAGCAGCTGGTCGACGCCCGGCCCGCCGGACGATTCACCGGCGAGTCGCCGGAGCTGCGCGAGGGGCTGCGCGGCGGCCATATGCCGGGCGCCTTCAATGTGCCGGCCTCGGAGATCCTGTCGCCCGACGGTACGGTGAAGAGCGCTGCGCAACTCAAGGATATCTTTGAGAAAGCCGGCGTTGATCTCACGCGCCCGATTATCACCACCTGCGGCTCGGGGATCACCGCCGCCATGCTGTCGCTGGCCCTGGCCCGCATCGGCAAGGATCGGGTCCCTGTCTATGACGGCTCCTGGACCGAGTGGGGCGGCCGTCAGGACACCGACGTGGTCACCGGAGCGTCCTGATCCTTGAATGAACCGCTGATCCGCAAGGCACGACTGGACGACCTGCCCGCCCTCACCGACATCGAGCGGGACGCCGACAAGCTGTTCCTGCAGACCGACATGCCCGAAATCGGCAGCGCCGAGCCCACCGACAGCGCGGCGCTCGCCGCCCTGCTGGGCGAAGGCGCCTTCTGGGTAGCCGAACGGGATAGCGCGCCGGTCG
>JBIKII010000316.1:0-2518 GCA_044361705.1 Caulobacter sp.
CGAACGCTGCGTCCTTCACATTCAGCCCGCCCGCATAGGCCCCGAAGGCCGGCAGGATCACCCGGCCGCCGTCGGTGAGAAAGCAGCGCCGCCGTACGCGTCCACCCCGTCCGGCGATCTTCGCCGCCGGATGCAGGTGGCCGGAGGCCTCGCCCGGCTGAAGCCCGGCCTGTGGCTCATGCCGCAGCAGAAGCCCGCCCAGCATCATCTCGTCGATGATCTCGCCGGGCAGGGCGCGCGGGCCGTCGGCGTCATGGTTGCCGACGACCCAGACCAGCCGCCGCCCATCGGCCAGCGCCGCGAGCCGCGCAGCGTCATCCCGGGCCAGCCGGTCCTCCGCTGCACCGTCGTGGAAACTGTCGCCGAGGAAGATCAGCACCGCCGGCGCGGTCGCCGCCACCTCGCGCTCCAGCCGGTCCAGCGTCTCGCGCGTGTCGTAGGGCGGCAGCAACTGGCCGCGCCGCGCGTAGGCCGAGCCCTTCTCGAAATGCAGGTCGGCGACGATCAGGGCGCGGTGATCCGGCAGCCACATCGCGCCCGACGCCCGCAGGACGGTCATCTCGCCGTTGATGGCGATCGCCAGGCCGCCACAAGGGGAGGCGGCGAAGGTCGGTGCAAAGCTGGCCGGAGCGATCATCCCATCGCCTCCGCGATCAGCGCCTCGGCGGCCTCCGCCAGCATCATCTCGCTGGCCCCGCCCGGCGCGCGTTCGCGGCCCAGCTCCATGAACATCGGCACGGCGAACGGCGAGACCCGGTCCAGCGCCATATGCCGGATGTGGCCCTTGATGCGGCGGAGCATCTGCGCCACCCGCTCGATCTCCACCAGGTTGGTTGCGGCGTCCGAGCGGGCGCAGCGCAGCAGCAGATGGTCCGGCTGGTGCCGGCGCAGCACGTCGTAGATCAGGTCCGTCGAGAAGGTCACCTGCCGCCCGGACTTCTCCATCCCGGGCATCCGCCGCTCGATCAGGCCGGAGATCAGGGCGCAGCCCTTGAAGGCGCGCTTCATCAGGAAGCTCTCGTCCAGCCAGGCCTCGAGGTCGTCGCCCAGCATGTCCTCCTCGAACAGGGTGTCGAGGTCGACCTTGTCCATCGGCCGCAGCGACCAGATGGCCATCGAATAGTCATTGCAGACGAATCCCAGCGGCCCGATGCCCAGCCGGTCCAGCCGGCGCGTGAGCAGCATGGCCAGAGTCGTGTGCGCATGGCGCCCGTCGAACGGGTAGCAGGTCAGAAAGTGGCGCTTTCCCTCAGGAAACGTCTCGACCAGCATCTCGTCGGGCCGGGGCAGGGCCGAGTGCGTTCGCTGCGCCTCCAGCCACTCGCGGACCTCGTCCGGAAAGACATGCCATTCGGCCTCGTTCGACATCATCCGGCGCACCTTGCCGGCCAGGAAGGTCGAGATGGCGAACTTGCTGCTGCCCCAGCTCGGCATCTTGGGATCCACGTGCGGTGCGGGGGTGACCAGTACGTCGACGCCCGTGACCGCCTGCAGCCGCCAGACCTGCCCGCCGAAGATGAAGGTGTCGCCCGGCGACAGCATCTCCAGGAAGCCTTCCTCCATCTCGCCCAGCTTGCGCCCGGGCCGGCCGCCGCGCGCCGCCAGCCGCACGCTCAGCATCGCCGGCGCGATGATCGCCCCGACGTTCATCCGGTGGCGGCGGACGGTGTCGGCGTCACGGGCGGTCCACAGCCCGTCCTGGGTCTTCACGATCCGGCGAAAGCGGTCATAGGTCTTCAGCGCATAGCCGCCGGTCGAGACGAACTCGATGACGGCCTCGAAGTCTTCCCAGCTCAGCGCGCGATAGGGTCCGGCGCCCCGCACCTCGTCGTAGAGGGTCAGCAGGTCGAACGGTTCCGAACAGGCGCAGCCCATGACGTGCTGGGCCAGAACATCGAGCGCCCCGGTGCGCGCAGTCTCTCCATCGAGCGAATTCTCGGCGATGGCCTCGATGGCCGCCTGGCATTCGAGCACCTCGAACCGGTTGGCCGGCACAAACAGCGCCTTGGACGGCTCGTCCAGCCGGTGATTGGCCCGGCCGATCCGCTGGACCATCCGCGCGGCGCCCTTCGGTGCGGCCAGCTGGATCACCAGGTCCACATCGCCCCAGTCGATGCCGAGGTCGAGCGTCGAGGTGCAGACCACCGCCTTCAGCTCCCCCCGCGCCATGGCCGCCTCGACCTTGCGGCGCTGCTCGGCGGCGAGACTGCCGTGGTGCAGGGCGATCGGCAGGCTGTCGTCGTTGAGCTTCCACAGTTCCTGGAACGCGTACTCGGCCTGGAACCGCGTGTTGACGAAGATCAGCGTCGTGCGGTGCTGCTTGATGATCTCGTAGACGTCGCCCATCGCATGCTGCGCGGTATGCCCGGCCCAGGGCACGCGCCCCTCGGAGATCAGCACATCGACCACGGGCAGGGGGCCGGGCGGACCGCGGACCAGCTCGACCGCGCCGGGCCGCGAGCCCAGCCAGTCGAGAATGATCTCCGGATCATCGACGGTCGCCGACAGCCCGACCCGC
>JBIKII010000354.1:0-2518 GCA_044361705.1 Caulobacter sp.
GCGACGTGGCGCACGTGCTCGGCTTCGCCAGTTCGTCGCATCTCTCCAGCACCACCCAGCGTCTCGTGGGGGCCCGCGCCTCCAGCCTGTCCCGCCTCCGAGCGGTGGACCTGCTGGAACGCTTCGGGCAAGCCGCGTTCGGGGAGCCAGCCGCTAGGTAGGCCGGCATCCGTCACCGGCAACGGCCATCGGCGACCAGCCGTCAGCGACCAGCCGTCAGAGACCAGCAACAGCCGGAACACGGATCACACCGATGACACGGTAACAACACGGATCTGCTCCGTGTGGGCGACTCCCTCCCGCTCCCGCGTTGTTCAAATCCAAAGCGAGCCCATCGCCCGCGCCGGTCCCTCCGAAGTCGGGCTTATCCGTGTTGTTTTCGTGTAATCCGTGGTCTCCGTGTTCTGGCTGTTGCTGTTGCTGTTGCTGTTGCTGTTGCAGTTGCGGTTGCGGTTGCGGTTGCCGAGCCGGAGCCGGAGCCGGAGCCGGTCCAGCCCCCCAAACGGCCCCACCCCGCCGGGTTGCACCGACCCGCCCCTTGTGATAATTTTCACAAGCTGTCCCCGAATCGTTACCACGCAAATAAAGCCCCTGCCTCATGGCTACCCAGACCGCCCTGCGCCCCGGCGAAATCAAAGACATCCTCCTCCGCGAAATTGAAGCGGCGGATCTCGCCGATCTCAACGTCGAGGAAGTCGGTTCCATCCTCGAAGTGAAAGACGGCATTGCCCGCGTCTATGGCCTAGGCAAGGTCATGGCCGGCGAGATGCTCGAGTTCACCGCCTCGGAAACGAAGGCCGTGATCACCGGCATGGCGTTGAACCTCGAAGAGGACAACATCGGTGCCGTCATTCTCGGCGATTACCTCCAGCTCAAGGAAGGCGATGAAGTCCGTCGCACCGCCCGCGTGCTGGAAGTGCCCGTCGGACCGGAACTGATCGGTCGCGTCGTCGATCCCCTCGGCCGTCCCATCGATGGTCTCGGCGAGATCCGAAGCACGACGTTCCGCAAGGTCGAGTCGCCGGCCCCGGGCATCATCGTGCGTCAGCCGGTGAAGGAGCCCCTCCAGACCGGCATCAAGGCCATCGACTCCATGATCCCGATCGGCCGCGGTCAACGCGAGCTCATCATCGGCGACCGCTCCACGGGCAAGACCGCCGTGGCCGTCGACACGATCATCAATCAGAAGGGTCAGGGCGTCGTCTGCGTGTACGTCGCGATCGGCCAGAAGGCCTCCACGATCGCCTCGGTCGTTGAGCGTCTCCGTACGGCCGGTGCGCTCGAATACACCATCATCGTAGCCGCCTCAGCCTCCGATCCGGCGCCGATGCTCTACATCGCGCCCTACTCGGGTTGCGCGATGGCCGAGTACTTCATGTACAACGAGGGCAAGCCCACGTTGTGCGTGTACGACGACTTGTCGAAGCAGGCCGCGGCGTATCGCCAGCTGTCGCTCGTGCTCCGTCGTCCGCCCGGCCGTGAAGCCTATCCCGGCGACGTGTTCTATCTGCATAGCCGCCTCCTCGAGCGCGCGGCCAAGCTGCGCGAAGACGACGGCGTGGTCGATGGCAAGACGATCCTCAAGCCGGGTGGTTCGCTCACCGCGCTGCCGATCATCGAAACGCAGGCCGGCGACGTGTCGGCGTACATCCCGACCAACGTCATCTCGATCACCGACGGACAGATCTTCCTGGAAACGGACCTCTTCAACGCCGGCATTCGCCCGGCCGTGAACGTCGGTATCTCGGTGTCGCGCGTCGGTGGCTCCGCGCAGACCAAGGCCATGAAGAGCGTGGCCGGCCGTCTGCGTCTCGACCTCGCGCAGTTCCGCGAACTCGAAGCCTTCGCCGCGTTCGCGTCGGACCTCGATGCCGCCACCAAGCGTCAGCTCGATCGCGGTGCCCGTACCGTCGAAATCCTTAAGCAG
Organism: Caulobacter sp.; assembly: GCA_044361705.1. Lineage (GTDB taxonomy): Bacteria > Pseudomonadota > Alphaproteobacteria > Caulobacterales > Caulobacteraceae > Caulobacter. The sequence goes on from JBIKII010000354.1 coordinate 1,928, forward strand.
GGTCAGTACCAGCCCATGCCGTTCGAGGAGCAGGTGATGGTGATCTACGCCGTGACCAACGGTCTGCTCGACACGATCGAGACGGCCAAGGTGCGCGCGTGGGAGAAGGGGTTCCTCGAGTTCATGCGCGCGCAGTTCCCGCAGGTCGCCGACACGGTGCGCACCAGCAAGGCGCTTTCGAAGGACATGGAAGCGGAGCTGAAGCGCGGCATCGAGCAGTACTCCAAGAGCCTGTAAGATGGCCAAAGGCCGCGAACTCAAGGGGCGCATCAAGTCCGTCGAGAACACGCGCAAGATTACGCGCACGATGGAAATGGTCGCCACCTCCAAGATGAAGCGCGCGGCGGATCGCGTGTCGTCAGCGCGTCCGTACGCGCTGGCGCTCGGCGAGGTGCTGTCGCACGTGTACACGCCTGAGCTGGCGGAGCGCTTCCCGCTCCTCCGCCGCCCGGCGCAGGTCAAGAACGTGGCGCTGGTGGTGCTCACGGCGAATCGCGGCCTGTGCGGCGCGTTCAACACCAACCTGCTGCGCGAGGCGCGGGCGCGTCTCGCCGAGCTGGAAGGGAAGGGCATGAGCGTCGAGCTGCACAT
>JBIKII010000323.1:0-2514 GCA_044361705.1 Caulobacter sp.
CACCTTTTTATGCCTTGGCTGCATATTACAAACTTTAGCCCAATCTGCAAATATAAACCGAGGTTTGGATGATGCTTATCAACTTGAACGTTTAGATATCTTAAACGAAAGAATTAGCGATACACTGCATACCGACCTGAATGCCATTCCGATGAAGGATAAAGTTGCGTTTCTTGAAATGTACTTGCAAAAAAATAAAGCTTTGCTGAGTGAATCAGAAGTTTTTGATATAAAACGTATGATTGCTAAAAATGCGGAATACGCATCATCTAATGATGCTTGGCAAAAATCGAAAAAACCTATTCTAAAATCTTTTTATAAATACAAATCTGATTTTTTAAATGTAAAAGGAAGCAATTTTGATTTAGTATTAAACCCCGTTCTCGCTTACCAGCAAATGGTAGAAACAGGAAACACAAACCAAACTCTTTTTTACAATTCTCGTGGACTGGAATTGCGCGGCAATATTGCAAAAAGAATTGCATTCTATACAGTGTTCACTGATAATCAAGAACGCGGACCTTTGCATTTTCAGAATTATAATGCGACACATAATGCTGTGCAAGGCCATAAATATTTTAAAGAATTTAAAAAAGAAAAACCAGGGAATGCAAGAGATTATATCTATGCCGCAGGATACTTTGATGCCTCCGTCATTAAAAACACGATGAATATTTCGTTTGGACACGATAGATTTCAAATAGGAGATGGTTATCGTAGTTTGTTTTTAGGCGACCAAGGTGCAAATTATTTATTCGCAAAAATCAATACTCGCTTAGGCAGATTTAATTACCAAAATTTATTCATGGAATTAACACCTACCTACTTGCGCGCAGGAGATAGAATTTTACCCAAAAAATATGCAGCCATGCATCATTTAAGTATGCGTGTCGGAAAATGGATGCAATTAGGCCTATTCGAAAGTGTGGTATTTGGACGCGAAAATCCAAGCCATTTTGAGTTTCAATATATGAACCCAATTATTTTATATCGCAGTATAGAACAAGCATTGGGCAGTCCAGACAACGCGATGGTAGGTATGAACTTCAAAATTAATACCCGCTTCAAAACTCAATTCTACGGTCAAGTTGCGTTAGATGAATTTAAATTTAGTGAGTTAGCTGCACGAAATGGTTGGTGGGCAAATAAATATGGTTTGCAAGCAGGTATAAAAGTTGCAGATCCGATAGGTATTAAAAACTTAATGATACAAGCTGAATTAAATGTGGTTCGACCATTTACATACACCTTCCGCGATTCAGTAGCGAATCATACGAATTACAACCAAGAATTAGCTCACATTTATGGTGCAAATTTTGCCGATGCAAATTTGATTGTGAGATATAAGCCAATGAAAAAATTATACCTTACTTGGAAAACGATTTACAACCGACAAGGACGCGACACATCTTCGACAGGATTTACTTTTGGTGGTAATATTTTTCGTGATTACGACCAACGAAATGCAAAGTATGGTGTAAAATTATTCAATGGTTTTGCTTCTACAGTTATGTTTACCAACGTAAATGCTTCTTATGAAATTAAAGATAATTTGTTTGTAGATTTAGGTTTGAATTATCGCGATGAAACTGCGAGTACCAAAAAACAACCTACATTCAGTAGCGTACAAGTTTATACTGGGTTTCGTTTAAATGCTGCTCGCCGTCAATACGATTATTAAGAAATTAATTCTGAGCTGTATCCGCCTCAAAAAATTCAGGTAAGGTTCTAAACATTTTTTGAATAACAACTGAGCTTACATTGATAAAGTCGGTATCGTTGATATAGCCGTAAAAATATTCATTATCATATTCCATACCATTCAATACAATGGGAGCTCTTGTGCCTTTATCGGCTGGTCGAAAATAAATAACTGCTTTCTCTTCGTCATGGTTTTTCCGCTTGATATGGAAAGTGCCCATTTCCCTGCCCTTACTTAATATTTTTTCCTTCTCGGTATTTTTATTCTCGTAAGCCACGCAAAATAATTTATCCATAAAACCCAGAAACGACTTAACGCGCTTTTCATTCATAGGTTCAGTAAAAGTTCGGTTGCCACTCACCGCTAACTTATCTCCATTTTGTACTACCTTAAAACTATATTGTACTGAATCTTTATACTTCACATCCACATATTCAATAGGAGCATTATTGTAAAAAATTTGCTTAGACCTCCATGTTTCTGAATTGGTATTGTATCGTATTCCTAAAAAAGCATTTTCAAAAGGAAATCTCACAATAAAAGGTCGTTTGGCATCTTGCGTAAGCATATAGGTTAAATTATTGGGGGCCGGATCTTTTCCGACATAGAATTTATGAGTTAGCTCTTCTGCTTCATAAACTTCCACTTTAACATGACTTGTCGCCAAATCTTTTACCACTTTATCATGATAATTAGCGGGAACAGGCTGTTCTGGTTTTTGATTTTTTAATGCTGTGAGTAATAAATTCACCATATCCCAATTGGCTATATACTTATTGTTTAACAGCCATTCCTTATCTTTTCGACTGAGT
>JBIKII010000136.1:0-9047 GCA_044361705.1 Caulobacter sp.
CGACACGCGCTCTTCGAGCGCTTCTCAGCATGACGTAGAAGGGGGGCCTTCTTGAGACGTCATCCTGAGCAGCCGCGAAGCGGCGTGTCGAAGGACGCACTGCATAGCCACTCTCACCTTGCCCACGCGCCGATCGCGGCCCATCTGCGGCGCACACCCGCTTCCCGAGGAGGTCTTCCGTTGCGCCAGTGGACTGTAGACGCCTTCGCCACCGCCCCCTTCCGGGGCAATCCGGCCTGCGTGACCGAGCCTTTGTCCGCCTGGCGCGACGACGTCTGGATGCAGGCGCTGGCGGCGGAGAACAACCAGGCCGAGACGGCCTATCTGCTGGCGACCGATGACCCCGCCCGGTTCAGCCTGCGCTGGTTCACCCCGGCGCTGGAGGTGCCTTTGTGCGGCCACGCGACGCTGGCCTCGGCCCATGTGCTGTTCGCCGAGCTCGGCCTGGACGCCGCGGCGGTGACCTTCGATACCAGGTCGGGCCCCCTCTTCGTCCGCCGGCTTGGCGAAGGCTACGAGATGGACTTCCCGGCCAACGCGCCGAGGCAGACCGCCGTCCCCGACGGGCTGGCCGAAGCCCTGGGCGCGAGCCCCGCCGAGGTCTGGGCCGGGTCCTATCTGGTGGCGATTTTCGAGGACGAGGCGGCGATCCGGGCCCTGAAGCCCGACCTGGCGGCGCTGGAGAGGATCGCCGGCGAGGCCACCGGCGGGCGGGGCAACCTGTCGGTCGCGGCGCTGGCCGGCGCCGACGCGCCCTATGACGTAGTGAGCCGCTTCTTCGCCCCGGGCTCGGGCATCCCGGAGGACCCTGCGACCGGCTCGGCCCACTGCATCCTCTCGCCGCTGTGGTCCGCGAAGCTGAAGCGCACTGTGCTGAGGTTCCATCAGGCCTATCCGGGACGAGGCGGCGATCTGGAGTGCGAGCTGCGCGGCGACCGTGTGCTGCTGCGCGGTCAGGCCGTCACCGTCGTCGAGGGCGTCCTGCGGCTGTGACCAAACGAAAGCGCCCCCGCCTGTGAGGGCGGGGGCGCTCGTCGCGGTACTGGCCGGGGGGACTACCAGCGACGCGGATCGTGGGGGAAGCGGTCGACACGGTCCGGACGGCCGTCCCGGTCGCTGTCGTAGGCCGCGCCGGGGCCGTAGCCGCCGCCGTAGCCGGGGCCGCCCGGACGACGGTCGTCACGGTCGTGACGCTCGATGCGGATCTTGCGGCTCAGAACGTCGAAGCGGCGGTCGAGGTCGGCGCGCTCCCAGCCCTGCAGGCCGCCGGTCCGGCGGTAGCGGTTTTCGAGCTGGGCGATCTGGCGGAACTCCGTCCGCAGGCGGTAGGCCTCATTGCGGGTCAGCTGGCCGTTGCGGACACCCATGTCGATCCGGCGGTCAAGCTGGGCCTGGCGCTGGTTGATGTTCTGCCACGGGGCGGCCATGGCGGGCAGGGCGGCGGCGCTCAGCGCCGAGACCGCCAGAACGGAGATCAGGATCTTTTTCATGGTCGGGTTCCTCTTCGCTGGAGCCGGGATGTCCCGGCGTTGAAGAGAGAAGACCACTTTCAACCTGAAACGGTTCTGAGCGCCTCGTTATGTTCCGTTCAGGTTGGCGGCCGGCCTCAGGCGGCCTGGGGCCGGGCGAGCGCGGAGTTGGCCACGGCCGTCTCGATGGCGTCGTAGAGACGCTTGAGTTCGATGGGCTTGGAGACATGTCCGTCCATGCCCGCCGCCAGATAGGCCTCGACCTGATGCACCAGGGCGTTCGCCGTCAGGGCCAGGATCGGGGTGCGCGGCAGGCGCTCCGACAGTTCGGCGGCGCGGATGGCCCTGGCCGCCTCGACGCCGTCCATGACCGGCATCTGTATGTCCATCAGGATCAGGTCAAAGCCGCCGCCCCGCCAGGCGTCCACCGCCTCGCGGCCGTCCGGGACGATCTGGAGGTGGACGTCCAGCGGCTCCATGACCGCCTGCAGGACCTTCTGGTTGGTGGCGTTGTCCTCGGCCGCCAGGATGCGCAGCCGACGCTGGTCGTGCGGCTCGGCGACCCCGGCCGGCTCGGCGGCCCTCGGGGCCGCGCCACGGGCCAGCGGCAGGTCGACGACGAAGGTCGAGCCTTCGCCCTCGATACTGCGGGCCGTGACCTGGCCGCCCATGAGCTGCGAGAGCTCGCGGCAGATCGCCAGGCCCAGGCCCGTGCCGCCGAACCGGCGGGTCGTGGAGTTGTCGGCCTGGATGAATTTCTCGAACAGGGTCGGCAGCTTGTCCTGGGCGATGCCGATGCCAGTGTCGGAGACCGTCAGGCGCAGACCGCCCGTCGGACCGAGCGAGAAGCGTACAGCCACCGCGCCCTCGACGGTGAACTTGATGGCGTTCGACACCAGGTTGCTGAGAACCTGGCGGATCCGGTCCGGATCCCCCCGCCACCAGCCCGCCGCGCCGGGATCGACCGCGATGCCGAAGCGCAGGCCCTTGCCGTGGGCCATGACCTGGAAGGCGCTGACCGCGCCCTCGGCCATCTCGTCCAGCGAGAAGTCACAGGTCGCCAGCTCCAGGCGTCCGGCCTCGATCTTGGACAGGTCCAGCACGTCGTTGATGACGCTGAGCAGCAGCTCGCCCGACTCGCGGATCACGCCCAGCCGCTCGCGCTGGCGGGTTCCGAGCTCGTCGCGGGCCATGACGTCGGCCATGGCCAGCACGCCGTTCAGGGGCGTGCGGATCTCGTGGCTCATGTTGGCCAGGAACTGGCTCTTGAGCACATTGGCGGCGTTGGCCTGGTCGCGCGCGACGACCAGCTCGCCCAGGGTGGCGCGCAGGTCGCGGTCGTTGGCGTCGAGCTTGCTGATCAGCTGGTTGAAGCTGCGGGCCAGGCTGCGGAACAGGTCGTCGTCGGCGTCCTCGGCGACCAGGGTGAAGCGCCCGCTCTGGGCGACCTCGGTCATCGCCTCCGAGAGGCGGTTGACCGGCTGGGTGATGCGGCGGGCCAGGGTGGTGGCCACGAACATCGCGATGCCGGCGGCGCCGAAGAACAGCGCGAAGGTCAGGGCCGCGTAGCGCGGGGCGAGGTCGGCGAGCGTGGGCGCCTCGACGGTGGTCACCAGGGCCCCGACCGTCCGGCCGTCGAGCGTCACCGGCGTGCGGACGACATGTTCGTCGTCTCCGGCCGGACCCGGGTCGCGGCGAACGGCGATGATCCGGCCCCGCGAGTCGATCAGGCTGGCCTCGCGAACGCCGGGCGCGCCGATGATCGAGTCCATGGCGCGGCCGGCTGCCGCGTTGTCGCCGGCGACGAGCGCGGGCGCGGCGATGCGCGCCACCACGGCGTTCATCGCGCCGGCCGTGGCGCGGGATTCCTGCAGGGAGACGGCCCACTGCTGGATCATGAAGGTCGCGCAGGCGGCCAGCAGGACGGCCACCGTCGTGATGAGCGCGACGCTGGCGATCCGCGCCTGGAAGGGCGCGTGGCTCGAAGCCTGGGTGGTGTTTGCGCTGTGGTTCATCTGCTCGAAAAACAGCCCCGTGACGGACCGTTATCGCCCAATTCCCCTAACGCTTCGCTTCCGCGACAATTTAACCGTTCATTTACCTAGTCGCGGCTTAAGGTTTCGTTTACCTTAAGCTCGCCCAAGGGCTGATGGAGAGTGCAAGGTGGAAAAGGTTTTTGTGGTCCAGAAGGTCGCGCGGAAGCTGTTCGCGACCGAAGCCGCCCTCGACGCGGCGATGACGGAAGCGGCTGAACTGATGGCCGAAATGCTCAAGGCCCGGAAGGATCTGCACCTTTCGGCCGTGGTCGGCGACAACGCCTCCGCGAAGCTGGTCGAAGCCCTGTCGGCGCTCGGCGAAGCCCGCACGGCCATCGTCGGCGCCCACAATGAGCTGAACGAAGTGAAGCTGCGCATCGGTGTCCGCACCAAGATGACGGGCTGGGAAGACAAGCCCCCGCAGTTCGCTCAGGAAGCCGAAGACCTTCGCCAGGTCAGCTGATCCGGCGACGTTGCAATAGTTTAATGCTCATGCGCCTCTAATTCGGTTAGAGGCGCATGAGATGTATCAGTCACCGCTACCGATGATCGGATGGGCCGCCACGCTGGCGGTCCTCGCGTTCGCGTGGTGGAAGGGCGGCTCGGCCGAGCGCTACGGCGCCAGCCTGAAGCTGATTACGTCCCTGGTCGCCTTCGCGGTGCACCATCTGCTCAACCAGGAAACCATCTCGGTCGCCCTGCTGGTCGCCGACGGCGTTCTGGCGGTGGGCTTCCTGATTCTCGCCATCCGCTACTCCAGCCTGTGGATCGGCGCGGCCATGCTGCTGCAGGGCGGCCAGTTCAGCCTTCACGCCTTCTACCTCGTCGCAGAACTGCCGCGTGACCGGCTCTACGCCATCGCCAACAACCTGGTGACCCTGGCGATCCTGCTCTGCATCCTTGCCGGCACGGTCATCGCCTGGCGGGCCCGGATGCGCACTCAGGCCTGAGGCTCGACCTTGCGCCGCGGCGCGTTGGTCAGCGCCACGCCCCCCAGGATCAGCGCCAGCGCCGCGAAGGCGCTCCAGCCCGGCCGCTCGCCCATCAGCCCCACGCCGATGATCGTCGCCCAGACCGGCAGCAGGTAGACGGTCATGCTGCTGAACACGGCCCCGCGCCGCTGCAGCAGCCAGACCCATCCGACCGTGCCCAGCCCGCTGGACGCCACGCCCAGCGCGATGGTGACCAGCAGCGGGACCAGCGGCGGCGGCGGCGGCGGCCCTTCCAGGACCAGGGCGCCGACCGTCGCGAACACCGCCCCGGCCAGACACATCATCAGCGCCCCCACCGTGGACGGGAACGGCGGCGCCTTGCGCATCAGGATGTTGGACGCCGCGTAGAGGGCCGCCGCGCCGATCGCCAGCCCCAGAAAGCCGACCTCGACGCTCAACCCGCCCGACAGGGTCGGCCAGACCAGGGTCAGCAGGCCGACGAAGCCCAGGCCGACGCCGACCGCCTTCTGCATCGTCATCCGTTCGTCGGCCAGGAAGAGGTGGGCCAGGGCGACGGTGAAGACCGGCGAGGCGCCGTTGCAGATGGCGTTGACGGCGCTGGGCAGGCTCTGGGCCGCGGTCGAGAACATGAAGAACGGCGCGGAGAAGCCGACCAGCCCGACCAGGGCGTAAGCCGGCCACGGCGAGCCCCGGCCCAGGCTGAAGCGCGGCATCTGCTCGCCCCGCGCCGCGCTCAGCAGCCACAGCGTCAGGGCCGCGACCCACAGCCGGATAGCCGACACCCAGAAGGGGTGAATGCCGTCCACGGCGATCTTCAGCCCCGCGAAGGCCGAGCCCCAGGTCACCACCAGGATGCCCAGCACCAGCCAATCGAGTCGTTGATTTGTCCCGCCCATGGGCCTTCCTACGGGATCGGAGCGGTCGCCGCCAAATCACGGCCTGTAAGGGAAGATTTTTGCGTCGGCCCCCGTGGCCGGACGCCGCATGAGAGAAACTTCTCTTGTGCGGCGCAGCGAAATCGGGTTCTTCGGCGGCGGGCCACACCCTCCCAACGGGGTGCAGTCCATCTGCAAGGATGGGAGACATCGCAGTGACCACGACTCCGCAGAAGCCGGACTTGCGCCCGGCGCGCCCCGAATTCTCTTCAGGCCCGTGCGCCAAGAGACCCGGCTGGACCCCCCAAAGCCTGAACGACGCCGTCCTCGGACGCTCGCACCGCGGCAAGCCCGGCAAGGCCAAGCTGAAGCTGGCGATCGACCGCACCCGCGAGGTGCTGGGCGTGCCGGCCGACTTCCTCATCGGCATCGTCCCCGGCTCCGACACCGGCGCCGTCGAGATGGCCATGTGGTCGATGCTCGGCCCCAAGCCCGTCCAGCTGCTGGCCTTCGAGTCGTTCGGCAAGGACTGGGTCACCGACGTCACCAAGCAACTCAAGCTGCCCGACGTGGAGGTGCTCGACGCCCCCTACGGCCAGCTGCCCGACACCGGCAAAGTCCGCCCTGACGCCGACCTGGTCTTCACCTGGAACGGCACGACCAGCGGCGTGCGCGTGCCCAACGCCGACTTCATCTCGGCTGACCGCGAAGGCATCGTCATCTGCGACGCCACCAGCGCCGCCTTCGCCCAGGACCTCGACTGGACCAGGCTCGATGCCGTGACCTTCTCCTGGCAGAAGGCGCTCGGCGGGGAGGCCGCCCACGGCGTGCTGATCCTGTCGCCCCGCGCCGTGGCGCGGCTTGAGAGCTACACGCCGGCCTGGCCGATGCCCAAGCTGTTCCGCATGGTCGACAACGGGAAGTTCAACGCCGCGATCTTCGACGGGGCCACGATCAACACCCCCTCGCTGCTCTGCGTCGAGGACGCGCTGGACGCGCTGGCCTGGGCCGACACGGTCGGCGGCGCGGCCGGCATGAAGGCCCGCTCGGAAGCCAATCTGAGGGCGCTCGAGGACTGGGTCGCGGTCACGCCCTGGGTCGACTTCCTCGCCGAAGACAAGGCCATCCGGTCCAACACCTCCGTCTGCCTTAAGGTTGTCGATCCCAAGGTCACCGCCCTGTCCGCCGACGCCCAGGCCGACTTCGCCAAGAAGCTCGCCTCGGTGCTGGAGAAGGAAGGCGCCGCCTACGACATCGGCGGCTACGCCAAGGCGCCTCCGGGCCTGCGCATCTGGTGCGGCGCAACGGTCGACACGGCTGACGTGCAGGCCCTGACGCCCTGGCTCGACTGGGCCTTCGCCACGGTGAGTTCCGAACTCACGGCCGCCTGACCCCCTTCAAGAACCCCCTCAGTCACCGCTGCGCGGCGACAGCTCCCCCAGAGGGGAGCATCCGCGCCGGTGATCCTCCCCTCTGGGGGAGGTGGGCCGAAGGCCCGGAGGGGGTCCCCTTCCCCATTTCGAAAAGAGACACCTCACATGGCTCCCCGCGTCCTCATCGCTGACAAACTCAGCCCCGCCGCCGTCGACATCTTCAAGAACCGCGGCGTCGACTTCGACATCAAGACCGGCCTGACCAAGGACGAACTGATCGCCGTCATCGGCGACTACGACGGCATCGCCATCCGCTCGGGCGCCAGGCTCGACAAGGATGTGATCGCCGCCGCCAACAAGCTGCAGGTCATCGCCCGGGCCGGCATCGGGGTCGACAACGTCGACATCCCGGCCGCCACGGCCAAGGGCATCGTGGTCATGAACACCCCGTTCGGCAACTCGATCACCACCGCCGAACACGCCATCGCCATGATGTTCGCCCTGGCCCGCCAGCTGCCCGCCGCCGACGCCTCCACCCAGGCCGGCAAGTGGGAGAAGAACCGCTTCATGGGCGTGGAGCTCTACGCCAAGACCCTCGGCCTGATCGGGGCCGGCAACATCGGCGGCATCGTGGCCGACCGGGCGCTGGGCCTGAAGATGAAGGTCGTGGCCTACGATCCCTTCCTGTCGCCCGAACGCGCCATCGAGATGGGCGTGGAGAAGGTCGAGCTGGAGGACCTGCTGGCCCGCGCCGACGTCATTACCCTGCACACGCCGCTGACCGACAAGACCCGTAACATCCTGTCGGCCGAGAACCTGGCGAAGACGAAGAAGGGCGTGCTGATCGTCAACTGCGCCCGCGGCGGACTGGTCGACGAGGTCGCCCTGCGGGCGCTGCTCGACAGCGGCCATGTCGGCGGCGCGGGCTTCGACGTCTTCGTCACCGAGCCGGCCAAGGAAAACCCGCTGTTCGGCAGCGACAAGGTCGTGGCCACGCCGCACCTGGGCGCGAGCACCAATGAGGCGCAGGAGAACGTCGCCCTGCAGGTCGCCGAACAGATGAGCGACTACCTGCTGACCGGCGCGGTGACCAACGCCCTGAACAGCCCCTCGATCACGGCCGAGGAAGCCCCGCGCCTGAAGCCCTTCGTGGCCCTGGCCGAGAAGATCGGCGCCTTCGCCGGCCAGATGGTCGACTTCGGCATCACCGCCATCGACATCGCCTACGAGGGCGACGTGGCGGCCCTGAACGTCAAGCCGATGACCAGCGCCGCGCTGGCGGGCGTCCTCAAGCCGATGCTCGCGGAGATCAACATGGTCTCGGCCCCGGCCGTGGCCAAGGAGCGCGGCATCACCGTCTCCGAGAGCCGCCAGGAGGTCAGTCCGACCTATGACAGCCTGATGCGCATCACCATCACCACCGAGATCGGCAAGCGCTCCTTCGCCGGCACGGTGATCGCCGGGACGCCGCGCATCGTCGAGGTCAAGGGCATGGAGCTGGACGCCGCCTTCGGCCCGGCCATGCTCTACGTCAACAACCTCGACAAGCCGGGCTTCATCGGCGCCCTGGGCACCATCCTGGCCGAGGCCGGCGTCAACATCGCCACCTTCAACCTCGGCCGCGTCAGCGCCGACGCCGACGCCATCGCGCTCGTGGGGGTGGACCAGGCGCCGGACGAGGCGCTGCTGGCCCGGATCCAGGCCCTGCCGCACGTGAAGGAAGCCCGCGCGCTGCGGTTCTAGGGGAGAGGGGGACATGCACTTCAGTGCGTGTCCCCAGCTGCTTCAAGCTGCGGGGGACACGTACCGAAGACGGTACATGTCCCCGACCATCCCTCCGTCATGGCCCGACTTGTTCGGGCCACCCATGCGTGGTGGGCAAGGTGGGTATCCGGAGCGCTATCGGCGCCTCCCTTCCCAAGGCTCGTGTTCATGGGTGGCCCGAACAAGTCGGGCCATGACGGGAACGGGGGTGACCCGGGACTGGTTCGGGCGCAGCCCGTTGCTGTGCCTCAACACCGGCTGACGCTGTCGAGGGACAGCTACGCTTCGCGAAGCAGTCCCCAAGGCGATCTATCCCCCGTCTTCCCGGCGAAGGCCGGGATCCATGATCCCGCGCCAGCCCTTGCACCGCCTGTACCCCGGCCTTCGCCGGGGAGACGGAGATGGGGGGATAGATCACGGTTTATCCCCCTCGCCCCAACCCCGCCCATACTCAGCAAGTCCCCGTCGCGGGGGAGGGCGCCTGGTACCAGCCCGATGCGGCGACTGGGAGTGGTCGAGCGGGACCAGGCGGAGGGGACGTAAGCCTCCGTTCCAGGCGTGCGCTGGTGTGCCGCCT
>JBIKII010000317.1:0-2508 GCA_044361705.1 Caulobacter sp.
GGCCTGGCCGGTCGCGACGGGCGCGGGGCCCGACGGCGGGGCGGGGGCGGTCGGCTCGGCCGGCGCGGCGGGCGTGTCCGGGGAAGGCTGGCCGCAGGCGGCGAGGCCGAGCATCAGGGCGGCGGCGGCAAGGGTATTGCGGAGCGTGCTCATGCGCAATCGGTAGCGTGGATCAGGTCGTGCGTCATCCTCGCCCTGACTCCTGTCGCGGCGAGGCGCCTATGTGAGCCCCTGCCGCTCGATGTTGAACCGGACGATCCGGCGGACGAGATCGTCGGGCAAGGGCGCGGCGGGCTGAAAGCGGATCGTGCCCTTGCTGGTCGAGAAGCCGGCCAGATCGTCCGCGAAGACGTCCGCCACCGCCCCGTAGAAGGCGCAGTGCTTCGCCGTCGCGCCGATGTGGGCGACCGCCTTGCCCTTCACCTTGAAGGTCGGGATGCCGTAGCTGATCGACTCGACCGCCTCCGGCGCCGTCGCCAGGATGACCCCGCGCAGGCGTTCCAGCGCCGCGCGCTGGTCAGCGGGGAGCGCCGCGAGATAGGCGTCGACGGAATGAGCGGGCGTGACCGTGCGCATGAGGTTTCTCCAGCCTGCGATCCTCTACCGAGGACGAAGGGCGGAACCGTCTTCCGACAGCTTGCGCGCCGTTTTGTCAGTCCGTCGCGATCCAGTAGCGGGAGACCTTGTCCTGGTCATCGAAGCAGATGACCAGCCATTCGAAATCGACCGGCATGTAGGCGCGCTCCAGACCGAGGCGATAGGCGAAGGCGCCGGGCTGGAACCGGCCGGCGTCGGTCGGCTCGCCAAGCATCTTGCGCACCCGGGCCCGCGTCAGGCCATCGAGCCTGTTCCGCTCGATCAGATCATCGGCCATGGCCAGGCGGTCGTCATCCTGCGGCCCGACCAGCTTCCACAGCCGGCCGTCGAAGCGGCCAGGCCTGGGCCGTCGCGCGTCGAGAACGATGGCGCCCACAACCAGGCCGGCGGCGACCACGGCCGCCGCGCCGATGATCCGGTCTCTGGATGAACTCATCTGCACTACGCCGCCGCTCCTCGCGATTCACCAAAGGGATCATAGCTGAGAATGGGGGCCAGCCAGCGTTCCGCAACCGCCAGGTCCCAACCTTTGCGTCGCGCGTAGTCCGACACCTGGTCGCGATCGATGCGGCCGACGCCGAAATAGTGGCTGTCGGGATGGCTGAAATAGAGGCCGCTGACCGCCGCCGGCGGGGTCATGGCGAAGCTCTCGGTAAGCTCGATGCCGGTCTGCGCCGTCGCGTCGAGCAGGCGGAACAGTGTCGCCTTCTCTGTGTGGTCGGGTTGGGCCGGATAGCCCGGCGCCGGGCGGATGCCCCGGTACTTTTCGCCAATCAGCCGGTCGATGTCGCGGTCCTCCTGCGGGGCGTACCCCCACAGTTCGGTGCGCACCCGATGGTGTAACGCCTCAGCGAAGGCTTCGGCCAACCGGTCGGCCAGGGCCGTGGCGAGAATGGCGGAGTAGTCGTCGCCGGCCTCCTTGAAGCGCCGTGCGATTTCCAGTTCGCCATGGCCGGCCGTGACCGCGAAGCCGCCGATCCAGTCGGCCGGGCCGCCGACGGGGGCGACGAAGTCGGCCAGGGCCAGGTTGGCCTTGTCAGTGCTCTTGGCCATCTGCTGGCGAAGGGTGTGCAGCCGGGCGATCTCCTCGCGGCGGCTTTCGTCGGCATAGACCACGATGTCGTCGCCGTCGGACTGGGCGGGCCAGAAGCCGACCACGCCGCGCGCCTCGAACCATTTCTCGTCGAGGATCTGCCGGAGCATCGCCTGGGCGTCGCGCCACAGGTCGCGCGCGGCTTCGCCCACGACCTCGTCCTCGAGGATGTCCGGATAGCGGCCGGCCAGCTCCCAAGTCGAGAAGAAGGGCGTCCAGTCGATGAAGGTCGCGAGGTTTTCAAGGTCGTAGGGCCCGAAGGCCCGCGTGCCGGTGAAGGTCGGCCGGGGCGGCGGCGGGGCGGCGTCCCAGTCGATCCTGAACCGGTTGGCCCGCGCCGTCTCGACCGGCGTGCGGGTCTTCTGCGCCTGGCCGCGGGCGAACTGTTCGCGGACCCGGACGTAGTCGTCTCGCGTGGCGGCCTCGAACCGGTCCCGGTCGTCCTTCGACAGCAGCTGGGAGACCACGCCGACGGCGCGGCTGGCGTCCAGCACATAGGTGGTCGAGCCGCCGCGATAGGCCGGGGCGATCTTCACCGCCGTGTGAGTCTTGCTGGTCGTGGCGCCGCCGATCAGCAACGGCACCTTGAAGCCCTGGCGCTCCATCTCCGAGGCCAGGAAGACCATCTCGTCCAGCGACGGGGTGATCAGGCCCGAGAGGCCGATGATGTCGACGTTGTGCGCCCTGGCCTCGGCCAGGATGCGATCGGCCGGGACCATGACGCCCAGGTCGATGACCTCGTAGTTGTTACACTGCAGGACCACGCCGACGATATTCTTGCCGATGTCGTGGACGTCGCCCTTTACGGTGGCCATCAG
>JBIKII010000018.1:0-29632 GCA_044361705.1 Caulobacter sp.
ACCCAGTCGGGATCGTGCCGGGCGGTGCTGTCGACATCGAGCGCCAGGCCATAGGCGCCGTCGGCGAACGACTCCTGGCCGCCGGACAGGCTGTTGAAGAACTCGGGCGCGAAACGGGGCGGCTGGTCGGTCACGGAGGCGAGACTATCGCGGGGAGCGTTCGCCGGGAACACGGGTGAGGTCAGGCCGGCGCGACCGGCCGCCGATGCCTGACCCAGACCCCGACCGCGAACACCGCCACCCCGACCCAGATGAAGCCGAAGGCCAGCGCGCGCAGCGGAGTGAAGGCCTCTCCCGACCAGACGCCGACGAAGAAGGCCAGGGTCGGGGCGATGAACTGCACGAAGCCCAGCCAGACCAGCGGCATGCGTCGGGCGGCCCAGGAGAACAGGGCCAGCGGCGCCACGGTCAGCGGGCCGGCGGCCAGCAGTAGCAGGGTGGGCCAGGGGCCCTCGCCCAGATGCCCCTGGCCGCTCGACTGCAGCACCGCCACCCAGATCAGGCCAGGCACGGCGAGGATGGCGGTCTCGACGAACAGGCCGGTCTGGGCGTCGGCCGTCACCTGTTTGCGGATCAGGCCGTAGGCGCAGAAGGTCACCGCCAGGGCCAGCGACATGATCGGCGGGTGGCCGACGGCGATGGTCTGGGCCACGACGCCCGCCGCGGCCAGACCGATGGCGGCATAGCCGAAGCGATCGATCCGCTCACGGAAGAAGATCGCGCCCGCCGCCATGTTCATCAGCGGATTGATGAAATAGCCGAGGCTGGCCTCCAGCGTGCGGCCGCTGTTCACGGCGATGACGTAGATCAGCCAGTTAGCCCCGATCAGCCCGGCCGAGAGCAGCAGCAGGCCCAGGGTGCGCGGCTCCCGGACCACGCGGGAGAGCTCCGGCAGCTTGCGGGCGACGAGGACCAGGGCGGCGGCCCACAGCACGGCCCAGACGGCGCGCTGGGCGGTGATCTCGACGGCGCCGACGCCCACGTCGCGCAGGGCGTACATCCACAGGGGCAGCAGGCCCCAGAGGCTGTAGCAGCCGATGCCGGCCAGCAGGGCGGCGCGGCTTTCATCCTTCACGTCCGGCACGGGACATCACTCCAATAGCAAGGGGCCCGGAACTTGCGTCCCGGGCCCCTGATGTTCGACCCGCTTCTTGCGGGGGATCAGGTTACGCCGAGACCTTGCCGATCAGGCCGCGCTCGTGCAGCAGCTGCGCGATCTGGACGGCGTTGAGGGCCGCGCCCTTGCGCAGGTTGTCGGAGACCACCCACAGGCTGAGGCCGTGCTCGAGGGTCTTGTCGACGCGGATGCGCGAGACGAACACCGGGAACTCGCCCTGGACGTCCTTGGGCGTGGCGTAGCCGCCGTCCTCGCGCCGGTCGATCACCACCACGCCGGGGGCCTCGCGCAGGATCTCGCGGGCCTCGTCGTCGTCCAGCGCGCTCTCGAACTCGATGTTCACGCTCTCGCCGTGGCCGACGAAGACCGGCACCCGGACCGAGGTGGTCGAGACGCGGATGTTGGGGTCGAGGATCTTGTGGGTCTCGTCCGCCATCTTGCGCTCTTCCTTGGTGTCGCCGCTGTCGTCGTCGAGGAAGACGTCGCACTGCGGGATCACGTTGAAGGCAATCTGCTTGTGGTAGACCTTGGGCGGCGGGGCGCCGAGGACGAAGACGCCCTTGGTCTGGTCCCACAGCTCGTCCATGGCCGCCTTGCCGGTGCCGGACACCGACTGGTAGGTCGAGACCACCACCCGCTTGATCTTCGCCACGTCGTGCAGCGGCTTGAGCGCCACCAGCAGGCCCATGGTCGTGCAGTTGGGGTTGGCGATGATGTTCTTCTTGCGGAAGCCCTCGATGGCGTCGGGGTTCACTTCCGGGATGATCAGCGGGACGTCAGGGTCCATCCGCCAGGTCGAGCTGTTGTCGATGACGATGGCGCCGGCCTTGCCGATCTTCTCCGACCAGGCCTTGGACACCGTCCCGCCGGCGCTCATCAGCACGATGTCGACGGTCGAGAAGTCGAACTGCTCGATATCCTCGCACTTGAGGATCTTCTCGCCGAAGGAGACTTCGACCCCGATGGATTTACGGCTGGCGATGGCGTGAATCTTGTCCACGGGGAAGTTCACTTCCTCGAGGATATTGAACAGTTCACGGCCCACGTTGCCCGTGGCGCCGACAACGGCGACCCGGTAACCCATAGAAATCTCTCCTGCACCAAAGCATTTTCCGGCGAAGTGGATGCCGGTTCGCCGCAAGAAAATGCGACAAAACAAAACACTAGAGCATTCCACCGACCCGCTGGATCGGAGAATGCTCTAGGCGGACGGGACGGTTACGCCTGTCGTACCCGCCATGCAAGGCAAGGAAATGTCGTGGCGGCATCAGCCCCCCTTTCAAGGCGTGGCGGCGCGGCCGGGCGGGCCTAGCGTCGGGGTCCCGACGACGAGGAGACCCCCATGGCCAAGCTGTTCCTGACCTACACCCTCAAGGCCGGCGTCAGCGCCGAGCAGTTCGAGACCTGGATCCGCGACCGCGACTATCCGGCCATGCGCGGCCTGACCCGCGTGTCGTCCTATGTGAACCACCGGGCCGAGCGGCTGCTGATGGGCGAAGGCTCGCCCTCGATGGACTACATCGAGGTGTTCGACATCCCGGACCTCGACGGCTTCGTCGCCCAGGACATGCCCGGCGGCGTGGTCCAGGGCGTCATGGGCGAGTTCATGGGCCTGGTGGAGAACCCGCAGTTCGTGGTCGCCAGCGAGGTGGTGTGAGGGCCGGGGCGATGCGGCGACAGGGACTTTAGTCCGCGTCCCCGTCAGCGTCGAAACCGCACCGCGCCGCCGAAGCCGGCGTGAGCCGGGGCCTTAGCCCCGGGCGTAGGACGCCAGCTTCGCCCGGGCCGCGTGAACCGCATTGCGGGACGGTTCGGCGGCGAAGCCGCTGTCGCCGTCGCCGACGTTGAACCGGCCGACCAGGCTGGCGAGCTCGCCGGCCTCGCCCTTCAGGCTGTGGGTGGCGGCGGTGGATTCCTCGACCATGGCGGCGTTCTGCTGAACGACCTGGTCCATCTGGTTCACGGCGGCGTTGACCTCGTGCAGACCGGTGGCCTGCTCCTGGGCCGAGGCGGCGATCTCGCCGACCAGGCGGTCGATGTCGGCGACCTGGGAGACGATCTGGCGCAGAGCCTCGCCGGCCTGGCCGACCAGGTCGACGCCGGTCTTCACCTGGTCGGAGGAGGTCGAGATCAGACCCTTGATCTCCTTGGCGGCGTCAGCCGAGCGCTGGGCGAGCGCCCGCACCTCGGAGGCGACCACCGCGAAGCCCTTGCCGGCGTCGCCGGCCCGGGCCGCTTCAACGCCGGCGTTGAGGGCCAGCAGGTTGGTCTGGAAGGCGATCTCGTCGATCACGCCGATGATCTGGCTGATCTCGGTGGAGGAGTTCTCGATCTGGCCCATGGCCGAGACGGCGCGGTTGACCACATCGCCGGAGCGTTCGGCGCCCTTGCGGGCGTCGGCGACGAGGGTGGCGGCGTCCTTCGCGCCGGAGGCGGTGCGGCGGACCGTGGCGGTGATCTCGTCCAGCGCGGCGGCGGTCTCTTCGAGGCTGGCGGCCTGCTGCTCGGTGCGGCGCGACAGGTCGTCGGAGGCCAGCGCGATCTCGTCGGAGCCGTTGCGCACGCCGCTGGTCGAACCGCTGATGGCGCGCAGGGTGTCCTGCAGGCGGGCGGCGGCGGCGTTGAAGTCTTCCTTCAGCTGGGCGGCCTTGGGAGCCACCGGCGCGGTGATGCGGTAGGTCAGGTCGCCGGCCGACAGGCGCGACAGGGCCTGGGCGACCTCGCTGATGGCGTGAGCGTCCTGGGCGGCCTCGTCGGCCTTCTCCCGCTCACGATGGGCGCGGTCCTGCTCGGCGACACGGCGCTGGTCCTCGGCCTCGCGCTCCAGCCGGACCTTCTCGATGGCGGCGTCCTTGAACACCTGGACGGCGGCGGCCATCTCGCCGATCTCGTCGCGACGGCCGGCGCCGTGCACGGCGACGGTATGATCCCCCGCCGCCAGCTTGCGCATCACCGAGGTCATGGCGTTGACCGGCGCGGCGATGGCGCGGCTCAGCAGCATGGCCATGGCGACAGCGATGCCGATCGAGGCCAGACCGCCGACGATCAGGGCGGTGATCGCGGTGGACTGGGCGGCGTCACGGGCCGCCCGGTTCAGGTCGGAGTGCTCGGCGGCCGCCTTGGCGATGGCGTTCTTCGCCTCGCGGATCGGCTTGAAGGAGGGTTGGCCCGCCATGACCCGGGCCTGTTCGAGCGTCGCGGGGTCCTGGGCCAGGGCGATGATGACGTCGCCATTGGTCTGGCGCCAGGTGGCGACGGCCTTGCGCATCTGTTCTACGCGCGCCTTCTGGTCAGGCAGCTGGGTTGTGGCCTCGAACTCGTCCAGACCCTTGCCGACGGTCGCCAGGGTCTCGGCGTAGTCGTCGAGCTGGCTGGTTTCGGCCGGATTGGCGACGAAGGCGCGCATCGAATTCTGCGTGTCGGTCATGTTGAGCATGACGGTCTCGATGGTGGTCATCAGCTCGAGGCTGCGCTTCGAGGCGTTCGCCGCCACGCCCATCTTCTGCACGCTGAAGAACAGCACGGTCGACGATATCGTCATCACGACGATCATCGCCGCGAAGGCAACCATAAGTTTGGTCGTGATCCTGAGATTGTTCATGTCGCGCGCCTTCATAAAGACGGCAAGACGCCCGTCGCTGCGCCTGCCGCAAGGTACGGTCTTCGGGCACGTTGGTTAATCAACCCTGCCCGAGCACGTCAGATTCGAGAATCGTCGGGCGAATAGCGCTGCGTCATGCCGACGCATTCCCGGATCCGAGGTCCGCTCAAGCAAACCAGCGCAGCCGGTAGGCATTGATCGCGGTCGCCCCGAGCTGCTCGACAAGGCGGAAATTGACGATCGCCCCGATCGGCGCGCCGACGACCGGAAGCAGCTGGGCCATCTTGGCCAGGTCGATGTAGTCCCGGTACTCCTGCTGGAAACGCCGCCAGTCGAAGTCCTCAACCGTCGCCGGCTGATCGTCGCCGGTCATCTGTTCGTACACATCCCACCGATGGTCCGGGCTGGAGAAGGCCAGCTGGAAGATCGACAGGATGTAGAGGCGTTCGCGCCAGGCCTGACCGTCGTGACCGTAGAGAGCGGCGATCTCGAACAGCAGCTTGATCTTGATGGCGATCAGGGCCGGGAAGTCGGCCGCCGCCAGCAGGAAGCCCCCGGCCCCGGCCACGCCCCCCTCCACAGTCGCCACGTTGCGGTAGCCTTCGATGGCCTTGCGGACCAGCGCCTCGCGTTCGGCCAGCAACAGGCCGGTCCGCGGCGGCGGGGTCACGAAGTCCGAGCCCACCAGAATGCCGCGGGTCATCTGTTCGATGACCTTGCTGATGGCGAGATGGACCTTCTCCGGGATCAGGTTGGTGATCCGGTTCTGCAGTCCCTTCGCCGCCGCCTGCAGGGCCGAGGGCGGCTTCAGCACCGCCGCGCGCCAGGCGGCGAGCTCTGCGCGGGCCCGGGTGTCGTAGGCGTCGTCGGCGGCGGTGGTCATGGGGGGAGGTTAGAGCGCCTCGAGCACCGCGTCGCCCATTTGCGCCGTGGACAGCGATCCGCCGAGGTCGCGGGTGCGGGCCCCGGCGGCCAGGGCGGCCTCGACGGCGGCCTTGACCCGGTCGGCGGTTTCGGTCCGGCCGAGCGACCACCGCAGCGCCATCTCGAACGACAGGATGGCGGCCAGAGGATTGGCGAGGCCCTGACCGGCGATGTCCGGCGCAGAACCGTGGATCGGCTCGTACAGGCCGGGCTGGCCCGGCGCGCCCAGCGCCGCAGACGGCAGCATGCCCAGCGACCCGGTCAGCTGCGCCGCCTCGTCCGACAGCACATCGCCGAACAGGTTGTCGGTCAGGATGACGTCGAACTGCCGGGGTTGCCGGACCAACTGCATGGCGGCGTTGTCGGCCAGCATATGTTCCAGCTGCACGTCGGCGTACTCGCGCTTGTGCAGGTCGGTGACCACCTCGCGCCAGAGCAGGCCGGTCTCCATGACGTTGGATTTCTCCAGCGAATGGACCTTGTTGCCCCGGCTCCGGGCCAGTTCGAAGGCCACGCGGCTGACGCGCTCGATTTCGCTGGTGGTGTAGACCTGCGTGTCGACGGCGCGGCGCTGACCGTCCGGGAGGGTCTCGATGAAGCGCGGCTGACCGAAATAGACGCCGCCGGTCAGTTCACGGACGAACATGATGTCGAGGCCGGCGACCAGCTCGCGCTTGAGGCTGGAGGCGTCGGCGAGGGCGTCGAAACAGAGGGCCGGCCGCAGGTTGGCGAACACGTCCATGGCCTTGCGCAGGCCCAGCAGGCCCATCTCCGGCCGCTTGCTCCGCTCCACGCCGGCCCACTGCGGACCGCCCACGGCCCCCATCAGCACGGCGTCGGAAGCCTTGGCCGTGGCGATCGCTTCATCGGTGATCGGCACGCCGTGCCGGTCGTAGCTGACGCCACCGAAGTCGCGTTCGTCGAGCGCGAGGTCGGGCGTCACGACCTGGGCCACGCGGCGGACCTGGGCGATCACCTCCGGGCCGATGCCGTCGCCGGGGAGCAGGAGCAGGGTCTGGGTCATGGGTCTCAAATCGGTTCGGGCTGCCCGGCCTCGTACAGGGCCAGGTCGCGGTCGGTGATGCCGAGGCTGGGGAACACGCCACGCCAGGCGGCCATGTGCGGGGTCTGGAAGTGGGCGGTCAGCGCGGCGCGGTCGCGCCAGGCCTCGGTCACGCGGACCAGGCCGGGCTCCAGCAGATCGTGCGAGTAGGCGTATTCGAGGCAGCCGTCCTCGGCCCGGCTGGCGGCCACCATGGTCTCCATGGCGGCGCGGGCGCGGTCGATGTTCTCCGGCGGCAGGCGGACGGTCCCGATGACCAGGATGGTCACGCGCCCAGCTCCAGCCAGGGCTGGCCGATGGCGCGCTTCATCTCGTAGACGTCGATATCGCCGGCGTGCTGCAGGGTCTCGCCGATGGCGTCCAGGCCCTTGAGCATCTTCTCCTTGCGCCCCGGATCGATGTCGAAGCGGAACACCTTGCCGGACGGCGCGGTGACGGTCTGCTGCTCGAGGTCGACGGAGAAGACGTGGTTGCCGCCGCGCGCCTCGTCCAGCAGCGCCTCGACCTCGTCGGGCTTCAGCACCACCGGCAGCAGGCCGTTGTTGAAGCAGTTGCCGTGGAAGATGTCGGCGAAGGACGGCGCGATCACGCAGTTGACGCCAAAGTCCTGCAAGGCCCAGGGCGCATGCTCGCGCGAGGAGCCGCAGCCGAAGTTGTCGCCGGCGATCAGGATCTGCGCGTTCCTGTAGGCCGGGTCGTTGAGGACGAAGCCGTCCTTGGGCGCGCCCTGCTCGTCGAAGCGGAAGTCGTAGAACAGCCCCCTGGCCAGGCCCTCGCGGTCGACGGTCTTCAGGAACTGCTTGGGGATGATCTGGTCGGTGTCGATGTTGGCCAGGCCCAGCGGGGCGGCGAGGCCGTCGAGGCGGGTAAAGGCTTTCATTCGGCGGGTCCGATGACGAGCGTGGGCGCGCCGCCAGGGACGCTCTTGACGGTGAAGACCCGGGTGCCGGGCTTGCGGCCGGTGCGGATCTCCGAGACCTCGATCTTCTGGCCGGCCATGCGGTGGTGGGCGGCATCGACGTTGGCGACGCGCCAGCTGAGGCCCCAGGGCGAATCCGGGCCGTCGCCGACGCCGGCTTTCAGGTCGTGGGCGATCTCGACCACAAGATCGCCGACCCGGAAGAACATGAGCCGCGTTCCCCAGTCGGGATTGCTCCGGTCCAGCCGCATGTCGAGGCCCATGCGCGCGCCATAGAGGGCGGCGGCGCGGTCGGGGTTGGGGGTGCGGATGACGATGTGATCCAGTCCGGACACGGACGAGCCCTCGTCCACCGTCACCGGCGCGACCGGCCAGGGCTCGGCGCCTGGCGCCTGTTCGACCAGGAAAAGGTTTACGCCGTGGGTGACCTTGGGGCTGAGGTTGGCCATCACCCACCGGCGCGTGGCGCCGGTCTCCGGGCTGGTCGTGACTTCTTCGCCGAGCCGGGTCTTCAGGGCGACGCGCTCGAACCGGCGAGCGGCCTCGGCGACGTCCGGCACGCCGAAGCCGACGCCCCAGATGCCCTCGCCATGACTGGCCAGCCGGGCGCGGATGGCGTCGCCGGTCGGGCCCTCGCCCGTCGGGGCGATGACGTCCAGCGCCATGTTGCCGAGCTGGAACCACGCCTGGCTGGCGCCGTGCATGTCGCCCCGCCAGTTGGGCGTCCGGCCGAACAGCCGGGTGTAGCCGTCGAGGGCGGCCTCGAGGTCGTTGACGACATAGGCGATGTGGTCGAGAGCCTTGATCACAGGAAATCCCTCACGTCGACGATATGGCCGGCGATGGCGGCGGCGGCGGCCATGGCCGGGCTCATCAGATGGGTGCGGCCGCCCCGGCCCTGACGGCCCTCGAAGTTGCGGTTGCTGGTCGAGGCGCAACGCTCGCCCGGGGCAAGCTTGTCCGGGTTCATGCCCAGGCACATCGAGCAGCCCGGCTCCCGCCAGTCGAAGCCGGCGGCCCTGAACATGGCGTCGAGCCCCTCTGCCTCGGCCTGCTCCTTCACCAGGCCCGAGCCCGGCACGACCATGGCCCGCACATGCGGCGCGACGATCCGGCCCTCGAGGAAGGCGCGCTGCACCACGGCGGCGGCGGCGCGCAGGTCCTCGATCCGGCTGTTGGTGCAGCTGCCGATGAAGACGCGGTCGATGCGCGCGTCGGTGATCGGCTGGCCGGCGGTCAGCCCCATGTAGTCCAGCGCCCGCTCGACGGCGGCGCGCTTGTCTGCGGTGGTGAAGGTCGAGGGATCGGGGACGTGGCCGGTCACCGGCACCACGTCCTCGGGGCTGGTGCCCCAGGTCACCGTCGGGGCGATCGTCGCCGCGTCCAGCCGCACCTCGCGGTCGAAGACGGCGTCGGCGTCGGTGACGAAGGTCTTCCAATGCGACAGGGCCATCTCCCAGGCCGCGCCCTTGGGCGCCGCCGGACGGCCCATGATGTAGTCGAAGGTCTTCTGGTCGGGCGCGACCAGGCCAGCGCGGGCCCCGCCCTCGATGGTCAGGTTGCAGAGGGTCATGCGGCCCTCCATCGACATGTCGCGGATGGCCTCGCCGGCGAACTCGATGACGTAGCCGGTGCCGCCGGCGGTGCCGATCTCGCCGATCACGGCCAGGGCCAGATCCTTGGCGGTGACGCCCGGACCGGCCTTGCCGTCAATGCTGACGCGCATGTTCTTCGACTTGCGCTGGCGCAGCGTCTGGCTGGCCAGCACATGCTCGACTTCGGAGGTGCCGATGCCGTGGGCCAGGGCCCCGAAGGCGCCGTGGGTGGAGGTGTGGCTGTCGCCGCAGACCACCGTCATGCCCGGCTGGGTGCGGCCCTGCTCGGGACCGACGACGTGGACGATGCCGTTGCGGATGTCGCCCATCGGGAAGTACTCGATCCCGGCGTCGGCGACGTTGCGGCCCAGCGTCTGCAGCTGCAGCCGCGCCTCCTCGTCGGCGACCGCGTCGACGCCCAGGGCCTGGCCCTCGGTCGGGGTGTTGTGGTCGGCCACGGCGAGGGTGCGGTCCGGCCGGCGCACCTTGCGGCCGGCGACGCGGAGGCCGGCGAAGGCCTGCGGCGTCGTCACCTCGTGGATCAGGTGCAGGTCGATGTAGAGGATCGCCTCCTCGCCGTCGGTGGCGACGACATGGGCGTCCCAGATCTTGTCATAGAGGGTCTTGCCGGACATGCCGGGGATGTAGGACGCGCAGCGGCCTCTCGTCCAGTGGGGCGCAAGGAAAGTGCGCGTCCGGCGGGGCGGGATAGCCGCCCCGGCAAGGATGTGCCTGAAAAGGGGGACAGTCACTCATTTCCGAAACGCGCGTCGGTCGCGACCCGACCGAAAAGAGTGACTGTCCCCCTTTTCCAGCCGCCGGTACTGTGGACGCCTCGCCCGTTCCTGCTTTCCGGAGTCGCCTGTTGTCCAGATTCACCCTGACCCGCCGCCACGCCCTCGCGGGGCTGGCTCTGGCCGCCCCGCTGGCCTCGACGGCCCGGGCCGCCGGGACCGAGGACGCTCGCTTCAACGCCTTCCTCGACGCGGCGTTCGAGGCGCGGGCTGCGCTCAGTCCGCAAACCCTGACCAGCCTCGGTCGCAAGGAAAAGTACGGCCGGCTCGACGACTACAGCGTCATCGGCGACAAGATGGATCTGGTCCTGGCCGAGGGACAGCTGGCGAACATGAAGGCCGGATTCGACCCGGCCAAGCTCAGCCCCGCCTCGCGCCTGTCCTGGCGGCTGTTCGAGGAGCAGGTCCTGACCCAGCGCGGCGACTACCGCTGGCGCAATCACGGCTACATCGCCACCAGCATGGGCAGCCCGGCCGGCGGCATCCCGGTGTTCCTGATCAACCAGCACCGCGTCGACAGCGTCGAGGACGCCCGCGCCTATGTCTCGCGGCTGGTCGACGTGAAGCGCGTGATGGGCGAGGTCTCCAGGGACCTCGAGGACCGGGCCCGCGACGGCGTTGTCGCCCCTGACTTCACCTTCGAACCCGTCGAGGCCGACGCCCGCAAGGTGATCACCGGCGCGCCGTTCACGGAGGGGCCCGACTGCGCGCTGTGGGCGGACTACAGGAAGAAGGTCGCCGCCCTGACCGCCGACGACGACGTCAAGGCGGCCCTGCTGGACGAAGGCAAGGCGGCGCTCATCGGGCCGTTCCGGGAAGGCTACGAGCAGTTCATCGCCACACAGGCGAAGATCCGTCCGATGTCGAAGGGCGCCGACGGCGTCTGGGCCCTGCCCGACGGCGAGGCCTACTACGCCTGGCGGCTGAAGGTGTCGACCACGACGGACATGTCCGCCGATGAGGTCCACCAGACCGGGCTGGAGGAGCTGACGCGCATCCAGGCCGAGATGCGGGCCATCATGGACGAGGTGGGCTTCAAGGGCTCGCTGCAGGACTTCTTCAAGCTGCTGCGAACCGATCCGAAGTTCCAGTACCCGAACACGCCCGAGGGCAAGGCCGCCTACCTCAAGGACGCCACCGCCTTCGTCGACCAGGTGATGGCCGTGGCGCCGAAGTGGTTCCTGCGGCTGCCGAAGGCCAAGCTGGAGGTCCGGGCCGTCGAGGCCTGGCGCGAGGCCACCGCCGGCATCGCCTTCTACAACCGTCCGTCGCCGGACGGTTCGCGGCCGGGCATCTACTACGTCAACCTGTCGGACATGACCCAGGTGCTGAAGCCCCAGATCGAGGGCATCAGCTATCACGAGGGCGCGCCGGGCCATCACTTCCAGATCGCGCTGGCCATGGAGACCACCGACCTGCCGAAGTTCCGCAAGTTCGGCGGCTACGGCGCCTACAGTGAGGGCTGGGGGCTCTACAGCGAGCGGCTGGGCCGGGAGATGGGCTTCTACCAGGACCCGTATTCAAACTTCGGCCGGCTGACGACCGAGGCCTGGCGCGCGGTGCGGCTGGTCGTCGACACCGGCCTGCACCACAAGAAGTGGACGCGCGAACAGGCCCGGCAGTTCTTCCGGGACAACACCCTGCTCAGCGAGCGCGACATCGCCAAGGAGGTCGACCGCTACATCTGCTGGCCCGGCCAGGCGACCAGCTACAAGATCGGCGAGCTGAAGATCATGGCCCTGCGGGCGAAGGCGCAGAAGGCTCTGGGCGCGAAGTTCGACATCCGCGCCTTCCACGACGCGGTCCTGCGCGACGGCGCCCTGCCGCTGGACGTGCTGGAGACGCAGGTCAAGGCGTGGATCGCGGGGGCGAAGGGGTAGGGGGTGATCGTTCTCGCTCCCCTAATAGCGACGTTAGTCTGCCTCGGCCTCGTCGCATGCGGGCTGTTTGCGGTTTATGGCGGCTGGCAGACTTATCAAGCAGGCACTCCGCGAGTCCTGTTTCGGCCCATTTGCCTGCTGGCGATACTTGTCGGTATCGCAATAGCTGGATTGGCGGCGTTCGAAGCATTCAGGACCGCCGTTTTCACAGCCCAGTTCTTTGGCTGGCTCCGCTAAGGGGCGGTCGGAGGAAAGTGGGGACACACACTGCTTTTCCGGCGGAAAAGTAGTGCGTGTCCCCACTTTCTGAGGCGATAGGCGCCGTGCGTACTTCGACACGCCCGCTGCGCGGGCTGCTCAGGATGACGTATCTGGAAGGCTACCCACCCACGTCATGCTGAGCAGCGGCCACAGGCCGCGTGTCGAAGCACGCAATGACCTCACAACGAAAAAGCCCCGGACCTTTCGATCCGGGGCCTCTTCAAAACGTCTCTGACCCGAAGGATCACTCGCCGGTGGGGGCGGCGTCCTTGCCGGGGCGGGCCATCTGGCGTTCGGCGATACGGGCCGACTTACCGCGACGGTCGCGCAGGTAGTAGAGCTTGGCGCGACGGACGACGCCGCGACGCTTCACTTCGATGCTTTCGATCATCGGCGACATGATCGGGAAGACCCGCTCGACGCCTTCGCCGAAGCTGATCTTGCGGACGGTGAAGTTCTCATGGAGGCCGGAGCCGGCGCGGGCGATGCAGACGCCCTCGTAGGCCTGAACGCGTTCGCGCTCGCCTTCCTTGATCTTCACATTGACGCGGACGGTGTCGCCCGGCTGGAAATCGGGGGTGGTGCGCAGAGCGGCGAGACGCTCGGTCTCGGCCTTCTCAAGTTCCTTGATGATGTTCGCGGCCATCGGTTCAGTCCTTTTTTCGTTGGGCTTGCCCCTGTTTCGAGGGGGGGCCCTTTGGTTGTCGGTTGGCGAGGTGGCGGTCCCAGAGATCGGGCCGTTGCTCGCGGGTCGTCGTCTCACGCATCTCCTGCCGCCAGGCCGCGACCTTCTTGTGGTCGCCGCTCAGCAGCACCTCGGGAATATCGAGCCCTTCGAACGTCCGCGGCCGTGTGTACTGCGGATGCTCGAGGAGACCGTCCTCGAAGCTCTCTTCACTCAGTGACTCCGGCTGCCCGAGCACTCCCGGCACCAGACGGACGCACGCCTCGATCGCCACCATCGCCGCCGCCTCGCCACCGGCCAGGACCGCGTCTCCGACGGAGACCTCCTCGAACCCCCGGGCGTCGAGCACCCGCTGGTCCACCCCCTCGAACCGGCCGCAGAGGACGATGATCCCCGGCGCCTCGGCCCACTGTTTCACCCGCGCCTGGGTCAGGGGCCGACCCCGGGCGCTCATATACAAAAGCGGCCGTCCCGCGACGTCGACACTGTCGAGCGCCGCCGCGATCACGTCCGCCTTCATCACCTGTCCAGGACCGCCACCCGCGGGGGTGTCGTCGAGGAAGCCGCGCTTATCCTTGGAAAAGGCGCGAATGTCCACTGTTTCAAGGCGCCACAGGTCCTGCTCGCGCCAGGCCGTGCCGATCAGCGACACGCCGAGCGGGCCCGGGAAGGCCTCGGGGAACATGGTCAGGACGGTGGCGGTGAACGGCATGGGCGGGGCTTGTAGCGGATTTTCGCCCCGCGCTCATCCGTGATCACAGGGCGATCAGCGGCAGTCCCGACACCGCCTGCCAGAACACCGCCGCCGTCAGGGCCACGTAGCCGACGATGGCCAGGGTGGTCAGCCACCCCGCCTGCTTAGGAGCCAGCGCCAGAAGCGCCAGCGCCGCGACCGGCAGAACCTGGGCGGCATGGATGCCCAGGAAGTGCGGCGGGCGCAGGTCTCCGGCCGTGGTCGACCAGCCCAGCAGCGGCAGGCCGCCCGCATCGCTGGCCGGGCCGCCGACCCAATGGCCGCTCAGCTGGCCGCTCATGTACGCCCCGGTGAACGTCCCGAGCACGAAGGTCAGCACCAGCCCCCAGCCGAGCGCCCGGCGGAAGGCCGGCGGATCGCCGGCGTCGTGCCGCAGCACGCCGATCCCCTGGACCAGCGCTGTCGAGGTCAGGATCACCGCGCCGGCGCCCATCAGGCTGTACATGGCGATGGTGAAGCCGCTGCTGAAGTTGAAGTGCGAGGCCTGCCCCCGGCTGGCCTGGAAGGCGATGTAGCCGACCTCGAACAGGGTCGCGACGATCCCGGCCCAGATCACGTAGCGGCCCGCCCAGCCGTGGCGCCAGCCGGCCGGCAGGCGGGTGAAGACCCAGGACGCCATCAGCAGGAACATCGCCGTCGACAGCTGGAACTTCAGCGGCTTGTCCCAGACGCCCACGCCGTGCAGCGTGCGGTCGTCTGTCATCGCCGCCCAGCCGGTCGGGATCATCGCCGCCAGCATGGCCAGGCCGGTGATCGCCAGGGCCGGCTCCCAGCCCCGGAAGCTCCGGACGCGCCCGGTCTCGAAGGTCGCGGCGGTCATGACGCCGCCTTCGGACGGATCGCCAGCCGCAGCAGCGCATAGGCCAGGTAGCCGACCGGACCGGCCATGAAGGTCGCCAGCAGGATCGGGGTCAGGAGGAAGGGATTGATCCCCGCCGCCGAACCGCTGCGGGCGATCCAGCCGCCGACGAACAGGTCGAAGGCCAGGTAGTGGATCCAGCCGGCCAGCAGCACCTCCGGCACGGCGAACAGCGCCGCCACGGAGGCCAGGGACGAGAAGCCGCCGCCGTCGCTCTGTCCCCAATAGCTGAACAGGAAGACGCCATAGGCGACCGAGAGCAGGGCCGGCACGACATAGCCGGCGGCCGGGTCGACCCAGCGACGGAGCGCCGGGACGAACCGGGCCGCGATCAGCGCGACCCAGGCGACCATCGCCGTGGTGCTGGTGATCGAGAAGACAGTCTCAACGGGCATCGGTCGCCCTCCATTGCTTGACAGTGTCAAGCTCTGTAGATTGGCGACTTGACAGTGTCAAGTTGAGGTAGCGGTGTTGGTTGACGGCGAGGCGGACAGGGGGCGACGGTCACGACCGGCCGATGTGCGCGCGGCGCTGGTCGCGGCGGCGGCGGAACTGATCGAGGCCCTGCCCGAGTCGGAGGTCAGCCTGCGGGCCGTCGCCCGGCGGGCGGGGGTCTCGCACGCGGCGCCGGCCCACTACTTCCCGTCCCGCGCCGACCTGATGGCCGCCGGCCTGGCCGAGGGCTTCGACGCCCTGACCGCCCGGATGCTGGCAGGGCGCCAGGCCGCCGGCGATGATCCCTGGGAGCAGCTGAAGGCCATCGGCCTGGGCTACATCGCCTTCGCGCTGGAGCGGCCGCGGACCTACGCGATGATGTTCCAGCCGGGCTACATCACCGGCCCCGAGAGCGACATGGCCCGGGCCGGCGAGCGCTGCCGCGCCGTCCTGACCGAGGCGGTCGCCAAGACCCGCCGCCCGGAAGGCGTCGACCAGGAGCTGGGCGTCGCCTTCGCCTGGATGACCGTCCACGGCTTCGTCTCGCTGATCACCAGCGGCATGCTCGATTGCGGCCCGACGGCGGGCGCCAACCCCACCCCGGAGATGGCCGACCGCCTGCTGTCGCTGATGAAGCCAGCCTACACCATGTAGCCCCTCGCTTTTGGGAGAGGAACGCCAACCTTCCTACTCTTCACCCATCTTCAGGTGGATTTCCTCGGCAAAGTCCGGGAACGGCGGAGGGGCGTACTTGAGGGTCCCCATCTTCCCGGCCACACACTGGGCGATCGGGTGGTCGCTGGTGTGGCGGATGGCGTCGAAGGCGCCGGCCTTGAAGCTGAGCACGACGGTGAAGTTGGGCCGGCCAGTGGTAGTCACGCCCGGCGCGCAGGCCTCGAAGATCGGCGGCATGGCCCTGGTCAGCGGCGGGTAGAGCCGGTTGAGGCGATACATCTGCGCCTGGGGATCCTTCTCGTACTTCTCCGCCCGGGCCATGGCCTCGGCATAGGCGAGCGCGGTGTCGGGCGCGGCGGCGAGGACGCTGACGGCAATGAGGATGGGCAGGAACAAGGGGCGGTCTCCGGCGGAAGCTTCACCTCTACCGCGACAGATGGCGACAGCAAGGCCGCTTGCCCCCTCCGCCTCACGAGCCTAATGCGATCCTCATGCAAGAGAGCGAAAACCTCATCGAGACCCTGTCCCTCGAGCCGATCGAGATGAACCTGTTCCGGGGCGTCTCGCCGAACGACGGCTTTCCGAGGATCTTCGGCGGGCTGGTCATCGCCCAGGCGCTGATGGCGGCCTACGAGACGGTCGAGGACCGCGTCTGCCATTCGCTGCACGCCTACTTCATCCGGCCGGGCGATGTGAGCATTCCGGTGCTCTACGAGGTCGACCGCTCGCGCGACGGCGGCACGTTCACGACGCGCCGGGTCATCGCCATCCAGAACGGCAAGCAGATCTTCAACCTGGCCGCCTCGTTCCAGGTGATGGAGGAGGGGCTGGAGTACCAGTCGACCATGCCGGCCCACCCCTCGCCCGAGTCGGTGGCGACGGAGATGGAGCAGGCGCTGGCCGAGAACCGCGACATCCCGGCCCAGATGATCGAGCACATGAAGCGCCGCCCGGTCGAGGTGCGCTGGCCCGACCCGCAGAACATGTTCAGCCCGGTCCCCAAGCCGCCGCGCAAGCAGGTGTGGATGCGGGCCAAGGCCCCGATCGGCGACTCCATCAAGCTGCAGCAGGCCGCCCTGGCCTACGCCTCCGACATGGCCTTCATGGAGACCGCCCTGCGGGTCCACGGCCTGACCTGGCGTACGCGCGGCCTGCAGTCGGCGAGCCTGGACCACGCCATGTGGTTCCACCGGCCGACGAACTTCAACGAGTGGATGCTGTTCGACCAGGACTGCCCGTCGACCAGCCAGGGTCGCGGCTTCATCCGCGGCGAGATGTACACCCGCGACGGCGTGCTGGCCGCGTCGGTGGCGCAGGAATGCCTGATGCGGGTGAAGACCTAGTCGGCGCTACGCCACCCGGATCTCCACCCGGTCCGGATAGAAGGCCAGGTAGCCGCTGATCGCCGCCACCGCCTCGAACGGCGCCTCGTAGGTCCAGACCGCCGCCTCGCCGCGCGCGCCGGCCTCGGGGATGGAGAAGTAGGCGCAGTCCCCCTTGTAGGGGCAGTATGTGGACTGCGGCCCGCGCTCCAGCCGCGTCATGTCGACGTCCTTGCGCGGCAGATACTGCACCGGCCGGTATCCCGCCTCCTCAAAGGTCAGCGCGTCCGTCGTGTCGGCAAGCACCCGACCGCCGACCGAGACGACGACCCGCCCGACCGTCGGCGTGATGGTGATCGGATGGTCCGGTCCCGGAACCTTGATCTGCCGCTCGCTCATGGCTGTCTCCCGCTGGCCCCAGGAGATGGGGCGGCGGGAGACGATTGCCAGAGCCGGAGCGTTCAGGCCTTCTCGAGCACCCGTTCATTCGCCGTCGCGGCGGCCTGGCCGTCATAGACGAACTCCGGCGCGTCAAGGTCGACCTTCGGCAGGACGTCCTTCTCCATCCAGTAGTCCTGGCTGTGCTGCCACTCCGGCTTGTCGCCGCGGCGAGGCAGCAGGTGCATGCCACGCTGCAGGTAACCGGGGTTGAAGTTCTCGCTATCGATCCAGTCGAGCAGCGGCATGTCCCTGTCTTCCGGCCGCAGCGCCACTTCGACCCGTTTGGCGCCCTTCTCGTCCATGTGCTTCAACAGCCGGCAGACGAAATCGCCGAGCAGGTCGGCGCGCAGGGTCCAGCTGGCGCGGAAGTAGCCGAACACCCAGACCATGTTGGGCACGCCGGTGAACATCATGCCGCGGTAGGTGACCGTCTTGCCGAACTCGAGCGGCTTGCCGTCGATCGTAAAGTCGATGTCGCCAAGGACGTTGAGGTTGAAGCCGGTGGCGGTGACGATGATGTCGGCCTCCAGCTCCTGGCCTGACTTCAGCAGGATGCCCTTCTCGGTGAAGCGGTCGATGTGGTCGGTGACCACCGAGGCCTTGCCCGCGCGGACGCCGGCGAACAGGTCGCCGTCGGGAACGAAGGCGATGCGCTGGCGCCAGGGGCGGTAGCTGGGCGTGAAGTGCTTCTTCAGCGTCTCCTCGTCGCCGCCCAGGCACATGCGGACGCCTTCGAGCAGCTCGTTCTTGACCGTCTCGGCCTCCTCGAACGAGCGGCGGGTGAACTGCGCCTGATCGTGCAGCAGCTTGCGGCGGACGATCTCGTGGGTCCAGGCCGGGTCGACGTCGAGTTCGCGCAGGGTGTCGGCCAACTCGTTGGCGTTGCTGCCGGGGATGAAATAGGTCGGCGACCGCTGCAGCAGGGTGACGTGCGCGCAGTCGGCGGCGATGGCCGGCACGACCGTGGCCGCAGTGGCGCCCGAGCCGATGACCAGCACCTTCTTGTTCTTGTAGTCGAGGTCTTCCGGCCAGGTCTGCGGATGGATGATCTGGCCCTTGAAGTCGGCCATGCCTTCCCACTCCGGGGTGTAGCCCTCGCCCTGGCGATAGTAGCCTTGGCACATCCACAGGAAGCCGGCGGTGAAGGTGACGGTCTCGCCGGTGTCGGCGCGGGTCGCCTCGATGGTCCAGAGGTTATCGGCGCTGGACCAGCGGGCCTTGCTGATGCGGTGACCGTAGCGGATATGCCGCGCCAGATCGTCTTCCTCGATCACCTCGCCCATGTAGCGGAGGATCTCCTCGGCCGTGGCGATCGGGGCGCCAGTCCAGGGCTTGAAGCGGTAGCCGAAGGTGTAGAGGTCGCTGTCGGAGCGGATGCCCGGGTACTTGTGCGTCAGCCAGGTGCCGCCGAAGTCCTCCAGCGCCTCCAGCACGACATAGCTCTTGCCCGGCTGCTGGTGCTTCAGGTGCCAGGCGGCGCCGACGCCGGAGATGCCGGCGCCGACGATGAGAACATCGAAGTGGTTGGTGGTCTGTGTGGCGCTCATGGCGTGCTCCGATCCCGGTCCCTCGGGAACACCGCCTCGGGCCCGGAGAGCGGGCCTGATGGACGCGGGCCGCGTGCACACGGCTCCTTCCGGCGTTCCTCAGGCAGCAGCCTAACCCAGGAAAGCCGGCTTTCGTTGATCGAAATCAACGAAAGTGATCATTGTTCACAAATGGCGGATTGCTACTCGACCTCGACCGGCCGCACGGCGACGATCCGGCCCTCGGCGATCTTCACCTCCGGCACGGCTTCGCGGGTAAAGGGCAGGTACCAGGTGGCGCCGCCTTCGTCCGGAATGATCTCGAGAATGTCGCCGGCCCCGAAGTCCTGGACCGACTTGACCTTGCCGACCGGCGCGCCGGCCGGATCGACCACGGCCAGGCCGATCAGATCGGCAAGGTAGAACTCGTCCTCGTCCGGTTCGGGCAAGGCGTCACGCGGAACGAAGAGGCGCAGGCCGCGGAGGGCGTCGGCCTGTTCCTTGGTGTCCACGCCCTCGCAGCGGCAGATCAGGCCGCCCTTGGCTTCGCGCGCGGTGGTGATCACGAGGGCCGGAGAGCCGTCCTGACGCTTCAGCGCGCGGAAGCGGGACAGCGCCAGGGGCTCTTCGGTGAAGGCGGCGATCCGCACCTCGCCGCGGACGCCAAAGGCGCCCGCGACGCGGCCGACAGCAAGGAGGCGGTCGGCCGACATGCGGTGCTAGGCCTTTTCTTCAGTCGCTTCGGCGGCCGGGGCCTCTTCGGCGGCGGCTTCAGGAGCAGCTTCAGCGGCGGGAGCCTCTTCAGCGGCGGCTTCGGGAGCGGCTTCTTCAGCCACCACTTCGGCCGGGGCTTCCACTTCGGGTTCCGGTTCCGGAGCCGGCGGGTTGGCGGCCAGTTCGGCGGCGGCGGCGGCGCGATCAGCTTCACGCTGGGCGCGTTCGGCGGCGCGTTCTTCCGACTTCTTGCCCGGCTTGCCCTTGGTCGGGTTGTTGCCGTGAGCCCACTGGCCGACGCCTTCGGCAGCCAGGAAGCGGGCGACGCGGTCGGTCGGCTGGGCGCCCTTGGCGATCCAGGCCTGGATCGACTCGAGCTTCAGCACGACGCGCGGCGCCGGGCCGTCCTTGGGCAGGAGCGGGTTGTAGGTGCCGACCTTCTCGATGAAGCGGCCGTCGCGGGGCGAGTGGCTGTCAGCGACGACGATCGAGTAGTAGGGGCGCTTCTTGGCGCCGCCACGGGCGAGACGGATCTTCAGCATTTCGGGTAGTCCTCTGGTCTAAAGTCTATTTCTTGAAGGGGTTGAAACCGGGAGGCAGCGAGGGGCCGCCGAGGCCCGGAAGCCCTCCCGGGGTGGGTGCGCCGCCGCCCAGGCCCTGAAGCCTCTGCTGCAGCTGTTCGAGTTCCTTGGGGTCCGGAGCGGCCTGCTTGCCGCCCCCGAGGTTTTTCAGGCGATCCATGCCGCCGCCGCCGCCCAGCATGGAGGCCATGCGGGCCAGGCCCGCGCCGCCGTTGCGGGTCATCATCTTCATGGCGTCGGCCATCTGCCGGTGCTGCTTGAGCAGGCGGTTGACCTCGCTGACCTCGACCCCGGCGCCGGCCGCGATGCGGCGCTTGCGCGAGGCGGCGAGGATGTCGGGCTTGCGCCGCTCCTGCTTGGTCATCGAGCCGATGATGGCCCGCTGACGCTTGATCATCCGGTCGTCCATGCCGGACTCGGCGATCTGCTTCTTCATCTTCTGGACGCCGGGCAACATGCCCATCAGGCCCTCCATCCCGCCCATCTTTTCCATCTGGGCCAGCTGGTCGGACATCATCTCCAGGTCGAACTGACCCTTGGCCAGCTTGCGGGCCATGGCCTCGGTCTTGGCCTGGTCCAGGTCGCTGGCCGCCTTCTCGACCAGCGCAACGACATCGCCCTGGCCCAGGATACGGCCGGCCACACGGCGGGCGTCGAAGACGTCGAGCGCCTCGACCTTCTCGCCGGCGCCGAGGAACTTGATGGGCAGGCCGGTGACGGCCCGCATCGACAGGGCCGCGCCGCCGCGCCCGTCGCCGTCGGCGCGGGTCAGCACCAGGCCGGTCAGCGGCAGGCGTTCGTGGAAGGCCTTGGCGGTGCGCACCGCGTCCTGGCCGGTCAGGCTGTCGGCGACCAGCAGGGTCTCGGTGGGCGAGGCGATCTGCGCGATCTGCGCCGCCTCGCTCATCATCTGCTCGTCCAGCGTGGTGCGGCCGGCGGTGTCGAGGATCAGGACGTCATAGCCCGACAGCTTCGCCGCCTGCACGGCCCGGCGGGCGATGTCGACGGCGCTCTGGCCGGCGACGATCGGCAGGGTGTCGACGCCGATCTGGGTCCCCAGGGTGGCCAGCTGCTCCATCGCCGCCGGACGGCGGGTGTCGAGCGAGGCCATCAGGACCTTCTGGCGGTCCATCTTCGTCAGCCGCAGCGCCAGCTTGGCGGCGGTGGTCGTCTTGCCCGAGCCCTGCAGGCCGGCCATCAGGATGATCGAGGGCGGGTTCAGCGCCAGCTGCAGGCCGGTCGGCTCCTCGCCGCCCAGCATCTCCACCAGGCCGTCGTAGACGATCTTCACCACCTGGTCGGCGGGCCGGATCGAGCGGATCACCGCCTCGCCTAGCGCGCTCTCACGGGCCTTGGCGATGAAATCCTTGACCACCGGCAGGGCGACGTCGGCCTCGAGCAGCGCGACGCGGACCTCGCGCAGCGCCTCGTCGATGTCCTTCTCGCCGAGCACGCCGCGCCCGGAGAGCCGGTCGAACACGCCGCCAAGTCGTTCTGTAAGGCCTTCGAACATCAGGGTTCTGAACCGTCATCCCAGGTCGGATGGCCCAAACGCAATTCGCCCCCGTGGACGATCACGTCGACGGGGGGCCTCGCCGTCCTCGTCCTGCCATGAAGTCCGGCCGGGGTCGTGACGGTGGAGGGCGCTGAACTGCATCTGCGCCGGAAGGCGGGCCTTATGCGCGGAAAAGGCCGGGAAATCAACCGGTCAGAATCCTTCTCCCCTTGCGGGAGAAGGCAGTCAGCCCCGCCCCTACGCCTTCTACGGAACCGGGAACCCGCGATCACGCAGCAGGGCGTCGATGTTCACGTCGCGGCCGCGGAAGTTGCGGAAGGCCACCGCGGCGGGAACGGTGTTGCCCACGCTCATGATCGTGTCGTTCAGCCGCTTGCCGACCACCGGGTCGTAGGGTCCGCCGGCTTCGAGGAAGGCTTCCCAGGCATCGGCCGTCAGGGCCTCGGCCCAGGCGTAGCTGTAGTAGCCGGCGGCGTAGGACTCGCCGGAGAACACATGGCTGAACCAGCCCAGGCGCGGGGCCAGTTCGCCCTCCTTCGGCAGGCCGATGCGGGCCACCTCCTTTTCGTAGAAGGCGACCAGATCGATGTCGGCGTCGCCGGCCAGGTGGATCTGCATGTCCAGCATGGCCGCCGACAGCTGCCGGGCGGTGGTGAAGCCCTGGTTGAAGGTCCGGGCTGCGCGCAGCTTGTCGGCCAGCGCGGTCGGCATCGGTTCACCGGTCTCGTGGTGGACGGCGAACCGCCCCAGCACCTCGGGCGTCATCGCCCAGCGCTCGTAGATCTGGCTGGGAAACTCGACGTAGTCCCAGGTGACGTTGGCGCCCGAGAGCGTCGGATAGGTAACGTCCGAGTTCATATGGTGGATAGCGTGACCGAACTCGTGGAACAGCGAGACGGTGACGTCGCTCCAGCTGAGCAGGGTCGGCTGCCCCTCGGCCGGCCTGGAGAAGTTGCACTGGTTGGTCGAGATGACGGTCGTGGTCTTCGGGAACCGCCCCTGCGAGCGCAGGGTGTTGGCCCAGGCGCCGGACCGCTTGCCCTCGCGGGCGTAGGCATCGAAGTGCCACAGCGCCCGGTGCTTGCCGGCGCGGTCCTTGACCTCCCAGACCTCGACGTCGGGATGCTGCGTCGGCACCCCCGAGACCCGCGCGAAGGTCAGGCCGTAGACCTGGCCGGCGACCCAGAACATCGCCTCCTTCATCTTGTCGAGCTGGAGGTAGGGCCGCAGCTCGGCCTCGGCGATGTCGTACTTCGCCTTGCGGACCTTCTCGCCGTAGTAGCGGTAGTCCCAGGGGCCGAAGTCCTTGTCCGCGCCCTGGGCGGCAGCGCCCTCGGCGGCGGCGATGGCCTTCATGTCGGCCACCTCCTCGCCCATCCGCGCGATGGCCGGCTTGAGCAGGGCCTCCATCAGGGTGATGGCGTTCTGCGGCGTACCGGCCATGCGGTCGGAAACACGCCAGTGGGCAAAGGTATCATAGCCCAGCAGCCGGCTGCGCTCGAACCGCAGCTTGAGAATTTCCTTGATGATCGGCGCGTTGTCGGTCGGGCCGCCCGCGTGACCGCCCAGCCCCATGCGCAGGTCCCAGGCCTTCTTGCGGACGTCGCGGCGGCTGGCGAAGGTGAAGACCGGGTTCATGCCTGAGCTGTTGTTGGCGATGACCCACTTGCCTTTCAGGCCCCGGCGCCCGGCCTCGGCGGCGGCCTGGCCGATGTTGGCTTCGGGGACGCCGGCCAGGTCCTCGACCTTGTCGATCACAAGCACGTCGCTGCGTTCGTCGGCCAGCAGGTTCTTGCTGAAGCTCGTGTAGAGGTCGGCCAGCCGCAGGTTGATCGCCGCCAGCCGCGCCTTGCCGGGCCCGTCCAGCGCCGCGCCCGATTGCACGAAGTTGTTGTGATAGACCCAGACCAGCCGCTGCTGCTCGGCGGTGAGGCCGGAGGTCTCACGCGCGGCATAGACCGTCTTGATCCGCGCGAAGAGCAGGCTGTTCTGCGTCAGCTCATCGCCGTAGGCCGCCAGCACCGGGGCCATCCTCTCCTCGATGGCCTGCATCTGCGGCGTGATCAGCACCGAGGTGTGGACGTAGTAGAGGGTGGCGACGTTGTTCAACGCCTCGCCGGAGCGCTCCAGCGCCTCGACGGTGTTGGCGAAGGTCGGCGCGGCCTTGCTGCCCGTGATCGCCGCGATCTCGGCGCGCTGCATGTCCATGGCCGCGCGGAAGGCGGGCTCGAAATCCGGCAGGCGGACCTTGTCGAACGGGGGCAGGCCGTCATACGCGCCCACCCACTTTTCCAGCAGGGGATTGCCCGACGCCGCCAGGGCGCGAGAGGCGGATGCGACGGCGGCCAGGGCGGCCCCCGAGGCGAGGAAGCTGCGACGATCCATGAAATCCCCACTGGAAAGAAGAAGGGGCCGCGACTCCTTCGAACCGCGGCCCCTGCGTTTTGGCTTTAGGAGGTCGGGAAGCCCCGGACCTTGAGCAGCGCCTTCACGTCCGGGTCGCGGCCGCGGAAGCGACGGTAGGCGTCGGCCCGGTCGGTGGTGTTGCCCTCGGCCAGGATGATCGCCTTGTAGCGCTTGGCGATGTCCGGATTGAACACGTCGCCGGACTCCTCGAAATAGGCCCAGGTGTCGGCGTCCATCACTTCCGACCACAGGTAGGAGTAGTAGCCGGCCGAGTAGGCGTCGGACGTGAACAGGTGATTGAACTGCGGCAGGCGGTGCCGCATCACGATCTCCTTGGGCATCCCCAGCCGCGCCAGGCTCTCGCGCTCGAAGGCGTCGATGTCGGTCGGCGGGTCGGCGCGGGTGTGCAGGTCCATGTCGACCAGCGCCGAGGACAGGTAGCTGACCGTGGCGTAGCCCTGGTTGAAGGTGCCAGAGGCCTCGATCTTGTCGACCAGCGCCTGCGGCATCGGCTGGCCGGTTTCCACGTGCTTCATGAAGCCGTCGAGGATCGGCCGGCTCAGCACCCAGTGCTCGTGGACCTGCGAGGGATACTCGACATAGTCGCGCGGCGTGTTGCCCAGCGCCGGGTAGGTCACCGTCGAGGACAGGTAGTGCAGGGCGTGGCCGAACTCGTGGAACAGGGTCTCGGCGTCATCCAGCGAGATCAGCAGGGGCTGGCCGGCCTCGGCCTTGATGAAGTTGTTGTTGTTGGAGGCCAGGACGTTGTCGACGCCGTCGTAGGTCGAGTGCGACCGGTAGGTGGTCATCCAGGCGCCGGAGCGCTTGCCCGGGCGCGCGAAGTCGTCGGAGTAGAACAGGCCGACGTGGCGGCCGCTGGCCTTGTCCTTGACCTCGAACACCTCGACGTCCGGATGGAAGCCCGGAACGGTTCCGGCGGCCAGCGGGATGAAGTCGAAGCCGTACAGGCGCTCGGCCATGTAGAAGGCGCCGCGCTTGACGTTGTTGAGCTCGAAGTACGGCTTCATCTCGTTGGCGTCGAGGTCGTACTTCGCCTTCCGGACCTTCTCGGCGTAGTAGAGATAGTCCCAGGGCTCGATGTCATGGCCGGCGATCTGGCGCATGTCCGCCACTTCCTCGGCGACCCGCGCCTTGGCCGGCGCCCAGACGCGGTTCATCAGGTCCATCGCCGCGGCCGGGGTCTTGGCCATGGTGTCCTGCATCCGCCAGTCGGCGTGGTGGGCGAAGCCCAGCAGCCTGGCGCGCTCGGCCCGCAGCTTCACGATCTGGGCGATCGTGGCGTTGGTGTCGTTGGCGTCGCCGTTGTCGCCGCGACCGACGAACTTGCGCCAGACCTTCTCACGCAGGCCGCGATCGCTGGCGAAGGTCAGGAACGGATCGACGCTGGACCGGGTGTTGACGATGGCCCAGCCCTGGACGTTGCGGGCCTTGGCGGCCGCGGCGGCGGCGGCCTTGTTGGACTCCGGCATGCCGGCGGTCCCGGCCTCGGTCGGGATGACCGTCCAGGTCTTCTCGTCGCCGACGACCTTCTGGCCGAAGCTGGTGAAGGCGTTCGACAGCGCGGTGTTGATCCGGCCCAGCTCGGCCTTGCCGGCCGCGTCGAGCGCCGCGCCGTTGCGCACAAAGCTGTCGCGGCTGCGGGTGGCCACCCGGGTCTGCTCGGCGGTCAGGCCGGCGGCCGCGGCGCCGTCGGCCACGGCCTTGACGCGCTTGAACAGCGCCTCGTTGAAGGTGATCTCGTCGCCGGCCGCCGACAGCAGCGGCGACATCTCGGTGTCCACCGCGTTGTAGTCGTCCGAGCCGATGTTGCTGGTCATCACGCCGAAGATCGACAGGGCGCGGTCCAGCGGCGCGCCGGCCATCTGCATGGCCACCATCGTATTGGCGAAGGTCGGGGCGTCCGGATTGTTGGCGATGGCCTGGATCTCGGCGCGCTGCAGGTCGATGCCCTCGAGGATGGCTTCGCGCAGCTTGGGAGCCGTCACCGTGTTCCACGGGGGCACGCCGCCGTAGGGGCCGGTCCAGGTCTGAAGCAGCTCGGCCTTGGGCGTCTGCCTGGGCAGGACAGCGCGGGCTATGGCGGCGTCTGCGGCCAGCGTCCCGGGAGCGGCGCCGCCCCCGACGAGGCCGCCGGCCGAGGCGCAGCCGGAAACGGCGAAGAGGCTCGCGCCCCCGATGAGAAGTTGGCGTCGGTGCATGATCGCTCCGTGATCAAATAACTTTGTGCGGGACCCTAGGCCCAT
Organism: Caulobacter sp.; assembly: GCA_044361705.1. Lineage (GTDB taxonomy): Bacteria > Pseudomonadota > Alphaproteobacteria > Caulobacterales > Caulobacteraceae > Caulobacter. Next base: position 26,333 of record JBIKII010000018.1, read on the forward strand.
TCCGTCTGACCGTCACATGAACGGACTGTAATGACCGTCATACGCTTCCGTTGGGCGAAGCGGACCTCTAAAGCGGAAGTCATGTCCATCGGCGTCTTCGATTCCGGCGTGGGCGGCCTGACCGTCCACCGAGCGCTCGTCGAGCGCTTCCCTTCTGCTGACTTCATCTACCTGGCCGATCAGGCCAACGCGCCCTACGGCGGGCGTGCTGGCGAGGAGATCGTCGAGCTGACGAAGGCCGGCTGCATCCGGCTGTTCGAGGCCGGCGCCAGCGTGGTGGTCCTGGCCTGCAACACCGCCTCGGCCATCGCCCTGCGCCGCCTGCAGCAGACCTGGCTGCCCGGCTACCGGCGCGAGACCGGGCGGGCCGTCAACGTACTGGGCATCATCGTCCCAACGATTGAGGCGGCGACCGGCCTGCCCTGGGAGCACGAGGCCGACCGACGCGGCGAGCAGGTGCAGAAGGTCGATGTCCTGGGCGTCTTCTCTACCCCGGGCACCGCCGGCAGCCGGGTGTTCGAGATCGAGATCGACAAGCGCAAGCAGGACCTGGCCGTGTTCTCCGAACCCTGCCCCAACCTGGCCCGCCTGATCGAGCAGGACGCCGAGCGCACGGTGCTGGCCGCCGAGATCGCCGGCCATGTCGACGCGCTGCGCCGCCGGATCGGCCGCCACCCGGACCGCGCCATCCTGGGCTGCACCCACTACGAGATCGTCGCAGACCTGTTCCGCGAAGCGCTGCCGCCGGGCACGCCCCTGATCCACCAGCCGGACTCCACCGCCGACGCCCTGGCCCGCTACTTCGAGCGTCATCCGGAGTACGATCTGGGGACCTCCGGCGGACGCCGCTTCCTGACCACCGGGACGCCCGGCCCGCAGAACGGCCTCGTCGCTGCGTTCTGGGGCGAACCGCTGGCCTTCGAGGCGGCGTGAGGTTGGGCTCAGCCCTCTCTTGAACGGCCAATCAAGCCATGGTTCCCTCGCCGCCTGAACACGGGGAGTGCGTCATGAAGAGGCTTGCCGTTCTGGCCGCTCTGGCCAATTTGTCGCTGACCGCCGGACCCGCTGTGGCCGAGGTGAAGTCGACCTGGGAGGCCGGCGTCCGGCTCGAGAACAGGGTCACCATCGCCGCGCCGCCGGACAGGGTCTATGCGGCCCTGGGCGACATCGGAAAGTGGTGGGACAGCGATCACACCTACAGCGGCGACGCGGGCAACATGACGGTCACGCTCGCGCCGGGCGCCTGCTTCTGCGAGGCGTTGCCCGCCGGCGGCGGGGTCAAGCATGGCGAGGTGGTGCTGGCCTGGCCGGGGCGGATGCTGCGCATGCACGGCGCCTTCGGGCCGCTGCAGGACGACGGCCCCTCCGGCGCCCTGACCTTCACGCTGAAGGCGGTCGAGGGCGGGACGGAAGTGGTGCAGACCTACAATCTCGGCGGCCTGCGCCCGGAGATGGTCGCGACCGCGCCGGTGTTTGACCGGGTGATCGGCGGCCAGCTGACGCGCTTCAAACGCTACGTGGAGACCGGCTCGGCCAGGCCGTAGCGGCGGGCTACGCCTCCGGCGCGGGCGGCGGCGTCGGCGCGCGGGCGGTGCGCAGCTGCTGCGCTTCCGGGAAGAAGAAGGTCACGACCGGGATCAGAAGCGCGGCGGCGACCAGGCAGGCGAGAGAGATTCCAAAAGTCCAAAGCATGTCGGGCAGGTCTCGGGGGCCGCCAGGCCGGAGCAGTTCGACCGCCTGGGCGGTTCACTCTCGACGGCGACCATCACGTCCTAACCCATATGGGGAGCCGAGGTTCCAATAGCGAGGAAGGCCGGGAGCTCCTCGCCCTGGCTGGGGGGGAGATGGGGCCGAGGAGCTCCCGGGTCACGCAGGCTCCCGGGGGGGGGGGCGTGGGCCGCGTGCTTCGTCCAGATCGGCGCTGTGTTTGCGACGGACAGCAAGAGAGATAGGTCACGACCGACTACAAATCCAATCGATGTTTCTTTCCGGATCGATAGAGCCGATCATTGCCGCCACCCGCACCGGGGTCTATCCTCCGGCCATGCTCCCCACCCTGCGACAGCTCCAGTACCTGCGGCTCCTCTCCGACCACGGCTCGTTCAGCCGGGCGGCCGAGGCCGCGCACGTCACCCAGCCGACCCTGTCGGCCGGCATCGCCGAGCTGGAGAAGATCCTCGGGGCGCCGGTCGTCGACCGCGCGCGCTCGGGCGTCATCCTGACCGCCGCCGGCGAGGAGGCCGTCCGCCGCGCCCGCGTCATCCTCGACCAGGCCGAGGATCTGGTACAGGCTGCTCAGGGCGCCGGACAGCCGCTGAGCGGCCGCTTCCGGCTGGGCGTCATCCCGACCATCGCCCCGTTCCTGCTGCCCCGGGCCCTGCCGGTGCTGCGCGCGACCTTTCCCAAGCTGCGGCTGTTCCTGCGCGAGGACCTGACCCACCGGCTGATCACCGCCCTGCGGGCCGGCGGCCTGGACGCGGCCCTGATCGCCCTGCCCTACGACATGGCCGGCCTGAACTGGGCCCATGTCGCCGACGATGAACTGCTGGCCGCCGTGCCGGACGGGCATCCGATCCTAGGCAAATCCAACCGCATCAATCCCGAAAGCCTGGCGCCCAAGGACCTGATCCTGCTCGAGGATGGCCACTGCCTGCGCGACCACGCCCTGGCCGCCTGCGGGCTGGAGCCGCCGCGGTCGACGGACGAGGCGACCTTCGCCGCCACCTCCCTGCCGACCCTGGTGCAGATGGTCGGCTCGGGCCTGGGTGTCTCCTTCCTGCCCGCCATGGCGGTCAACGCCGGCCTGACCGAGCACGTCAACGTCACCACCCGCCCCCTCCAGGCCGAACACCCCAGCCGCGAGATCGTCGTCGCCTGGCGGGCGGGGTCGAGCCGCGCGGCGGAGGGCCGGCTGCTGGCCGAGGTGCTGCAGGGGGTGTGAGGCATGGGGACATGCACTTCAGTGCGTGTCCCCGATCGCTTCGAGCCCGGCTCAGTCCTTGGGGGCTGCCGTGCAAGGCAGGCCGTCGGGGCCGACGCCGGCGGTGCAGCGGCGGATGCGCGGCAGATCGTCGGGCAGTTCCTCGAGCAGCTTCGCGCCATCCGGGCGCCGGACCAGGTCGAAGCCGTCGTAGAGGTCGCCGTTGGCCAGGTAGCTGCGCAGCTTCAGCCGGTTCTCTTCCAGGTCGATGATCTGGAACAGGCTGGTGTCCTCTGCCACGCGATCGGGCTGGGTGGCCGAGCGGTCGTTGAGACCGTACATCTTCGCGCCGGTCACCGAGACCATATAGACCGGCCCCT
>JBIKII010000137.1:0-8958 GCA_044361705.1 Caulobacter sp.
GGTCTCGCGGGTGAGGAATTGCTGCGGTGAAGCACTGGTGAGTCGTGTTCGGCGCAAGTCCCTGACTCTCAAGGATTCATCGTGAATCTCGCCCCGCGCCGGGCGGGCAATCCTTGCTGCACTGCAGCATGAACTTGCGAATCGGCCACATTTGCGCCATATAGCGCGGTACAAGGCGGACTTCGGCTTTTCGTGAACAGGCCGAAATCCCGTCCGGGCGACCCTCTTAGAATGCGTTTCAGGGGTCTTTCGGGCGTTGAGTCGGGGCGCGGGACGCGCTCGCCGCACAGGACACGGATCCGTTGTTTTTCCTCTCGCAGACGCGTGCGAAAGCGCGCGCGCTGGTCAGCGTCGTATTGACCGGAACCGTCCTTGGCGCAGGCCTCGGCGGCATTCTCGGCGGCGCCTATCTGGCGGGCGGCTACGCTCAGGCGGCTTCAACGCACGCCCGTGTCTCCGAGCTCGCGGACGTCGCCTCGGGCGGCTACGCGGAACAGGATCTCCAGCGGGTCGTGGACCGGATGGACGACTCGGCGCTGGCCATCGCCCGCCGTCACGACCCCTTCACCAGCGCCGGCGGCGCGCAGCGGGACCGTCAGGCCGCCCTGTTCGCCGCCCGCCTCGAGCGCCGCGACGCCGGCCCGGGCCAGACCCAGGGGCTGATGCTCCGGACCAACTTCATCACCGGCCCCGGCTCGCCCGCCGCCCGTCCGTTCCGCCTCGACGGCGCGCTGGACGCCTCGCGCGACCTGGAGTGCCTGACCGAGGCCGTCTATTACGAGGCCCGCGGCGAAACCCCGGCCGGCCAGGCGGCCGTGGCCCAGGTGGTGCTCAACCGCGCGCGCCATCCGGCCTATCCCAAGACTATCTGCGGCGTCGTCTACCAGCGCGCCTACGGCGGCGGGACCTGCCAGTTCAGCTTCGCCTGCGACGGCTCGATGCGGAAGCGCCGCGACGCCGGCGCCTGGGCCCGCGCCGCGCGCGTCGCCACCAAGGCGCTGTCGGGCGGCGTGATGGCGCAGGTCGGCAACGCCACCCACTTCCACACCATCTATGTCTCGCCCAGCTGGGGTCCGCGCCTGATCAAGGTCGGCCAGGTCGGCCTGCACGTCTTCTACCGCTTCGGCGGTCGTCCCGGCGCGCCGGACGCCTTCGACCGCGACCCGGAACGCTCGGGCCCGCAGATCGGCGACCGGCCGCTGTTCGCCGGCGCGGTCCCCGGCGAGCCGGTCCCCTACGCCAGCCTGAAGCAGTCGGACGAGGTGGTCTTCATCGCCGCCACGGCGACCGCCGCGCCGACCCTCACGCTGGACGGCGACGCCACGGGCGGCATGGGCGGCCCGGCCCACAAGCCGGCCGAGCCCGCCTCGGCGCCGACGCCCGCGTCCAAGCCGGCCAAGGCCCCGAAGGCGGAAGCCGAGGCCTCTACGAAGCCCCTACAGCCGAGCGCAGCTGCTTCCTGACCGTGCCCGGCATGAAGCGGGCGACGAAGCGCAGCCGCTTGCCCGCCTTGCCGACGACATGATGCAGCTCGGTCGTCGTCGGCTGGGCGGCCTGCCAGATCACTTCCGACGCCTCCTCGACGGTGTAGACCTCCGAGCCGCCGGCCCGGATGCTGTCGGCGATCTTCTCGTTGGAGCCCTGTGACCCGGCCTGCAGGATCGGGGTGTCGACGAACCAGGGCATGATGCAGCGCACGGCGATGCCGTGCCGCGACCACTCCGCGTCCAGCGCCTCGGACAGCCCGCGCACCGCGAACTTGGTGGCGCAGTAGACCGCCATCTTCGGGGCCCCGAACAGCCCGGCGCAGGAGGCGACGTTGATCAGGGTCGAGCCCGGCGTCGCCTTCAGCAGCGGCAGGCCGGCGCGGGACCCGTTGACCACGCCCTTGACGTTGATGTCGATCTGCCGGTCAGCCTCGTCGTCGGTCTGGTCCTCGAAGAAGCCGTAGTTGGCGATGCCGGCGTTGTTGAGCAGCACGTCCATCCGCCCGCCCGACGCCTTGCCGAACTCCCCGAGCGCATTGTCCCAGGCCTGGCGGTCGCGGACGTCCAGCGCATGGGTGCTGGCGTTGTCGGCGCCCAGCGCCGCCTGCGCCGCCTTCAGCCCCGCCGCGTCGATGTCTGACAGCCCGACGAACCAGCCCTCCCTGGCGAACCGCTTCGCGGCCGCAAGGCCGATGCCGCTGGCCGCACCCGTGATGAAGATCGCCTTGCGGCCGTTCGCCCCGTTCATTCCGTTCGTCCCTGTCTCTATTGTTGCGGCGATGAGACGGCGGATCGCGCTTGCCGGTCAAGCACGACGCAGCGTCATCTCCGACCGATTGCGCCAGGACCAGCCCGCCGATGACCGACAGCCGCCGCGACGCCCTCGCCCGCCAGCTTCTCGATATGCCCTACGAGGCCCTGCCGCCGGTCAAGCGCAGCGTCATCGACATGATGGTCGACAAGGCCCCGACCGCCGCGGGGCGGCATGTGAAGGGCGAAGGGGCCAGCTTCGGCGACCGCCTGGCCGACCGGGTCGCGGCGATCGGCGGCTCCTGGGGCTTCATCATCGCCTTCGGGGTGGTGCTGGCCGGCTGGATGGGTCTGAACCTGGCCCTGGCCACGCGGGCCTTCGATCCCTACCCGTTCATCTTCCTCAACCTGATGCTCTCGACGCTGGCCGCCATCCAGGCGCCGGTGATCATGATGAGCCAGAACCGCCAGGCGGCGAAGGACCGCGAGGGGGCCGAGCACGACTACCTCGTCAACCTGCGCGCCGAGCTGGAGATCATGCGCCTGCACGACAAGCTGGACGCCGTCCGCGACCAGCAGCTCATGGACCTGCTGCGCTCCAACACCGAGATCCTGGAAACCCTGCGCGGCCAGGTGGCGGCGCTGGGGGAGAAGGAGGGGTAGGGGGGCATTGCGTCCTTCGACACGCCGCTACGCGGATGATCAGGCTGGAACGCTGCCCACGATAGTCATGCTGGGCAGCGCCGAAGGCGCGTGTCGAAGAACGCACGGCGACCGCGGTGTTCATGGGTGGCCCGAACAGGTCGGGCCATGACGGATGGGTGGTCGGCAGGGCTCAAGTCCCCAATGAAAAAGGCCGCCGACGCTCTCGCGCCGACGGCCTCTCTCAACTCAGTTCAGCGGATCGCCGAGCTTACATGCGCTCGATGATGATGGCCGGAGCCATGCCGCCGGCGGCGCACATGGTGATCAGGCCGTAGCGCTTGCCCTGGCGTTCCAGCTCGTCGACCATGGTGCCGATCAGGATCGAGCCGGTGGCGCCGATCGGGTGGCCCAGCGCCATGGCGCCGCCGTTGACGTTGACCTTGCTGCGGTCGAGGCCCAGGTCGCGGATGAACTTCTCGGCCACGACGGCGAAGGCTTCGTTGATTTCCCACAGGTCGATGTCGTCGACGCTCAGGCCGGCCTTGGCCAGCACCTTGCGGGCCGCCGGAACCGGGGCGTTGAGCATCAGCGTGGGGCTGTCACCCATGTTGGCCATGGCCACCACGCGGGCGCGCGGCGTCAGGCCGTTGGACTTGGCGTAGGCCGGCGAGGCCAGCAGCAGGGCCGCCGAGCCGTCCACGACGCCCGAGCTGTTGCCGGCGTGGTGGAAGAACTGCATCTCCAGCTCCGGATAGACCGCGAGGATCAGCTTGCGGAAGGTGGTGCCTTCCTTGTCGAGCGGGATGTCGGCCATGGCTTCGAACGACGGCTTCAGCGAGGCGAGGCCTTCGGCGGTCGTCTGCGGACGGGGGAACTCCTCGTGGTCGAGGGCCAGGGTCCCGTCTTCCTTGTAGACGGGGATCAGGCTCTTGGCGAAGCGGTTCTCGGCGATGGCGACGGCGGCGCGCTGCTGGCTGACCAGGGCCAGGGCGTCGAGCGCCTCGCGGCTGATGCCTTCCAGCGTGGCGATGGCGTCGGCGCAGATGCCCTGGTGCGATTGGGGATGCCTGGCGCGCAGGCGCAGGTTGCCCTGGTCCATGGTCACCGGGCCGTCTTCCGGCGAGCGGCGGTTCGGCATCGACATCATTTCGCAGCCGCCGGCCACGACCATGTCGGACATGCCGGCCATGATGGTCGAGGCGGCGAAGTTCACCGTGGTGATGCCCGAGCCGCAGAAGCGGTCCAGGGTCACGCCGCTGGACTTGATGTCATAGCCGGCGTCCAGCGCCGACATGCGGCCGAGGTCGCCCGCGGCCGGGCCGCGCTGGGAGCTGGTGCCCCAGATGACGTCGTCGACTTCGGCGGTGTTGATCTTGTTGCGCTCGGCCAGCGCCTTCAGCACCGTGGCGCCCAGCTGCTGCGGGTGAATTTCGTGGAGGGCGCCCTTGCCGTACTTGCCCACGCCGCGCGGGGTGCGGACGGCGTCGATGATCCAGGCTTCGCTCATGTCGGAGTTTCCTTGCGTCTTCTGCTTTGGCCGGTCGCTTTCGGCGGTCAGCGGGGGGTCATGCGAATGGCGCCGTCGAGACGGACGTCCTCGCCGTTGAAGTAACCGTTGGTGATCATGGTGTGCGCCAGGTGGGCGTACTCCTCGGGCAGGCCGAGCCGGCGCGGGTTGGGCACCTGGGCGGCCAGGCCGGCCTTCACATGCTCTGGTGCGCGGCCCAGCAGCGGGGTGTCGAAGATGCCCGGCAGGATGGTGTTCACGCGGATCGACTCGCTGGCCAGGTCGCGGGCGACGACCAGGGTCATGCCGACGATGCCGGCCTTGGAAGCGGTGTAGGCCACCTGGCCGATCTGGCCGTCCTCGGCCGCGACCGAGGCGGTGTTGACGATCGCGCCGCGCTCGCCGTCTTCCATCGGCTCCAGCGTCAGCATGCCGGCCGCGCTCTTGGTGATGCAGCGGAAGGTGCCGATCAGGTTGATCTGGACGATGCGCTCGAAGTTATCGAGCGGGTATTCCTTGATCTCGCCGGTCTGCTTGTCGCGCGACACGGTCTTGGCTCCGCCGCCGACGCCGGCGCAGTTCACGAGAATGCGCTCCTGGCCGATGGCCGCGCGGGCCTTGGCGAAGCCGGCGTCGACTTCCTCGCTGGAGGCGACGTTGACCTTGCAGAACACGCCGCCGAGCTCTTTGGCGAGGGCCTCGCCGAGCTCCTCGTTCAGGTCGAAGATGGCGACCTTGACGCCGTCGGCGGCCAGGCGGCGGGCGGTGGCGGCCCCGAGGCCGGAAGCGCCGCCGGTGACGACGGCCGAAATGCTTGAATCGAGCTTCATGGATTTCTCCCTGAGAACGCCTTACGCCCCTCGCGCTACGTCAGCCAAGTGCGGTGAAGGGGCTACCGGCTTCCTCTCCCAAACGGGAGAGGAACGTCACGCCGCCTTCCCCCCGCGCCGCAGCGCCTGTGGCGGTAGCCCGAAGGCGCGGATGAAGGCGCGGCGCATGCGTTCCTGGTCGCCGAAGCCGGTCTCCAGCGCCACATCCTCGACCTGCAGCGGCTGGGCGTCGAGCAGGGCGCGGGCGGCCTCGACGCGCAGGCGCTCGACGGCCTTGGCCGGGGTGGTCCCGCATGCGGCGGCGAAGGCGCGGGCGAAGTTGCGCTCACTCATCCCCGCGCGGCCGGCCAGCTGTTCGACGGTCAGCGGCTCGCGCAGGTTCTCGCGGGCCCAGGCCAGCAGGCCGTCGAAGCGCGCGCCCGCGTCCAGCTCCAGCAGGGCCGAGAACTGGGACTGGCCGCCGGGGCGACGGTGATAGACCACCAGCTCCTGGGCGGTCTTGCGGGCGATGTCCTCGCCGAGGTCGGCGGCGATCATGGCCAGGGCCAGGTCGATGCCGGCGGTGATCCCGGCGCTGGTCCAGACCTCGCCGTCGCGCACATGGATGCGGTCCGGCTCCAGCCGCACCTTCGGGTAGCGCCGCGCGAAGTCGGCGGTGCGCCGCCAGTGGGTGGTCGCCCGCCGTCCGTCCAGCAGCCCGGCCTGGGCCAGCACGTAGGCGCCGGAGCAGACGCTGCTGATCCTTCGCGCGCTCGTCGCACAGCCGCGCACGAAGTCCAGCGTCGCCCCGCAGATGGCCGGGGTGCGCGTGCCCTCGCCGCCGGAGATCATCAGGGTGTCCAGCCGGGGCGCGTCGGCGAAGGCTTCCGCATACATCCGCGCGCCGCTGGAGCTGGCGACCAGGCCGCCATCCCTTGCCAGCACGCGGATTGCGTAGGCGCCTGGCACATAGCGCGCGGCGATCTCGAACGCGGCGACAGGGCCCGCGACGTCGAGAAGCTGGAATTCCGGGAAGATCAGGACGCCGACTGTGCGCATGGCGGAAAACGAGGGAACCTTGTCATTTGCGCCAGACCCTAGGCCTGCGATGGTGCGGCCGTCAACAGGAGGCCTCCCCATGTCCGCGCCCGAGATCCATATCGTCTTCGCCCTCTATCCGGGCGTCACCCATCTGGACTTCACCGGTCCGCACCAGCTCCTGCAGCGCCTGCCCGGCGCGAGGGTGACGGTGGCCAGCGTCGAGGGCGGCCAGATGGAGGCCGACGGCCTGACCTTCGCCGGGCTGACACCCTATGCCGACATCGCGCGCTGCGACATCCTCTGCGTGCCCGGCGGCTTCGGCACGGCCGAGGCCATGCTGGACGAGACCTTTATGGCCCAGATCCGGCGGCTGGCGGAGGGCGCGACCTGGGTGACCAGCGTCTGCACCGGCTCTCTGATCCTGGCGGCGGCAGGACTGCTGACCGGGCGGCGGGCGGCCTGCCACTGGGCCTGGCGCGACCAGCTGGCGCTGTTCGGCGCCATTCCGGACCCGGCGCGCGTGGTGCGTGACGGCCGCTACTTCACCGGCGGCGGGGTGACGGCGGGTATCGATTTCGCCCTGACCCTGGTCGCCGAGATCGCGGGCGACGACTACGCCCAGGGCCTGCAGCTGGCCCTGGAGTACGCCCCGGCCCCGCCGTTCAACGCCGGACGCCCGGAGACCGCCCCGCCGGAGGTGCTGGCCCGCATCCAGGCGTTCAACGCCACGATGATGGCTGCCCGGGTCGCGGCTGCGCAGACGGCGGCGACGCGGATGACGGTGGCGATGGCGTAGGGGCGCTACCCCATCACCACCGACGTCATCGAGATCCCGGCGAAGACGTCGTCATTGAACCAGCCGATGGCGTCGTCGTCCGCGGCGGCGCCCAGCACGTAGAGCAGCGGCAGATAGTGCTCGGCGCTGTTGATCGACATCGCCGCGTCCGGACCCAGCGCCTCGAAATCGATCAGCGGACCATGGTTGCGGGCCGCGATCAGCGCCTTTGCAGTCGCGTTGAAGCGCGGGGCCCAGGCCGGCGTCGCGCCGCTCCGCCAGTCGACGTCGCGCAGATTGTGGACGATGTCGCCGCTGCCGAGGATCAGCACGCCCTCGTCGCGCAGCGGGGCGAGGCGACGGCCGGCCTCATGGTGCCAGGCGTTCGGCCGCGCGCGGTCGAGGCTGAGCTGCACCACCGGCACATCGGCGTCCGGATACATCGGCAGCAGCACGCTCCAGGCGCCGTGGTCGAGGCCACGCGTGGGATGCTGAACCACCGGGTCGGGGGCCAGCAGCTCGGCCACCCGGACGGCCAGCGCCGGATCGCCGGGGGCGGGGTAGCGGACGTCGAACAGCGCCTGCGGAAAGCCGCCGAAGTCATGGATGGTTTCAGGCGCAGGCGAGGCCGAGACCGCCGAGGCGCCCCGCGTCTCCCAGTGGGCGGAGATGCAGAGGATGGCCTTCGGCCGCGGCAGCCGCCGGGCGGCCTCAGCCCAGCCGCGCCGCCAGGCGTTGTCCTCGATGGCGTTCATCGGCGAGCCGTGGCCGAGGAACAGGACGGGCATCCGGGCGGCGGTCATGAGGGGCGACATCCGTTCTGATACATACTCGGTTACAGATGGGCGACGGTCCCGCGATTGCAACGCCGACTCCGAACAGCCCGGAGAATCGCCCGTGACGCGAGACCTGTCCCAATCCATGACGCCCGCCGACCCGGCGGGACGCGGCGGCGCGCTCGACGCCCTTCGGTTCATGGCGGCGCTGCTGATCGTGCTCTACCATTTCGGGACCGAGGCGCCGGTGGCGCTGGAGGCGCTGCACCCTGTGTTTGCGCGCGGCTATCTGGCCACCGACTTCTTCCTGATCCTGTCGGGCTTCGTGCTGGGTCGGGCCTACGGGGCGCAGATCCTCGGCGGACGGATCGGGCTGTTCAGCTTCCTGCAGAAGCGCCTCGCGCGGATCTGGCCGGGGCAGCTGGTCGTGCTGGCCGGCCTGGCGATGGTGGTCGCGGCCGCTACGGCGGTGGGATTCCATCCCGACAATCCGGAGAACTTCACCGCCACCGCCATGCTGATGCAGGTGCTGATGGTGCAGGCCTGGGGCGTCGAAGGCGGCGGCGGCTGGAACCACCAGAGCTGGTCGCTGTCGGCGCTGCTGGTCTGCTACGCGGCCTTCCCGCTGGCCTGGCTGTGGATCAGCCGGTTGAAGAGCACCTCGGCCCTGCTGTCGCTGGGCCTGCTCAGCGTGATCATCGGCGACCTGCTCTGCGTGGCGTTGCTGGACCACCCCATCTACGATCTGAACTTCCACCTGGGCGTGGTGCGGGCCGCGCCGCTGTTCCTGCTGGGCGTCTGTATCGCGCGGATCGTCGAGCAGGGCCGGCTGTCGGCGCCGCTGGCGCGGGTCATGGCGGTGCTGTCGCTGCTGGTCCTGGCGTTGCTGCAGGTCGCCGGCCGCTTCGACCTGCCCAGCATCGTCGCCATCGCCGCAATCGTCATGTCCTTCGGCCGGCTGCCGGTGGCGAAGCCTTCGGCGATCATCGAGGCGGGGGCCAAGCTGTCCTTCGCGCTGTTCATCACCCATTCGCTGACCGGCCTGATCTGGTTCGGCGCCCTGGGCGCGCTGCGCGAGGGCGTCGGCCTGCCGCTCTGGCTCGACTGGACGATCTGGGCCGCCTCGATTCCCGCCGCCCTGGTCGCCGCCGCCCTATTCCACCGCCTG